>JALSKA010000233.1 GCA_026989095.1 Ardenticatenaceae bacterium
GGCCAAGGCCCTGGAACTCGGCGTGGCCGACGTGCTCAAACAGGAGAAGGGAGCCGACGCCATCATGGCCGATCTCGCCCAGAGTGAGGCCGGGCAGGAATGGCTCAAGGCCCTGGAGGCCGCACGTCAGCCCTGGTTCAACTTCTCCACCGGCACGGGGTTCTACCACCACCACCGGAGCTGGAACGACAACCTGGACATCCCCTTCGCCGCCATCCGGGGCTACATCGAACAACTGGAACAGGGGCGCAGCCTGGAACGCCCGCTCGAGGAGATCCAGCGCGAGCGCGACCGCCTGGCCGAGGAGTACGCCGCCCTGCTCGACGACGAGGCCCGCAAGGCGTTCCTCGACCTGCTCAACCTGGCCCGCACCGTCTACCCCTACGTGGAGGAGCACAACTTCTACGTGGAGCACTGGCACCACAGCCTCATGTGGAACAAGGTGCGGGAGTTCGGCCGCATCTTCGTCAAGCACGGCTTCTTCGAGGAGGTGGACGACATCTTCTACCTCCACCGCTTCGAGATTTACAGCGCCCTCTACGACCTGGTGACGTCCTGGGCAGTGGGCACGCCGGCCCGTGGCCCCGGCTACTGGCCGCCGCGCATCGCCCGCCGCAAGGAGCTCATCGAGCAGATGAAGAAGTGGAACCCGCCACCCGCCTTGGGCACGCCGCCGGAGGTGCTCACCGAGCCCTTCACCATTATCCTGTGGGGCATCACGTCCGAGACCATCGAGGAGTGGCAGAAGCCAGAACAGACCGCTGCCGACACGCTCAAGGGCTTCGCCGGCTCGCCAGGCGAGGCCGAGGGGCCAGCGCGGGTCATCCGGCGGGCCGAGGAGCTGGACCAAGTGCAGGAGGGCGAAATCCTCGTCTGCCCCATCACCACGCCGAGCTGGGCCCCCGTCTTCCCGCGCGTCAAGGCTGTGGTCACCGACATCGGCGGCATGATGTCCCACGCGGCCATTGTCTGCCGCGAGTACGGCATCCCGGCTGTGGTGGGCACAGGGTACGGCACCAAGACCATCAAGTCCGGCCAGCGCATCCACGTGGACGGCAACACGGGCACCGTGAGAGTGCTCGACTCGTAGTGGGACGCCACGTGCGGGGCGCCGGCCGCCTGTAGGCCGGCGCCCCGCGCCGGTAGAAGCCAGCGGACGAAGACAAGCGGGAACAGGGAGAGGAACGATGGTGGCGTCTCCGTTCGTGCTCTGGTTCGACGAGATTGACAAACGACACCACGCCCTCGTGGGGGGCAAAAACGCCAGCTTGGGCGAGCTCACCCACGCCGGCATCCGCGTGCCGCCCGGCTTTGCCGTCACCACCGAGGCGTTCCGCGTCTTCCTGGAGCGGGGAGGCATCCGGGACGAGGTCTATCGCCGCCTCGACGCCGTGCGGCCCGGCGACATTGCCGGCGTGGAGGAGATCAGCCGTGCCATCCGCAGGCTGATCAGCGAGACACCTGTGCCCCCGGAGGTGGCCTCGGCTATCCAAACGGCCTACGACGAGCTCATCGCGCGCGTGGGCGTCGTGGGGTTGCCGGTGGCCGTGCGCTCCAGCGCCACGGCCGAGGACCTGCCGGCCGCCAGCTTTGCCGGCCAGCAGGACACGTTCCTCTGGGTGCAGGGGCGCGATCACGTGCTGATCCGCACGGTGATCTGCTGGTCGAGCCTCTTCACCCCGCGTGCCATCACCTACCGGGCGGAGATGGGCTTCCCCCACGAGAAGGTGCTCATCAGCGTGGGCATCCAGAAGATGGCCAACGCCCGTTCGGCCGGCGTGATGTTCACCCTCAACCCCCTGAACGGCGACCGGTCCCAAATTGCCATCAACGCCAACTGGGGCTTGGGGGAAACCGTGGTGGCCGGCGAGGTCACGCCCGACGAGTATTGGGTGGACAAGGTGACCCTTGACATCGTGAAGAGAGTCGTATCCCCCAAGACCGTGGAATGTGTGCCCAACCTGCACTACCGGGAGGTCACCGTCGTGGCCGTGCCCGAAGAGCGCCAGATGGCCCCCTGCCTGACCGACGAGGAAGTGAAAGAATTGGCCCGCTTGGGGAAGCAGATCGAGCGCCACTACGGCTGTCCACAGGACATCGAGTGGGCCGTTGACCGCGATTTGCCCTTCCCGGAAAGTGTGGTCATCCTTCAGAGTCGTCCGGAAACCGTCTGGAGCCAGAAGCAGAAGGGCGACCCCTCCATGAAGCCCAAGGCCAAGCCTACCGATTACGTGGCCGGCTTTCTGCTCGGCCAGCTCCAGCAGAAGAAGAAAAGCGCGCCATGAACGAGCACGTGAGCCCCCCAGGCCAAGACGAGCAGAGACGAGAGACCATCGCTTACGTGGTTCGCCACGCCCACATCCCCTCCCACGAACACGACGTGGCCCTCACCGAGGAGGGGGTACGGGCGGCCGAGGAGGCCGGGCGGGAGTTCGCCGGCCGTGTGGTGGCCGATGAGGTCGTCTTCCTCCACGGCCCGGCCCGGCGGGCGCGAGAGACGGCCGAGGCCATGTACCGGGGCCTGGTGCGGGCGCTGGCAGAGACGGGGGGAACCGCACACATCTTTCCACCCGCGCCCCAGGCCAAGCTCTGCAACGTGCGCATGTGGGTGGACGGGTATCTCCAGGAAGCCATGCGCCTGCTCCACGATGCCGTGCGCGCGGCCTACCAGGAGACCCCCTCCCCCGAACACGCCGCGCGCCTGGCCTATCACGATGCGTTCTGGAGCGCGCCCGACGCCATCGCCTACTGGTTGGCTCACCCCTCGCCCTACGCGGAGCCGCCCGAGGCCGTGGCCTCCCGCCTGGCCGAGGTGATCCGCGCTCAGCTCAGCATTCGGCCGGCGCCT
The DNA here is from genome assembly GCA_026989095.1 of Ardenticatenaceae bacterium. Lineage (GTDB taxonomy): Bacteria > Chloroflexota > Anaerolineae > Ardenticatenales > Ardenticatenaceae > WFWG01. The sequence goes on from JALSKA010000233.1 coordinate 2,849, forward strand.
CCGGCCGAACGCCGGCACGTCGTGTGCATCAGCCATTCCGGGCCCATGCGGGCCTTCCTGCGGGCCGTGTTGGGCGAGGACCCCGGAGAGCCCGACTTCTGCGAGCATTTCGCCGTCTGGCGTGATCCCGACAGAACCGTGTGGCTCGCCTTCCGGGGCCAGCTCCACGAGATCAGTGGGCCGGTGCGCGCCCTCGTGAAGGCCGATTCGGGCACGCCGAGGCATTTGTGAGCTCTGGAGGATGTCTGTGCGCTTCTGCCCGGAATGTGGTACCCGGTTGCACCAACGCCAGGTGGCCGGCCGTGAACGGCCCGTTTGTCCGGCGTGTGGGTTCGTCCACTACCGGAACCCCGTGCCCATCGCCCTGGCCCAGGCCACGTTCGAGGGCCGGTTGCTCCTGGTGCGCCGGCTGTGTGCGCCCCTCAAGGGGTATTGGGCCCCGCCGGGCGGCTACGTGGAGTACGACGAGGCCGTGGACGAGGCCGTCGTGCGGGAGCTCAAGGAGGAGACGAACTTGGACTTCGAGGTGGACGAGCTCCTCAACGTCTACTCCAAGCCCAACACGGGCATCCTCTTCGTGGTCTACCGGGGCCGCATCGTGGGGGGCGAGCCCACGCCGGGCGAGGACGCCGGCGCCGTGGAGTTCTTCGCCCCCGAAGTCCTGCCCCGCCAAGTGCCACCGCACGGTGGCAGTGAGCTGGACCGCTGGGCGTTCGCCGTGATTTGGGAGATCATCGAGGACTTTCGGAGGAGAAGCCGATGAAACGGTTGATTGTGGGCGTTTCTGGGGCCAGCGGCGTCATCTACGCCATCCGGCTCCTGGAGGTGTTGCGCGACGTGCCCGACGTGGAGACTCACCTGGTGATGAGCTCCGCCGCCCGCGAGACCATCGTGCTGGAAACAGACTACCAGGTGAACGAGGTGGAAGCGCTGGCCGACGAGGTCTACCGCTTCAAGGACATTGCCGCTTCCATCTCCTCGGGCTCCTTCAAGACGATGGGCATGGTGGTGATCCCCTGTTCCATGAAGACACTGGCCGGCATCGCCATGTCCTTCAGCGACAACTTGCTCCTGCGGGCCGCGGACGTGGTGCTCAAGGACCACCGCCGCCTGGTCCTGGTGCCGCGCGAGACGCCCCTTCACCTGGGACACTTGCGGCTCATGGTCCAAGTGGCGGAGATGGGCGCCATCGTCATGCCCCCCATGCCGGCCTTCTACCACCGTCCCAAGACGCTGGACGACATCGTCAACCAGACGGTCAACCGCGTGTTGGACATGTTCGACATCGAGCTGCCCTACGATCTCTTCGAGCGTTGGGTGAGCCCGGAGAAGCGAGCAGTCGAATCATAGGCACTTGGGCCGTCGCGCGGGGGTCGGGAGGCCACCGGGGGTGCCACGAGCCCGAGCGGGGCGCCGGGGGCCTCCTTGGGAGGACGGCCACCGCGAAAAGAGGTCAAACGAAGGGAAGTCATGGAGGGAGAGGTCCCATGAGCAAAGTCACATCTACTCTGCCGGAACGGCTCCTCGCCTTTCTGCGCCAGGGCGCGCCCGTCCTGCTCGCCACCCACGGCGAGGACGGGTGGCCCAGCATTGTGATGACGTGGGCGGCCGCCAGGGACGAGCGCACCGTGCGCTTCGGCGTTGACGTGGGGAGCGCCACTCAGGCCAACGTGCGACGGGAGGGGCGGGCCACGCTCCAAGTCATCGGGCCGGACAACATCCTCTTCCTCATCAAGGGGACGGTCAAGGAAGTGAAGGACCAAATCGAGGCGGCCCCCTTCCCCATCGCCATGGCCGAGTTGACGGTGACCGAGGCCAAGGATCAATCGTGGCCGGGCGTCGTCGTGGCCCCCCTCACCTACCAGTGGGAAGGGGACCAACGGGAGGCCATGGCGGCCATGGAGCAGGCCGTGCTGGCCGAGCTGAGGGAATGGGAGCCGTGATCCTGCGCGGCATTGTGGTCGGCGGGCTGGGCCGAGGGCGCGAGTTCACCTCGCTCGCGTGGGTGCGCGCCCAGTTCAGGGCCCGCCTGAACATCGACCCACATCCCGGCACGTTGAACCTGCGCCTGGAGGCCCCCCACGAGCTGGCCACGTGGGGACGCCTCCGGGCGCAGCCCGGCGTTTCCATCGACCCAATCAGCCCCGAGTTCTGCGAGGCGCGGGCCTACCCGGCCGTCGTGGCCAAGGGGAGCCACTTCACCTCGGCCGGTGCGGCCAACGGGTTGCGGGCGGCCATCGTGCTTCCCGACGTGCCCGGGTATCCCCGCGACCGGGTCGAGCTCGTGGCCGGCGTTAACCTGCGCCAGGCCCTGGGCCTTGCCGACGGCGACGTGGTCACCCTGTGGGTGGCCGGGAGCGCTCCCAAGGGTCAAGGGGGAGTTCCTCCGCGATGAGCTCCACGAACGCCTCGACCACGCGGGGGTCGAGCTGGGTGCCGGCCTGCCGGCGGATGTAAGCGAGCGCCTCGTGGGGCGGCAGGCCTCGGCGGTAGGGCCGGTCCGAGCAGAGAGCGTCCCACACGTCCACCACGGCGAAGATGCGGGCGGCCAGGGGAATCTCCTCCCCCTTGAGCCCCCGAGGATAGCCGGTGCCGTCCCACCACTCGTGGTGGCAATAGGGGATGTCGAGGGCCGGGCGCAGGTACTCGATGGGGGAGAGCATTTCGTAGGCGTAGGTGGTGTGCTTCTTCATGAGCTCCTGCTCCTCCTCGGTGAGGGGGCCCGGCTTGCGCAGGATGTGGTCGGGAATGCCCATCTTGCCGATGTCGTGGAGCAGGGCGCCACGTCGGATGTGGACCAACGCCTCCCCCTCGATGCCCATGGCCCGCGCCAGGCGCACGGTTAACTCCGTCACCCGCTGGGTGTGTCCCTCGGTCTCCCGGTCCCGCAGCTCGAGGGCGCGCGACCACCCCTCGATGGTAGCATCGTAGGCTTGGCGCAGCTCGACGTGCGCGCGGCGCAGCCTCTCGGCCGCCTGGCGGCGCTCGGTGATGTCCCTGGCGATGATCTGCACGGTGGGCCGGCCGTCCCAGAGGAAATGGCCGGCGTTGATCTCCACGGGCACGAGAGCCCCCTGCCCGCGGACCATTTCCACCTCGAACCGGGTGACGCCGTGCGGGTCTGCCAACAGGCCGATGAGCTCCCGCGCGAACGTCTCCACCCCTTCCCGGTGGACGAAGGCCAAGAACTTCTGGCCGACAACGTCCTCGCGGGCTCCAGCGCCCACCATGCGGGCAAAGGCCACGTTGGCGAGCCGGATGATGCCCTCGGCGTCCACGATGACGATGCCGTCGGGCGAGAGGGTGATGAGGCGCTCGAAGCGGGCCCGCTCGGCCAGCAGGCGGCGGTAGCGGTTGAGCCGCGAGGCCATGCGCACGCGGGCGCGCAGTTCGGCCAAGTCGATGGGCTTGGTCACGAACTCGTCGGCGCCGGCCTCGATGCACCGGAGGCGCACCCGCTGGTCGTTGGGCGGCGTCATCATGATGATGGGCACCTCGCTCAGCTCGGGGTGTCGGCGCAGGCGGCGACAGACCTCGCAGCCGTCCATGCCGGGCATGAGCGTGTCGAGCAAGACCAGGTCGGGGCGCAGGCGCACGGCCTTGCTCAGCGCCTCTTCGCCGTGCTGGGCGAAGACGAGGCGGTAGGCGGGGTCGTCGAGGAGCTTCTTGAGCGTGAGACACGTGGCGGGGTTGTCGTCCACGATGAGGATCATCGTCTTGACGGGGTAGGCGTCGGAAACGCCTCGGTCATCGCTCACGCGGCCCACTCCTTCCGTGACACACCACCTGAAGCCACCTCACCCTTCGTCCACCATGATGAGCAGAAAGAGCGTCTCCTCCACGGCCTCCACGCTGTGGGGCACGTTGGGGGGCAAGACGAGCCACGCCCCTTTCCGGCAATCAAACACCTCTCCGGCCGCCTCCACGCGGGCTCTCCCGCGCACGAAGAGGAGCTGTGCCCGGTAGGGCGTAGTGTGCTCAGTGAGCTCCTGGCCCTTGGCCATGCCGAAGAGCACCGCCCGCGTGCGCCCGGCCCGGTAGAGGGTGCGGCTGACAATGCCGTCGGGGGGAATGGTGCCGCCCACGGCTGCCTCCACATCGGCAACGAAGAAGGGGGACTCACCCATCGTGCGCTGCTCCTGAGAGAAGTTCTCCCTCGATGTCCGAGAACCGAGAAGCCACTTTTGTCATGAAATTGGCCAGTCCCGTCTCCCAAGACCCATCGGCGCTTACCAGGTCATTCCACTCATATGCTTCCGAAAATAACGCGTATATACCTTCACGATTGTCCTGACCCATGACTTCAGCCACTTTCCTCTTCGCCTCTTCAGGCCTCAATTGGTGAGGGGAAGAGACTTTCCGGCCATCGAGCGAACATCGCACCAATATCCACGCCTCTATGCACTCGACGGCACATGCTCCAACGAATCGTCGCTCTCCAAGGTTTTGTTCTGCCCACTGCAGAGTGGCGCAGCGACCTTGAAATTCTTCTCGATCCCTGTCCCGCACGGCCACCAGAATAGCTTCCGGTCTACTTTGGTCGCGCCATGCGTCAAAGGCGACAGTGAGAATTCGGTAGCCATCTCGGGTAGGCGGCCTTCCACATCGTCGCAGCAGGCGTTGAGTCCACCTCCGCTTGCGACGGTCACGTTGTACATCGTGCCACCTATACACCCGCTGTGCTTTCCACGGTAACTCTTGGTTACAGCTACGAATCCCCAATCGAGAGAAGAGACCGCAAAGCACAGCCTCATCGCGAGGTCCTTCACACAAAAAGACCACTTCACTCCCCATCGTTGACAACTTCCCCTGTTGAAGGTTCGTCGATGAGTTCCTCTTCACCTTTCAGCAGCCACAGCTCGCCGGGCGACATGACCTCCATCCATTCGTCGATGTGCGGAATCTCATCCATCCTCCGAGCTTCAGTGTACCCGTCGGCACCCCGGCGGACAAGCACGATCTCGTGGGGTTCAAGCCAGCTCACAAAATCGGGGGAGTGGGTTGTCATCAGGATTTGGACCCCTCTCTCCTCCTGAACCGCGCGGAAGAACCGTACTAGGTGTTTCACGCTTTCAGGGTGGATGCCCTCTTCCGGCCCCTCGACGAGCAATATTTCCGGTGTCGGCGGTGCCATAAGAGCAGTGAGGTAGCCGAGAATGCGCATAGCCCCGTCCGACATGGCTTCGGCCGGAACCACCTCTCCGGTCGTGAGGCGGAAGGCCAAACAGTCGCCCATGTACTGTCGTTTGATCGTGTACGTCGTCTCCACGCCGTTGACCGTGATCGTCTGCACTTCCTCGCGCACAACAGGAAGACGGCGGAGTAGGATCTCCCTGACTGTGGGCACTAGACCGCGAAAGCGTTCTTGGAGGTCCAAGAATAGCCGCAAGTGTTCACCTTGGAGCGCGGCCAACACGGCCGGCAGGTTCTCCCCGTCGGGAGCGAGACGCGGAGGATACGTGTCCACGTAGACAGGACGCCTCAAACTCTCAGTTGACAGGTGAACGTAGAACGCACGGGGAGTAGCGACCGGATCAAAGCCGTGCAGCACGAATCGGGAACCACGCCACTCGAGCTCAATGATCCTCTTCTTCAACTTGACCTGTGCGCGAAAGCCGGCCAGAAGCTCCTGCCACGTGCGCCGTTCAGCGCGTGGAGCGCGCAACAGATCGTGGCTCAGGTACTCGAAGAGGCACTCCGTGAGTGAAGAGTGACGCGAACAGGCAGTGGTTCCGGTCAGCAGCAGGGCCACAGCCTGCAAGATGCTGCTCTTTCCGGCATCCTGAGTGCCAATAAAGGCCGTCATCGATCCCAACTTCAACGACACATGACGAACAGCCTTGAAGTTCTCCACTGTGATTTCTTTGATATGCTCCCCCATGCTCCTCACCCCTCCCCCTCCCCGCCTTGGCCGGCGGCCGCCCCAATGGCCTCTACGATCTTGTAGTAGCCCGTGCACCGGCAGAGGTT
>JALSKA010000234.1 GCA_026989095.1 Ardenticatenaceae bacterium
GGCCAAGTCGCCGGGGCGCTGGGGCGTGCCCACCACAACGACCCGCTCGAGGAAGGGCTGGCCGTCGAGGATGTCGGCCACCTGGGGCCAGAGGGAGTCGTGGACGAGGAGCACGCGCGCGCGGCTGTCTTTGAGGATGTAGTCGTACTCGCGGGGGGTGAGCAGGGTGTTCATGCCGAGGGCCACGGCGCCGACCTTCAGCGCCGCGAAGAAGGTGGTCACCCACTCGGGCCGGTCCGGGCAGAGGATGCCCACCACGTCGCCCGGGCGCACGCCCAGCCCCTTGAGCGCGTGGCCGACTCGGTTCACCTCCTCGGCCACTTCGCGGAACGTCAGGTGGCGCTCGTAGCTGTAGAGGGCCACCTTGTCGGCCCTGGCCGGCAGGTTACGCTCCAGGATGTCCACGGCGTTGTAGTCCAAGGGGAGATCTGCGGCCCGTAGTGCCTTCATGGCTCCTCACTCCTTTGTGGTCTCCTCAGTTGATCCCGTGTGCCACTCCCGTCTGAGTCTCCCACCTTGGGTGAACGGCGCTCCCCAACAACGCGATCCCTCGGCCTACGCCGGCGGCCTCCACGTCCACTCGGTGCCCTCGGGGGTGTCGCGCAGCTCCACGCCCAGTTCCTGGAGACGGTCGCGAATCCGGTCGGCCAACGCCCACGCCTTCTGGGCCCGCAAGTGAGCGCGCACCTCCACGGCCAGTTCGATGAAGGGCGTCACGTCGGCGTCCTGGGCGCGGTGGCCGTCGCCCTGGAGCCGGAAGCCGAGCACTTCCAGGAGCTCGCGCAACGTGGCCTGGGCCTCGGTGAAGCCGGGGCCGGCCACGCCCTCATCGCGCGCCGCGTTGACGGCCCGCGCCAGGTCGAAGAGGTGCCCCAGGGCCAGGGCCGTGTTGAAATCGTCGTCCATGGCCTCCTCGAAGGCCGAGCGAGTGGCGTGAGCCTTCTCGCCCAGCGCCCGGTCCTGTGGGCCCGGAAGGCCCCGAGGTGGCCGCAGGGCCGCGTAGAAGCGCTCCAGGCCCCGTTCGGCGGCCGCGAAGCTCTCCTCCGTGTAGGTGACGGGCCGGCGATAGTGGCTGGAGAGCACGAAGAGGCGCAGGGCATTGGGGTCGTGGCGCGCCAGGATCTCGTCGATGGTGACCAGATTGCCGATGCTCTTGCTCATCTTCTCCCCGCCGAGCTGGAGCAGGCCGTTGTGCATCCAATATTTCACGAAGGGCACGCACCCCGTGAAGCTCTCGCTCTGGGCAATCTCGTTCTCGTGGTGGGGGAAGATGAGGTCGGCGCCGCCCCCGTGAATGTCGATCTGGGGGCCCAAGTAGTGGATGCTCATGGCCGAGCACTCGATGTGCCACCCCGGGCGCCCCGGCCCCCACGGGCTCTCCCACGCCGGCTCGTCGGGCTTGGAGGCCTTCCAGAGGGCGAAGTCGAGGGGGTCCTCCTTGCGCTCGTCCACGGCCACGCGGGCGCCGGCCTGGAGCTCGTCGAGGCGCCGGCCGCTCAATTTGCCGTAGTCCTCGTCGGCGCGCACCCGGAAGTAGACATCGCCGTCCACCACGTAGGCGTACCCCTTCTCCAGCAGGCCCTCGATGATGCGGATGATCTCGGGGATCTCCCGGCTGGCGTAGGGGTAGACGTGGGCCCGCTTGACGTTGAGGGTGTCCATCTGGCGCAGGAACTCGTCGATGTAGCCGGCCGTGAGCTCCTGCCAGCCCACGCCCAGCTCCCGGGAGCGCCTGATGATCTTGTCCTCGATGTCGGTGAAGTTCTGCACGTGGCGCACACGGTACCCCCGGTACTCCAGGTAGCGGCGCACCACGTCGAAGACCAAGTAGCTCATGGCGTGGCCGATGTGGGCGCTGTCGTAGACGGTGGGGCCACACACGTACATGGTGACGACGGGCGGGTTGAACGGCTCGAACGGTTCCTTCTTCCGGGTCAGGGTGTTGTAAATGCGCAACATGTCTCCTGCTACGGGCTCCTTGTGCTGCCTGCTCTTTGGACGGTCTCGTGCCACCCGAGGGCGATCAAGCGCACGGCCGTGCGCCTGGAAATGTGGGCGGTGTTTATAACCATATCATACAAAAGCGGGTCACGCCAATCGGCGTGGTAGAAGCGGCGCACGTACTCGGCCCGCGCGCGGTCGCTCTCCCGCACCCGCGCGGCAGCCTGCGCCCTGGGGAGCCCCTGCTCGCGGCGCAGGCGCTCGGCGCGCACGTGGAAGGGGGCGGTGATGCGCACGTGAAAGGCGTCCTGTCGGCCGGCCAGGATCACTTGGGCCCCGCGCCCCACGATGACCACGTGCCCCTTGTCGGCGATGGCGCGCACCACGTCGCCCAGCATGGAGGCATAGCTCTCCAGCGTGGGCGCCACGGGGGGCAGAACCGGCGCCAGGATGCCGCCAAAGGGCTGGGCCAGCCGCTCCCGGTCGCCGGCCTCGGGGAGCGGGGGGACCGTGGGCTCCAGGTGGAGGGCGCTCAACAGCCGGTCCACGAAGGAGCGTCGGCCCTCGAAGGAGAGCTCCTCGAGGGCCAGTTCGGGCACGCCAGCGGCCCGGGCCGCCCGGTAGAGGATCTCCCGGTCCACGAAGCGCCACCCCAGCGAGCGGGCCACGTCGGCGGCGATCTCACTGCCCCAGCTCCCCAGCTCCCGCGACACGGTGATGACGCTCATGATGACTTCGCGGACCGCCCGTTTCTCTTGGGCAACTGGGCGAAGATCATGCGGCCGGCCACCGTCTGGATCACCCGGGTGACCACCACCTCCTTCTTCTTGCCGATGTGGGCCTTTCCTTCCTCGACCACCACCATCGTGCCGTCGTCCAGATAGCCGACCCCCTGGTTGGGCTCCTTCCCCTCCTGGATGATGTGAACCTTGAGCGTTTCGCCCGGCAGCATGATGGTCTTCACCGCGTTGGCCAGCTCGTTGATGTTGAGCACGCGCACGCCCTGGAGCTCGGCCACCTTGTTGAGGTTGTAGTCGTTGGTGACGATGGCCGCGTTCAGGTCCCGGGCCAGGGCCACCAGCTTCATGTCCACCTCGTGGAACTCGGGCACATCCATGTCGGCGATCTCGATGGGCGTCTCGGAATCCTTCATCAGCCGGTTGAGCATTTCCAGGCCGCGCCGGCCGCGATTGCGGCGCAGGGGATCGCTGGAATCGGCGATGTGCTGGAGCTCGTTGAGCACGAAGCGGGGCACGAGCATGGTGGCGTCGATGAACCCCGTGCGGCTGATGTCGGCGATGCGGCCGTCGATGATCACGCTCGTGTCGAGGATCACGTAGCGCTCGCCGCTGCCGTTGCGCGAGAAACGCACCCGCAGGGCGGCGATGAGATCGCGCTCCCGGGTCACCATGGTCATCACGCCGATGTAGGCGAAGAGGAGGGCGGCCACGAAGGGCAAGATGTTGCCGAAGGGGTCCGGCAGCATGGAGAGGGGAAAGGCCAGCAGGGCCGCGATGATGAGCCCCAGGGCCAGGCCAATGGTGCCCGAGAGCAGATAGTGGGCGGGAATTTGGCGAATCTTGCGGCGCAGCCACCCGGCCGGCCGCGTCGTCAGGTACGGGGTGAGCAGGAGCCCGAAGGCGAAGCCGGCCAACGCCAGCACCAGCAGGCTGCGCACGTCGTCGCTGCCCGAGCGCTCGGCCAAGGTGGCGCCGATCCACCAGCCCACCGAGGCCATCACCAGGGCGCCCATCCACCGGAGGAGAAACTCCAAGCTCATGTAGCCCTCCACGTCTGAGTTGTGCGGCGGCACACCCGTCGTCGCGGTCACACACGGCCTCTACCTCTATTGTAATCACGAGCAGGTGGAGTGACAACCGAATGTCCCCGCTGCGCGCCCACCATGCGGCCACGGGAAGGGAGAACAGAAGGGCCACCGCCCCGCTCCTAGCTGATCGGCCTCACGGGGACCGTCGAATTTGTCCGTCGCTTGGCACCAGGCGAACCTTGACATAAGATAAACCCCACAGCACAACGGCCATGAACAACCGGGCAGCGTAACGGCTCAGGTCCCCCCAATCTGGATCGCATGTCCCTTCGAGAGGGAGGTTCACGTGCGAGGCTCACCTTACGCTGTGATCGTCTGTGACCTTTTCAACCGGCACGAGCCGGACCACGAAGTTGCCGTGCTGGGCTTCCCCTCCCGCGAGCTGGCCGTCGAGTACGCCCGCCGCCGCACGTGGAGCTCGGTGGAGCAGATGCGGGAGCCGGGCCTCTCCCGGGAGGAGGTGCGCCGGCGGTGGCAGGCCCTGGGCGAGGACTGCCGGGTCGTCGGGCCCGAGGGCGTCATCTACGTCGCCAGCGCGGAGCTCGACCGCTTCCTCGAGCACCCCATCCCCCCCGAACGCCGCGACTGGGCGGGCCTCTACCGCTCGCTCCTCCCCGACGATTTCGCCCTCACCTACGAGTGGGCCGCCGGCAGCGTGCCCCCACCCCACCACGACGAGTACACCATCGTCGTGGAGCCGCCGGACCGGGGACACCTCCTCTTCTGGCCCGACTACCCCTCGGAGCGCGTGGAGCCGTGGACGGCCGACTTCTACCCCGACCTGACGGCGCGCATCCTGCTCCACAACTGGGCCCAGGCCACCGGCCTCTTCGACCGCGCCCAGGCGCCCCCCGCGGCCCCGGGCATTGGGGGCGAAACGGGCCGGCTGGACGTGGTCGCGGCGGGACGGCGCGCGCGCTTGGCCGTCCACCTCCTTCCCGAGGAGGAGCGCACCGCCCTGCACCGGCTCATCCGATCCCTCGTCCCCGGACTGATTTGGGCAGAGATGGAAACGCGACGTCGGCGCTACATCGAGACCACCTACCCCGATGAAGGAGCGTGACCCATGCCGGCAACCTCAACCAGGCTCTACGTCCTCACCCGGGAGGCGGCGGACGCCGGCTTGATCTTCGATGTGCCCCCCTGGTGGGACCTGGACCGCCTCTTCGAGCTCAACGCCGACCGGCACCTCCGCCTGCCCGACGGCCGGGAGGTCGTGCTCGTCGGGTGGCCGCGCCTTCTCGACTACGACCTGCACGCGGGCAGGAAGGTGTGGGCGCGCCCCGGGATGGAGGGCGGGCGGCGCTCTTGGCTCCCCGAGAGACACCCCCTTTCAGAGGCGGACTCGGCGCGGCGGCAGGCCCTGCTGGAAGCGGTGCAGGGCGCGCGCTGGTTCATCGTCGGCCGGGATCGGGTGTGGATGGTGCCGGACGAGCCACGCGCCGGCTGTGCCATCTTCCGGGAGCCCTACTGGTGGGAGTGGGGCCACACCCTGTACCGCGAGTTTTGGGCTCAGCACTGGGAATCCCGCTTCTTCGAGGCATTCACCCCCATCGACCTGAACTACGTGGGGCTCTTCACCGGGGAGGAAGTGCGGGCCTTGGACGAGAGGACACGTTCCCCCTTCTGGGCCTGGTGGCGCGCACAGGAATACCGGACCCGGGACCAAGAAGCGTGGCTCCGGGAGGAAATGGTCCGCCTGGAGGAGGCCCTCCGGGGGGCGGAGTGGGTGATCTTCTACCAGTACGAGTGGGAATCGGGGCTGAGTTGAAGGGCGCTCCCGCTCCAGAACCGCTGACGGAGGTTACCATGACCACGTTCTACGAGGACGAGCGCACCTGTGCCGTGTGCGGGCACACCTCCACCCACACCGTGCTCATGTCGAGCAGCGCCTTCGGCGCGCCGGACCTGGACACGCGGCCGCCGCCTTTGCTGCGCTTCACGTTGCCCATGCAGGTGCAATGCTGTCCCTCCTGCGGCTACTGCGCGCGGGACGTGGCGCAGGCGTCGGCCACGGCGCGGGCCGTGGTGGCCCGGCCGGACTACCGGGCCCAACTGCGGGACGAGCGTTTCACCTACCTGGCGAACATGTTCCTCTGCCAGAGCATGATCCTGGAGGCTGAGGGGAACCACGCCGACGCGGGCTGGGCGGCCCTGCGCGCGGCCTGGCACTGTGACGACGAGGGCGAGGAACACGACGTGGCCGCGGCCCTCTGTCGGCGCAGGGCCGCGGCCCTCTTCGCCGAGGCCCGGCGTCGCGGGCACCCCTTTGCCGAGAGCCCCGAGGCAGAGGCGGCCGTCCTCGCCGACGTGCTGCGCCGCAGCGGCCGCTTCGCCGAGGCCCAGGCCGCCGCCGAGCGGGGGCTGGCCCGCCGGCCCAGCGGGGAGGTCGAGCGCGTCCTGCGCTTCCAGCGTCACCTCTGCCGCCAGCGGGACACCGGGCTCTACACCGTGGACGACGCCCTGGAGTGGGCGGTAGGGGAACGCCCGGAGGAGGGGAACGATCACCCCGAGGGCTCCGCCCCTTCGTCATCCCCCAAATAACGCCGGAACCACCGCACGATGTGGTTGAGCCGCGCAATGCGCCGGTCGGTGCGCCCTGTGCGGGAGAGGCCGTGGGGCTCGCCCGGGAAGCGCACGAACTCCGTGGGCACGCCCTTGTACTTGAGGGCCACGAACGCCTGCTCACCCTGTTCGACGGGCGTGCGGTGGTCCTGTTCGCTGTGGACGATGAGCGTGGGCGTCTCCGCGTTCCCCAAGTGGGCCACGGGTGAACGCTCCCAATACACCTGCACGTTCTCCCACGGCGGGCCCGCCTCCAGGGGGTTTTGGAAGGCCCAGTTGAAATCGCTGGTGCCCCACATGCTGATGAAGTTGCTCACCACCCGTTGGGCCACCGCAGCCCGAAAGCGCTTCGTGTGGCCGATGATCCAGAGGGTCATGTAGCCGCCGTAACTGCCGCCCGTCACCCCCATGCGCCCGGCGTCCACGTAGGGCAACCGCTCGACGTAGTCGGCCCAGGCCATGAGGTCCTCGTAGTCATGGGTGCCCCAGCGTCCCCAGATGGCCCGGGTGTGCTCCTCGCCGTACCCCCGGCCGCCACGGGGGTTGCTGAAGGCCACCACGAAGCCTTGGGCGGCCAGCAGGTAGAACTCGTGCATGAAGACGAACCCGTATTGGGTCTGCGGCCCGCCGTGGATCTCCAGGATGGAAGGGTACTTGCGGCTCGGGTCGAAGTCGGGGGGCTTGAGCACCCAGCCCTGGAGCCGGTAACCGTCCGGCCCCGTGAACCACACCTCCTCCACCTCGCCCAGCTCCACGCGGCGGAGCCAGGCGTTCAGGCGGGTGAGCCGGCGGGAACGCCGGCGCCCCACGTCCAGCACGTGGACTTGGCCCGGGTCCGTGAGGGTGCCGAAGAAGTAGGCCAGCCGGCGGCCTTGGCCGTCCACGTCGAAGAACCCCACCGCGCCCTGCTCGTCCAGCACCGTCTCCATGCCGGAGCCGTCGGGCCGCACGCGGCGGAGCTGCACCGTGCCGTGCAGGGCCACGGGGAAGTAGAGCCACTCCCCGTCGGGGCTCCAGAGGGGCCTGGGCGTGGCCCACGCGCCGATGACATCGTTGATGATGTCCACGGCCGCGTGCAAGTCGTGCTCCTGGGTCACGTTGCGGGCCTCGCCCCCCTTCCAGGGAACCGTCCAGAGGGATTGGTTCCGCCACCATTCGCCCCGGCCTTCCCGCCCGTAGTAGGCGATGGTTCGGCCGTCGGGTGAAACGGAGGGGCTGTGCTTGGGGCCGTAGGGCGTGGGAATGCGCTCCGCAGGGCCGCCATCGGCGGGAAGGCGCCACAGGTCCACCGCGTCGGGCTCGCGGTCGGGGTCTTCGCTGCGGTTGGAGACGAAGACGATCCAGCGGCCGTCTGGCGTCCACGCGGGATCAGTGTCGTCGTGGGGGCCGTCGGTGAGCTGGCTCATGCGGCCGGTGCGAACGTCCACCAGGTAGAGGTGCCAGCGGTCCTTGGGCAGGAAGCCGTAGCCGTCCAGCTTGTAGAAGAGGCGAGTGATGTGCCGCTCCACCAGCCCCCGCTCCTTCTTGGTGGCGTCCTTCTCCATTTCGACGACCTCCGGGTCCTTCCGGCGGAACTGCACCAGCAGGCGCGAGCCGTCGGGAGACCAGACCATCTCGCCCACCTCGCCCTGCACGTCGGTGAGCCGGCGGGCCTCGCCGCCGTCCACGTCAATCAGGTAAATCTGGGGCTGCTTCTCGTTCTCCCGGTTGGAGAGGAAGGCGATGGTGCGGCCGTCGGGCGACCAGCGGGGCATGGTGTCACGCTGGTCGCCGGTGGTGAAGGGCTTGGGCCGGCCGCCTTGTGTGGGGACCAGCCACAAGTTGGTGTACTTCTTCTCCGCCTCCTGGTCCACCCGCTCCACGACGTAGACGACCCAGCGGCCGTCAGGCGAAATCCGCAACTCCTTGATCAACTGGAACCGGTAGAGGTCCTGGGGGGTTATGGTGCGTTTGGGCATGAACACGCCTCCTCTCAGTGTGAAGGTGGAACAATGGCCTCAGGTGGGGAAACATGCCCGGTGGCCCTCTCCTGTGACAACGGCCGCGGCCCGTTTGCCGCCGGCCAGGGCTCACCGGAGTTGAGCGTGAAGACACGTCTGGGAACACACACGTGTGGGCCGGACTCCCCTTCGTCACCCGCGCAGGCCGTGTGGCGGTGAGTATAACATGTGT
>JALSKA010000235.1 GCA_026989095.1 Ardenticatenaceae bacterium
CTCGGCCTCCAAGGCCAGGAGCGCGGCCGGCAGGTCGCCCCGGGCCAGGCCGGTGAGCAGCGCCCCGGCCAGCGTGCCCCGGTGGCGCAACACGCTGGTGGCCGTCAGGCGGGCTGCCTCGGCCAGCACGCCGTCGGCGAAGGCGATAACCTGGGGGGCAGTTCTGAGCGCCTCCAGGGTGACGAGCCCGCCCAGAGTCAGGCCGCCGTCTTCCTCCCGCACGTCGCGGAGGGGCAGGGCACTCACGTCCACCAGGAGCTCGGCCTCGGGCGGGATGCCCTCGGCCATGAGGGCCGTGCCCCCGGCCACGGCCACGGCCCGGGGGCTCCTGAGGAGGCGCAGGGCTTCGTCGAGGGACGTGGCACGGTGGTACTGCATGGGCCTCCCTCCTTACGCCTTCTCGACGGCAAAGGCGTCGATCATGGCCCGCACGTCGTCCCCCAAGGGGTAGAGGATGGGACACGTGGCGCCGGCCGCCATGTACTCGGCCACCTTGGCCCGGCACTCCTCGGGCGTGCCGCTGGCCGTGATCATCTGCACCACGTCGTCGGGCACCAGCTCCATGGCCCGCTCGATCTGCTCCTCCGTGGCCGGCCACGTCATGATGCGGTTGATCTCGTCGAGGAGCTCCTGGGGCACGCCGCTGGCCTTCATGATGTGGGGCTGCTGGCCCAAGTACTGGGTGACCAGCTTCCGCGCGTTGTCGAGCGCCTTCTTGCGGTCCTCGTCGAGGGAGCAGACCACCAACTGGGGCCGGTCGAACTCGTCCAGGGAGCGGCCGGCCCTCCTGAGTCCGGCCTGGATGCGCTCCATGGCCATCTCGTTGTACGTGGGCGAGACCAGGTAGTTGAGCACCACCCCGTCGGCGATCTCGCCGGCCAGCTCCAGCATCTTGGGGCCGGTGGCGCCGATGTAGATGGGCACGTGGCGGGGTTCGCGCCGGCCGTGGACCACGTCCAGCTCCACGTCCGTGAGGTGGACAAACTCGCCGTGGAAGGTGACGCGCTCCATGTTGAGCAGCCGGCGCACGGTGGTCACCACCTCCCGCATGGCCTGGAGGGGCTTGCGCCGGCGGATGCCCACCTTGGAGGCCAGGGGGTCCCACCAGGCGCCGATGCCCAGCAGGATGCGGTTCGGCGCCAGGTCGTCCAGGGTGAGGAAGGTGGCCGCGATCACGGCCGCGTTGCGGGTCCAGTTGTTGATCACTCCGCTGCCGACCTTGATGCGCTCCGTGGTGGCGGCATAGGCGGCCATGGGCACGATGGCATCCCGCACCAGCCGGCTCTCGGCCTGCCAGACCGCCTCGAAGCCCCGTGCCTCGGCGTACCGCACGTACTCGATGCTCTCCCGCAGGTCGTGCTTGTCTTGGAGGTAGAGGGCGACTCGCTTCAACATGGGCTGCTCCTTTCCGAGTTGTCCGGTGGGTGAATTCCAAGTACAATTGTAATGTAGATAACCACAGGCGGACGACACACGTGGAGTTGACGGCTCATGAGCGTATCTGGGGACACAATTCGTCGTCGCGTAAGCACTCTTGTGTCCGGTGTTCCCGAAGTCCTGTTCGCCCTTCTCTTCGGGTCACGGGCACGGGGCGAACACGGCCCTTTGTCGGATGTGGACGTGGCCGTTTTCTTCGATCCGGTTCCCGATGACCCGCTAGGTGTGCGGCTGATGTTGACGGAACGGATATCCGCTGCCCTGCACATCTCTGACGTGGACGTTGCTGTTCTCAACGAAGTGCCACTTCCCCTGGCCTATCGGGTTCTACGAGATGGTGTCGTGCTGTTTTGTCGTGATCGCGATGCGTTCGTCGCCTACCAGGCGCGCGTCGTTTCGGCCTATCTGGACTTCGCGCCCACGTTGGCTCTCTATGAGCGCCGCTTTCTCGAATGCGCGGCACAAGGAGCATTTCGCCGTGGACACAACGCCTATCGTCAGGCGCTTGCAGCGCATCGAAGACGCGTTGGAAGCCCTGAGACCACTGAGCCTCGTTGACCGCGACACATTTTTACGTGACCCCTATCTGGCTCCTGCTGCAGAGCGCTACCTTCAGGTGGCCATTCAAGCTGCTCTGGACATCGGCAGCATTTTGCTGGCAGAGCACGGGCAACGCCCACCGAACACATACGCCGAGGTTTTCGAGGCTCTGGCTTCGGCCGGAATTTTGCCCTCTGATCTCGCTGCACGCCTTGTCCCGATGGCCCGTTTTCGGAACGTACTTGTGCATCTCTACTTGGACGTTGACGCCGCCCGCGTGTACTCCTACATTTACATTCAGCACTGTCTGGGCGACCTCTCGGAGTTTGTTCGCAGTATTTCCCGATATCTGCTTCAACAGTCCACCGACGAGCCGCCGACCACACTGTGAGCTCCCCGGGCCGATCCAAGTCCTGGGCGAGGCCGGGTCGGCGCACTACGTGGACCGCGGCCCCTCGCTGGCGGGCCATGGCCGCGTGGCGGCCGGCGCTATCGGGGCCGAAGGCCGGCGGCATGAGCGTGGCCGGCCGCATGAGCAGGGCGTTGGTGCCCGTGCCGGCCCGGTCGGGCGCGATGACGGCGCCCCGCCCCCGGGGGAGCCGGGCGGCGAGCGCCACCACGTCGGCCGGGCTCAGCAGCGGCAGGTCGAGGGGCAGGATGAGCGCGCCCCCGGCGCCCCGGCGGGCGGCCGCGCGCACGGCCTGAGCCAGGGCGGCGTTGAGCCCGCCGGGGCCCACCTCCACCAGGGGGAGGAACCCCTGGTGGGCGGCCAGGGCGAGCCAGCCCGGGTCCCGGCTGACCACGATGCCGCCGGCCAGCCCGGCCCGGGGCGCAGCGCGGCGCACAGTCGCCAGCACGTGGCGCAGCAGGCCGCGCACCAGCGCCTCCCGCTCGGCCTTGGGGAGCGCGCCGGCCAGGCGCGACTTGGCCACTGCGACCTCCTTGGCCGGCACGATGGCCCACAAGTCGCCCCGTGCCCTCACGGCTCCACCCCCACGGCCTCCAGCGCTGCCCGGGCCACCCGCCGGCGGCTCTCGGGGTCGAACATCATGGTGTCGGCCACCACGACACGGAGCCCCAGGGCCTCGACGGCCGGCGCCAGGGCGGCGTCCCGCGCGTCCAGCACGAAGGCGTCGATGAAGTCCGCGTAGCGGCGGGCCACGGCCAGGGCCGAGGGCTCCTCCCCCAGCTCCCGGCACATCTTGGCCGCGGGCCCCTTGATCGCCTCCCCTCCCACGATGGGCGTTACCGCCACCACGGGCGCCTCCAGCGCGCGCAGGCGGGCGCGCACATCCCCCACGGCCAAGATGGGCTCCACGCTCACGAAGGGGTTCGAGGGCGCGATCACCACCGCCTCGGCCGACGCCAGGGCGGAGCAGACCTCGGGCGTGGGGCGGGCCTCCTCGGCGCCGGCGAAGCGAATTGCCCGCACGGCCGGCTGCCACCGCCGGCGCACGAAGTACTCCTGGAAGGCCAGCTCTCCCTCGTCCGTGAGCACCCGCGTGCGCACCGGCGCGTCCGTCACCGGCAGCAGGCGCGCCCTGGCGCCCAGGCGCGCCGCCAGGTGGGCCGTCACCTCCGTGAGCCGCCACCCCTGGCGGAGCAGGGCCGTGCGCAGCACGTGGGTGGCCAGGTCCCGGTCGCCCAGCCGGAACCAGACCTCCTCGCCGTAGCGGGCCATCATCTCCAGGGCCGCGAAGGTGTCGCCGGCCACGCCCCAGCCCGTCTCCGCGCTGGCCGCGCCGGCGAGGGTGTACATGAGCGTGTCCAGGTCCGGGCAGATGGTGAGGCCCCAGAGCTCGAAGTCGTCGCCCACGTTGCCCACCACGGTGAGCCGCTCCCCCAGGAGCTGCTGGAGCCCCTCGGCCAACTTGGCGCCGCCCACGCCCCCGGCCAGGAGGACGACCCTCACGACCGCCACAGGGTCACCTCCTCGACCGCCTTGCGGGCTCGCTCCCGCCCCTCGTCGGCCGGCCACCCCAGGGTGATTAGCGCCTGGGGCTCCCAGTCGGGGGGCAGGCGCAGCGCCCGCCGCACCGTCTCCGGGCAGAAGAGGGGCGCGCAGAGCCAGCAGGCCCCCAGCCCGGCCGCGTGGGCGGCCAGCAGCAGGTTCTGGCACGCCAGGGCCACGCTCTGGGCGGCCATGAGGCGCTCGCACGCCTGGCGGCGCGCGTCGGGGTAGGTGTCCATCTCGCACATGGTCATGCAGGCCAGCACCAGGACCGGCGCGCCGGCGATGCGGGCCAGGGAGCGTTCCACGCGGGCGGCCACCTCCTCGGGCGGGAGCCCGTCGGCCAGCAAGTCGCGGCGGAAGTCGGCGGCCATGGCCTCGGCCAGGTGCCGGCGGGCCTCGCCGGTGACCACGGCCCAGCGCCACGGCTGGCGGTTGTGGGCCGACGGCGCGCGGCCGGCCACGGCCAGCAGCCTCCTGATGAGCGCCGGCGGCACGGGCCGCTCCTGGTACCGGCGGATGCTCCGCCGGCCGGCGGCCAACTCCTCGAAAACGTGCAACCGCTCCTCGTTCACCTCACCCCTCACCCCTCATCCCTCACCCCTCATCCCTCATCACCCCCGAAACATGTCCAGCTCGCGGGGGCGAATCAACCGGCGCGACGTGGCCTCCTCGTCGCGCACGAAGGGCGCCCCGCGCACGTGGACCACCGGCCGGCCCTCGTCGCCCTGTCCCTGGAGCAGGCTGGCGGCCGCGGCCAGCTCGTCGGCCGTGGCCACCTCGGTGGTGCGCATGGTGTAGCCGAAGAGGTCGCGCCGGCCGCGCAGGTCGGTCAGCGGGGCCATGCCGGCCACGCCCACGGCCACGCCCACGGCCCCCAGGCGGAAGGGCCGGCCGTGGGTGTCGTTCACGATCACGGCCACGTCGGCCCTGAAGGCCCGTCGCACAGCGTCCCGGATGGCCCGCGCCGAGGCGTCCGGGTCACGGGGGAGGAGGACGAGCTGTTCGCCGCCCCCCTCGTCCGGGGGCGCGTTGCTGCGGTCCACGGCCGCGTTGGCGCAGACCCAGCCCAGGTGGTGCTCGGCCACGATCACGCCGGGCCGCGTGCGCACGATGGCCCGCGACTCCCGCAGCACCACCTCCACGAGCCGGGGGTCCTTGCCCGTCTCGGCCGCCAGGCGCCTGGCCTCCTCAGAGGGCTCCACCTCGTCCAGTTTCACCAGCCGCCCCTCGGCCTTGGAGATGACCTTGTGGGCCACCACCAGCACGTCGCCGTCCTCGGGCGCCAGGCGGTTCTGTCGCAGGGCCCCGACGATGAGCGCGGGCAAGTCGTCCCCCGGGCGGACCAGGGGGAAGTGTTCCAGGGCCGTGAGCACCAGGCGCGCCACGTGAGCCTACTCCTCCCGCACCACGTTGGTGATGCGGATGCCGGCGCCCTTGGCGCGGTAGCGCTTGTTGATGCCGATGAGGATGGACGTGAGCCCCTCGACCACCACGGCGTTCTGGAGCGGCCCTGCGTGCCAGGCGCGCATCCCGGCCGCCTCGGCCAGGGCGATGACCTGCTCGCGGGCGTCGGCGTCGTCGCCGCAGACGAGCACGTCGCACCCCACGTCGGCGTCGAGGGCCTGGAGCTTGTGGGCGGCCACGTTCTGGAAGGCGGCCACCACGCGCACCCGCGGCCCCAACAGGGCCTGGGCCTCCTGCGCCGCCGAGCCGCCCGCCGGCACGTGGACGCGCGTGACCTCGGGCGGGCGCAGGGGCACGGTGCAGTCCACGACGACCTTGCCCTGGACTTTCTCCCGGATGGCCTCCAGGGTGGCCCGGTGTGCCCCGTAGGGCACCGTGATGACCACCAGCTCGCCGGCAGCGGCCGCCTCGGCGTTGGGCAGGCCGCGCAGCCGGCCACGCGCGCGCGGCCCCAGGGCCTCCAGGAGCTCGGCGGCGCGGCGTTGGGCCTTCTCGGCCGAGCGCGACCCGATAATCACGTCGTGGCCGGCGGCCACCCAGCGCATGGCCAGGCCGGAGCCCTCGGCGCCGGTGCCGCCGATGATGGCGATGGCTCCCGCACGTGGTGTCGGTTGCGGTGGCATGGCGTGCTCCTTTGCCTCCTCCGCGGTTGGCTGTTGCTGTTGGGGGAAGGGGCCCGTCCGGCGGGGAGTGTGGGCCCGGAAGATGGTGGTTATGATACGCCGTTTCGCCCAGAGCACAAGAGGCACGGCCTTGCCTCGCAAGCATGGCCCGGCTTGCGGGGGCGCGCGAGTTGAAGTACACTCGACGTGGGCGCGCAACGCCGTGTCGAGGAGGAAATTGCCGATGGCCCCCGTCTCACTCGACGAGCTGGAGCTGCTCAGGAAAACCGAACTCTTCGCCCCCCTCTCCCCGGACGCCCTGGAGGAGATCCTGGGCGCCGCGCGCCGGCTGGAGTTCGGCCGCGGGCTCTACATCTTCCACCAGGGTGATCGGGCCGTCTCCTTCTACGTCCTGGTGCGCGGCCGCGTGCGCCTCGTTCAAGTCACCCCCGACGGTAACCAGGTCCTGATGCGCTTCATCATGCCCGGCGAACCCTTCGCCGCCGTGGCCGTCTTCGGCAAGGCGTGCTACCCCGTCTCCGCCGAAGTGGTGGACGACGCCGTCGTCCTCTGCTGGCACGGCGCCTGCTTCGCCGACCTCATGGAGCGCTACCCCGAGCTGGCCCTGCGCGCCATGCACGTCCTGGCCGGCCGGGTGCAGGAGTTCCAGGACCGGCTCCGGGAGATGGCCACGGAGCGGGTCGAGCGCCGGCTCGCCCACACCCTGCTTCGCCTGGCCCGCCAGGCCGGCCGGCGGGTTCACCGGGGCATCCTCATCGACCTGGCCCTCTCCCGCCAGGACCTGGCCGAGATGAGCGGCACCACCCTCTACACAGTCAGCCGCGTGCTCAGGAAGTGGGAGGAGGAGGGCCTGGTGCGCGTCGGCAGGCGCTGGGTGGTCATCCGCGACCCCCACGGCCTCGTCTCCGTGGCCGAGGACCTGCCGCCTCGCCCCGGGTCACCTCCGCCGTAGCCGTGTAGCCGCCGTCCGACAGTGGAATGTGGAATGAGGGGAGCTGGGACATGGATCACAGGAACGTCTGGATTCAGGGGGACGCCCGCGGTAACGTGGTGATCACGGGGGACGAGAACCAAGTGCTCGTGCGCTTTCCCCAGGAGGAACTCCTCTTCGCGCCCCTGGACGAACAGGCCCGCCGTGACTACCGGGCGCGGGGAGGTGCCACCGACTTCTACGACGGCACCGAGCCCTCCTGGCCCGACATCGCCCGCGGGCTCGACGCGCCGAGGGCCCTTTCCCGGGAGATCTGGGACTTCCTCACCGCGCCCGGCGGCTCCCCCCAGCGCATGGCCCTCATCTTGGGGCAGGCCGGCGAGGGCAAGTCCACCCTGCTCATGCGCCTCGCCTGGGACCTGGCCGAGCGGGCGGGCTACACGGTCATGTACGCCCACGAGGGCCACGTGCGCGCCACCTGCCGCCTGCCCGTCTCCCCTGAGATTCCCCTGGTGCTCGTGGTGGACGAGGCCGACCGGTACGCCGATGCCCTTCTCGCGCTGGTCCGAGATCTCCACCGCGAGCAACTGCCCGTGCGCCTGCTGGCCGCCGCCCGCGCCCACGAGTGGCGCTCCTCCGCCGAGCCCCGGGCCCGCCTGGGCCGGTACGGGGACCTCCACACCTTCGTGTTGGGCAAGCTGGATCAGGACGAAGCACGGGCCATCCTGGCCAAGCTGGAGCAGGCCGGCAAATTGGACCGCCTGTCCCTCCTCCCGCCCGAGGAGCGGGTGCGCCACTTCATCGACCGACACCGGGCCGACGGCCAGCTTCTGCCGGCCATGCTCGCGGCGCGGAAGGGGGCGGAGAAGTTCGAGGAGATCATCCGCGACGTGCTCGCCAAAGTCCGCGCGTGGCCCGACGGCCAGATGCTGGTGGACGGCTACGCCTACCTGGCCGCCGTCCACCGCTTTGGCCTGAGCCTGCCCCGCCCAGCCCTGGCCACGCTGCTGGGCGTGGACGAGGCCCAGGTGGGGCGGCGCTTCCTGAAGCGCCTGGAGGGGGAGATCCTGGCCCCGAGGGAAGAGGCCGGCCTGGTGCGCACCCGCCACCCCTGGATCGCCGAGCGCGCCCTGGCGATCGCTGAGGAGGAGGGCTGGGCCGAGGAGCCCGAGTGCGCCTATCCCCGCATCTTCGAGGCGCTGGGCGCCACCCTGCACGGGTGGGGCCCCTGGCGCCGGCTCCTCACCCAGGCCCCTTTGGCCTATCAGCGGGCCGCGAGGTGGGAGGTGGCCCGCTCCATCTTCGAGGCGGCTTCCAAGGCCGCCCCCGACAACCCCGTGGTGTGGCAGGCGTGGGCGTTGCTGGAGGCGCGGCTTGGGGAGGTGGAGCGGGCGCGGGAGCTGTTCGCGCGCGGGGTGGAGGCGGACCCTGGGCATGCGCCTGTGTGGCAGGCGTGGGCGTTGCTGGAGGCGCGGCTTGGGGAGGTGGAGCGGGCGCGGGAGCTGTT
>JALSKA010000236.1 GCA_026989095.1 Ardenticatenaceae bacterium
TGCCGGCCGTGGCCGTGCCGTCGGCCGTGGCGTAGTCCACGGTGACGGTGCTGCTGCCGGCCTGGGAGAGGGAGACGGTGAAGGTGGCGTTGATCGGACCGCTGTCTCCCTCGGTCACAGTCACGTCGTTGATGCTGATCTGCGGCTGAGAGGGCGATGAGGGAGCGTCGTCGTCCTGGATGGTGCCGAGGCCCTGGCCGTCGGCGATGGTGGCGTTGGTCGCGTTGCTCAGGTTGACGTAGAAGGTCTCGTCGGGCTCGTCGGCCGTGTCGCCGATGACGGGCACGGTAATGGTCTTGGAAGTTTCGCCTGGGTTGAAGGTGAGCGTGCCCGAGGTGCTCTGGTAGTCGCTGCCGGCCGTGGCCGTGCCGTTGGCCGTGGCGTAGTCCACGGTAACCGTCTGGGCTGAGGGGGACTCCAAGAGCACGGTAAAAGTGGCCACAACATTGGTGGTGTCACCCTCGGTGACGGTGACATCGTTGATCCGCAAAGTGGGCGAGAACTCATAGGCGCCCATGTCGCACGTGGCAGTGCCGTTTCTGTCGCCGTCGAAGGGGCGCGCCACACCACGCTGGTCGGTGGCCGGACAAGCGGCGTTCGTGCCGGCGTCAATGGCCGGGCTGCCGCTCAACAGCGCATGGGTGAGCGTCCCGCCGCCGTTGTCGGCCAGAGGGCCCAGCTTGGGGTCTTGTCCTGTGAGCGTGCCCGTTCCACTGCCCCACGAACAGCCAGCCGTGTTCTCCACCAAGCTGTACACGAAGGCGATATCGGCAGCGGTGGTGGAGGGGGAGACGGCACAATCTGGGTAAACCGTGGCTGTGCCTCCATCGCTTGCGTCCGTGTTGTTGGCCACGATAGTGTTCCTGATCTCCACCTGGGAATTATCGATGAAGAGGCCCCCGCCATCTCCGCTTCCATCTTTGTCCGCATCTGCCTCGTTGTTCACGATAGTGGTGCTGTGGATGATGCTCTTCCTCCCGCCGCTGATGTAGATTCCCCCACCACTGCCGGCCGTGCGATTGCCGCTGATGGTGGTGTTGGTGATGTGGACAGCTTCGGCCAAGATGGCACCGCCGCCGTAGGTGGTGTTGTCATTCGTGTTGTTGGCGAGCACGCTGTTGGTCACTTTAATCAGACCGCGGGAGAAGATACCCCCGCCCTGGTTGCCGGTGATGACAACGCGGTCCGCCCACATGGAGTTGAGAGGCACATCGGAGTAGATGGCGAGGCTGGGGCTCTTCTGCAGCGTGACCCGCGTGATGGTGAAGAAGGGGGTCCGAACGGCGAGGAGCCCCAAGGGCAATGACTGGGCTTGGGCCTCGATAAGCGTCGTCTGGGCCGTGCCGGTCGACGTGATCATGAGCGATCGCGTGATGAAGAGCGGCTGGCTCAGGGCGTAGCGACCGGGTTGAAGAATCACGATGTCGGGGCCGTTGCCGGCCGGGCAGGCGTCCACCGGGCGGTCGGTGTTGGCCGCCCTGATCGCTTCCTGGAGCGAGCAATCGCCGTCGGCGTTGAGCTCATCGTCCGTGGTCGTGACGGGGATGCCGTCATTGTCGAAGATCGTGCCTTGGGCTACTCCGCGCGCGATGTCCGCGCCCACAGGATTGCTCAACGTCATCGTGAGTTGTTCAGGGGCTTCAATGATCGTGTCGTCGAGCACGGTGACCGCCACTGACTTCTGCAGCTCGCCCGAGTTGAACGTGATGGAGCCGCTGGCGCTGGTGTAATCCTGGCCGGCCACGGCGGTGCCATCAGAGGTGGCGTAGTTCACGGAGACAGGCCCACTGCCCGGTGAGCGGGTAACTGTGAAGAACAACGTTGCCGTGGCGCCCGCCCGTTCGCCCGTTCGTCCGCCCACAATGCTCAGGCGCACGGTGGTGTCCTCGAAGGCCCCCCGGTCGCACACGGCCACCAGGTCACCGTCGCCGTCGAAGGGGCGCGCCACCCCCCGCTGGTCGGTGGCCGGGCAGGCGGCGTTCGCGCCGGAATCGATGGCCGGGCTGCCGGTCAACAGCGCATGGGTGAACGTCCCGCCGCCGTTGTCGGCCAGAGGGCCTAGTTTCGGGTCCTGGCCGACCACGTCGCTCAACGGTTGTACGCTCACATTACACCCGTCCAGCTTCTCGATCACGTTGTGGCCCAAGGACGTGGGGGCACCGGAGCAGTCGGGGTGCACGGCCGCAGAAGTGCCAACACTGGCATCACTGTTGTCCCCCACAATCGTGTTCTGGAAGCGCACTTGGGCGTCGGGCGTCACCAGGAAACCGCCGCCGTCACCGTCGTTGTTCCCGTCGCTGTCGGCCACATTGGCGGCCACTGTCGTGTTGTAGAGGTACACCCAGCTCTTGTCCCCTGCCAAAAGGCCGCCGCCGTCTTGTGTCGCCGAGTTCCCGCTGACGGTGGTGTTGGTGAACGTCGCCGTTGCCAGAAGACCACTGCCCGTATTGCCCTGGAGAGCGAGCCCGCCGCCACTGACGGCTGTGTTGCTGACTACCGCGCTGTTGACGATGCGGGCCGACACTGTGCCCGTGATGGCCACGCCACCGCCCTTTCCCACGCCGTCGCCGTCGGCATCGGCCTTGTTCGAATCGATGCGAGTATCGTAAACATCGACTGTCTGAGGGGATGAGGCCTCAAAGTAGAGCCCGCCGCCGTCCCCGTCGGCCTGGTTGGAGGTCAGGATCGTGTCGGTGATCACCACATCGCCCTCAAACAGAGCAAGGCCGCCGCCATTCCCCGTCGCCCTGTTGGCGCCAATGCGCGCCCCGCTGATCGTGAGTTGACCCCAATTCGTGATACCGCCGCCGGCGCCCGCAGAATTGTTGTCCACCATGGCCCTGACAATCGTGAGCCGGGCGGACGACGTGTTGAAGATACCCCCGCCCGATCCGGCCGTGTTGTTGCTCACCCGGCTGAGGAAGAGGGTGAGGGTGGCGTTGGTGTCGTTGTAGATGCCACCTCCGCCCCCGAGGAAGGCCGTGTTGCCGGTAATGATCGTGCGCTCCACGAGGAGCGTGCCCTGGTTGAGCACAGCGCCGCCGCGCTCCAGGAGGGGCACCCAGCCATTCCGCAACTGGAGGCCGGTCATGGTCACCTGCGCTCCGGCCCTCACCGTGAAGAGGCGAGTTGCGTTGGCGCCGTCCACCACCGCGCTGCCGGCACTGCCGGTGGCGCTTATGCTCAACGTGGATGTGATCGTCAGCTCAGAAGCCAAGGGGTACGTGCCCGCCGGCAGCAAGATGGTATCCGCCCCGTTGCCCACGCGACATTCGTTGAGGAAGGCGTCGGTGTTGGCCGAGAGGAGCGCCTCGCGCAGGGAGCAGAGGCCGTCGTTGGGGTCTTGGGCGTCGAGGAACGTGGTGACGTGGATGGGGCCGTCGTTGTCCCCAATCAGCCCCTGGCCCTCGTTGTCACTGAAGAAGGCGTTGGTGGGCGAGAGCAGCTTGAGGTAGAAGGATTCGTGGGGCTCGTCCTGGGTGTCCCCGATGACCGTGACAGCCACGCTCTTGCTAGTCTCGCTGGCGTTGAAGGTGAGCGTGCCCGAAGTGCTCTGGTAGTCGCTGCCGGCCGTGGCCGTGCCGTCGATCGTGGTGTACTGCACAGTCACGTTGGAACTGAAACTGGGCGACAGTTGGACGGTGAACGTGACTGTTCGCGTGCCGCTGTCCCCCTCGGCCACCCGCACGTCACTGACGCTCAGAAGGGGGTAGAACTCCACAGCGCCCACGTCACATGTGGCTGTGCCGTTCTGGTCGCCGTCGAAGGGGCGCGTGGCCCCCCGCTGGTCGGCGGCCGGACACTCGGCGTTCGCCCCGCCGTCGATGGCCGGGCTGCCGGCCAACAGGGTGTGAGTGGGCAGCGGGCCGCCGTACCATCCCAGGGGCGCTAGTTTGGGATCAGTGTTGGACTTGTCCGTCGTCTGGGTCAGGCTACATGAGTTGTCGTCGGCAATGTTGTACCCCGCGCTGATGAAGGAGAACGAGAGCACGTTCGAGTCACAGTTCTGGTTGTTGCCGGCGGCGTTGGCGATAACCGTGCGGTCGAAGAGCATCGTCCCGTCGTTGAGCAGGGCGGCGCCGCTTGTGGCTGTGGACTGGTTGTGGGCTATGGTGCTAAAGCGGGCGGACATGCCACTCCCACTGCTCAGCCGCACGGCCGAGCCGTCCAACGCCTGGTTCTGGCTCACCGTGGTGCTCGTGATCCGCAGCTCC
Organism: Ardenticatenaceae bacterium; assembly: GCA_026989095.1. Classification (GTDB taxonomy): domain Bacteria; phylum Chloroflexota; class Anaerolineae; order Ardenticatenales; family Ardenticatenaceae; genus WFWG01. The sequence continues at coordinate 4,215 of JALSKA010000236.1, forward strand.
CCGCCCTGCACGTAGAAACCGCCCCCTTCGCCGTCCGTCACGTTGTTGCTGACGGTCGTGAGGGCGACGGTGATGATGTCTGTGGGGTTCATGTTGATGTAAAAGCCACCGCCGCCGGTGCCGGAGGGGGAAGAGGCGCTCTGGTTGCCGTCCACCCACGACTCCTGGAAGAGGGTAGGGGTGCCGGCGACGTAGACACCGCCGCCGTCGTTGTCAGCCCAATTGTCGCGCACCACGACGCGAATGGCCGTGAGAGCTCCCTGGCTGTAAATGCCGCCCCCCGAGCCGCTCTCGGCCGTGTTGTTGAGCACCTCCACGTCCTCGAGCTTCAAGTCGCCCAAGTTGTAAATGCCGGCGCCGTTTTCGCTGAAGACATACCCGTTGCGTATGGTCATCCTGCGCATGATCACTTGAACGGCGTTGTCAATGAAGACCGGGCGAAAGGACATGTTGCCGTCCAGAATGGTAAAGCCGGGTTCCACGCCCTCCAGGACGATTGACTTATCAATGAGGAGGGATTCCGGGTAGACTCCCTGATCAATGATGATCGTGTCACCTGACGTTGCCTTGGCAAGGGCCGCCCCAATCGTCCGGCAGGGAGTCGCTGCGTCCAAGCAATCGTTCGCGTCGTCGCCGCCAGGGGCCACGTACCACGTGACGCCGGCGGCCGGAGCCACCAGTGCCGGCAGGGCCGCAATGTGCTGGGCGATCACCTGAAGAACGACAAACGCAACTGTAACGCTCAGCGCGGACAGGAAGTAGCGCAAACGGCGAATCATGCTTTTTTCCTCCACGCCTTGTCCTTTGTTTGCCACGCCTTAACGGATGATGATGGGCAAGAATGTCGTGTGAACAGTCGGGACCAAGGCCCAATCGACGTACCGGTTGGCGTTGTTGCTCTTGGGGATGACTTGCCACATCTCGGTGAGATTCTGAAGGTTCAGGATCCAGAGGCTGTAATCCACTTGGGTATCACCGCCGAGGAAGTCCCCCGGTCCACGGCGGCTGAAAATCACGTACTTCCCATCAGGCGAGACGGCGAGATCGCGCAACGGGTATCCCACAATCGCCACCAGTTTGGCGTCCCGGTTGAGGTTAAGGTTGGTCAATTGTGTTGTCTGCCCGCTCCCGAAATCGTAGCGGAAGAGGTCATACCCATTGGTGAAGATAATCGCCGAGCCGTCGGGTAGCCAGTCCAGCTCCCAAGGGGGAATGATGTTGGTCAACAGCGTGCCGTTGGTGGCTCCCTCGTTCACCCGGTAGAGTCCCACGTTGCTACCAGCAGGTACCGAGTACGCGAGCTGGGTCGTGTCTTTGGGGTTCCAGGCCAAGTCGCCGACGCCGACCACGCCGCTGACCCGGAAAGGCCCTTGGGCGTCGAAGTTGCCGTTGGTGTCCACAGCGGCGGGAACGCCGTCGAGGAGGAAGCCAACCTTGCTGCCGTCGGGGCGCCAGGTTGGGGCGTTGGCCTCGTAGGAGAGACACGCTGTCGAGTCATTGAAGTCGAGCGTGCCGGCGTTGGTCGTCTGATTAGCCTGGACATCGACGCCTACGGGCGCCCGGGTGATGCTGATGCAATCCTTGTCGCCGATGCCATCCCCGTTGGTGTCGAGGCGGCCACTCCAGATGAAGGCAATGTACTGCGCGCTGCTGCCCAAGTCGGCGACGTTGGAGATGGTGAAGGAGGCCGTGTTCCCATACGTCCCCAAGGGCACGTTGACCGGTGCCTCCGCGCCCTGGACGTAGACCATGAACGTGGAGAGGCTCGTCAGTTCGGGGAAGTTGTGGCGCACTTGGCCGGTGACGCTTCCCCGCGCGTAGCCGCCCGCTTGCACTTCCTCCAGGCCAGGGCCATTCGTCAGGCGGCGAACGCTCCCGCTCCAGGTGTTCAACAGGTAGATGTCGGCTTTGAAATTGGAGGTGCCAAACTCGTGAGTGCTGGCAAAGGCCAGCTCGTTGCTTCCGGGCTTCCACTGCAGGCCGTAGAGCGCAGCTGCCGATGCGTTCGGGGCCGTGTCGGGGACACGCCACACAGTGCGCCGGTTGGTGCCGTCTGGCCGCGCGATCTCGATGGCGGGGCGGTTGTTGGCCACGGATGAGAAGGCGAGCATCCCCTGGAACGAGGGGAAGGTCCACGAGCCGTCGAGCGAGAGGGAGATGTTGTCGATGTACGCCTCGTATTCCAGGTTGGTGGCCAACTCGAAAACGAGGAAGACAGCCTGGTTGTTGTCACGGGCGTTCTGCAGCGCAGCGAGCTCGCTCGCGTTCAGCGTGTATTGGAAGGAGCGCCAGCCCGTGTCGCCGACGACATTGGACTCGACAACCCAAGTGCCGATGGCCTGATTGGAGATGATTCCAACGAAAAAGTTGGCGGCCGGGCTGGTTGTATTCGGCGTCGTCACCCGGTAGTCGAAAGTGAGTTTGACGGCATCGGTGCGCGTGGGGAGGAAAATCTGCTGGTAGGCCTGAATGATGCTCGCCCCGCCGAAGGCATAGAGGCGCAGGTAATTTCCCGTGGGCCCCCCACTCTGAACCTCGATCCAGCCGCTTCCCTGGACTGTTGTTTGTCCCCAGTCGTCACTGCCGCCGTCGAGTGTCCCGTTGCGGACAAACTCCTGGCCGGTGAAGGCTTGGGCAAAAGCAGAAGTGGTCTGCTCCTGTGAGGCCGTGTTCACGGCCTGAGCGGTGTTCGTTGGAGAGAGCCAAAGGAAAAAGAGCAAAAGGATCCCCAACAGGGGCAATGCCCGATATGAGAGCCGCCCACAGGGACACCGTGGACGAAAAGCATACCCTGCCATTTCTCCTCTCCTCGCACAGTTCATCCAACCAAGGGCTCCATGCCCCCTGCACGGCCAAAGGGCAGCGCAGGGGGCATTTCCACGTCGAGAGCACCTCACTCCTGCACGGTGAACGACAGCCGCTGGACTTCTCCGTCGTTGATGAGCAGCACTGCCTCGTGGTTGCCGGCCGGCAGACCCTCTGGCATCTCCAGGGTGAAGTAGAAGCTCACGGCCTGCAGGTTTTCCTGGACAGTGAGGGAGCGTGTGGCATCCTCGGCGAGCTCGCCGTTCAGGTACCAGTTCACCTCGATGCGCGAGTAGGTGCCCAAGTCGGCCACGCCCACCAGATAGACGGCCGTGTCCGACGTGCTGAACGTCGTGGTGGGCTCCACCGGCACGTAGGCCTCCGGCGTCTCTTCCACCCCCTTGGCCAGGGTGGCCTCGATGACGCGGGAGGCAATGGCGTCGGCGGGCGGCACGACGCTGAAGGTGTAGGTGCCGGCCGGCGAGCCGTCCACGAAGATCTCGGCGCGGTAGTTGGGGCTGACCGGGAAGGGCTCGGTGGGCTTCAGCGTGAAGTGGACGCGCGTGTTCTCACCGACCGAGAAGATGACCCCCTCGTTGACGTCGGCCAAGTTGACGCTCGCCGAGGCGATCTCCTGGTCGCGCACGTAGAAGCGGGCCACCACCTCGCCCTCCTTGGGGCGTCCCTTGATAGTGAGCAGCAGGTTCACCGTCTGCTCCGGCGTGAAGGAAGTGGTGGGGTTGATCGGGTCGAGTTCCTCACTGACACCCTCGGCAAAAGTGGCGTCCAAAATGGTCAGGCCCGCTTCTGCCTGTGCGCCTTCGCCTCCCCCGTTGCCTTCCCCTCCGTTGCCACCGCCGCCACAGGCCACGACGGTGAGCGCTACCACCAGTGCCAGCCACAAAAGTGCGAGTCTTCGTTTCATCGTCATTGTATTCATCGTAGCATCCTCCCATGCTGGTGTCTGACCACGTCACAAGAGCGGTGCAGGCCCCCCGCGCCGGCCGCCGAGGGCATCGCGGGGGGCTCTGCCGCCCGACGTTATGGTCCTGTTGGCAGACGCACCTCAGCGGCGCGCACCGTGGCCGCCCAGACAATGTCGTTGGACACGGGGGCTGTGCTCTCAATCCGCACGACCAGGGCGTCCAGCGCGTCGTTGGCCTCTACGATGACGTTGATGTTGGGCATCGAGCCAGTGGTGTCAACCAGGTTCAGGGTGGTGGCGATCGGCCCCAGCAAGGCGGTGGTGCCGTTCACGTTCTTGATGCCGCCCAGGAAGCCCTTCACCATCGAGGAGCCCTGTAGGTCGGTCTCCCGCCCGACGACCAGGATGTCGAAGGCCAGGGTCTGGCCGTCGGCCACGGCGATCACCTGGGTGCCGTCCAGGGTGAGGGTGATGGCCCGGGTGCCGGAGGACATCTCACCCCC
>JALSKA010000237.1 GCA_026989095.1 Ardenticatenaceae bacterium
GGTGGCGGCGTCGGTGGCGCCGAGGGCGGCGTTCACGGGGGCGTCGAGCAGCAGGTTGAAGCGCTCGGCGGCCTCGTCGAGGGCGTCGTCGAGGATGGGCACGGCGACGGCCTTGGCCGTCTCGCCGGGGGCGAAGGTGAGGGTGCCGCTGACGGCGGTGTAGTCGCTGCCGGCCTTGGCGCTCAGGTCCTGGGTGGCGTACTCCACGGTGACCGTGAGGGCCGAGGGCGCGCTCAGGGTGGCGGTGAGGGTGGCCGTGAGCCCTTCGGTCACGTTCGCCGTGGCCGCGCTGAACTGGACGGCCGGCGCGGGGTCGTCGTCCAAGATCGTCACCGTGGCCTCGGCCGAGCCCAGGGCGGCGTTGGCCGGGTTGCTGAGCGTCACCCGCAGGGCCTCGTCGGGCTCGTCGATGGTGTCCTCGAAGAGGGTCACGGTGAAGGTCTTGGTCGTCTCGCCCGGGGCGAAGGTGAGGGTGCCGCTGACGGGCACGTAGTCGCTGTTGGCCGTGGCGGTGTTGTCAGCCGTGGCGTAGTCCACCTGGACCTGGTTGGCCGAGGGATGGCTCAGGCGGACGCGCAGCGTCACCGAGGTGTTCTCCTCGTCGGCCGAGAGGAGGACGGGGTCGAAGGAGAGGGCCGGCGGCCCCTCGTCGTCGGCGATGGTGAGCGTGGTGGTGGAGGTGCCCAGGCCGGCGTTGGTGGGCGCGCTCAGGGTGACGTTGAAGGTCTCGGGGTTCTCGGCCGTGCCGTCGTCGAGGATGGGCACGGTGATGGCCTTGGCCGTCTCGCCGGGGGCGAAGATGAGGGTGCCGCTGACGGCGGTGTAGTCGCTGCCGGCCGTGGCCGTGCCGTCGGCCGAGGCGTAGGTGACGCTCACGGGCAGGCTCGAGGGGGCGTTGAGGGTCACGGTGACCGTGGCCGAGCCGCCGGCCACGTCCTCGTTCACGGTGGCGGCCGGCACCTGGAACTGCACCGTGGGCGAGACGGTGGTGAAGCTCCAGCGCTCCTGGCGGTAGAGGGGCTGGTTGGAGGTGTCCCTCAGGCCCTGGGTCACCGTCACGGTGTAGCGTGTGCTGGCCCAGATGGTGGCCGTGGGCGTGAAGGTGGCCGTGCGGGCGTCCCCGTCGTAGCCGACCGTGCCGGCCACGCTGCCCCCGCCGCTCTCCAGGAGCAGGTTCGCCGTCGTCACGGTGGAGCTCTTCATGCGCTTGCTGAAGGTGGCCCGCACGACGAAGTCGATGGGCACGTCCACGGCGTCGAAGCCGGGCGAGCGGAGGGTGACCACGGGGGGCGGGTCGCCCATCACGTTGTGGACGTAGAGCGTGTGGTTGTCGTCGGTGGCCAGGACCACCAGGCCCGTGGTGGCGTTGACGTTCTGTTTGGTGGAGGTGGCGTTGTTGATCTCGTTCTTGTGGTCGTCGTCGTCCTCGATGAAGGAGGTGCCGCAGTCGCCCGCGGTGAAGGTGATGGTGGGCGTGGCGGCGAGGTCGGCCGCCTTGTAGCAGATTTTGCTGCCGTTGGGCTTGCCCGTGACGAAGACGTAGGCCTTGTTCTGGTCCTCGTCCACCACCACAATGGGGCGAGTGTCTCGGTCTGCCCTGGTGCTGTAGGGGACGAAGGTGTAGGAGCCGTCCGTGTCGCGGACCACCAGGCCGATGAGGGGTGTCGTGTCGGTGGTCGGGGTGAGGGTCTTCACGGCGGCGAGGACGCGGTCCGCGCTTCCGGCCTGGACGCGCTTCACGTTGATGTGGTCGTCAACGCCGCTGACGTCCGCCGGCAGGGGGGGCTCCTCCAGCGTCCACCCGGCGGTGATGGGCTGGGTGTCGTCGTGGACGGCGAAGTAGAGCTTCTTGGTGCGGCCGTTGGTCCACATCACGCCGATCTTGGGGGTGCCGCCCGTGTCCCGGAAGGCGATGATGGTGGCGATGTCGTCCTCGGAGACGGTGACGGCGTCGGTGGCGGTGATGGGCACGGGGAGGGTGACGGGCGTGCCCCAGCTCAGGTCGTCGTTGGGGGCGGAGGCGTTGACGTAGACGTACCGGTCGTCGGGGTCGAGGGATTTGTCGTTGGGCCGGCTCACGTAGGCCACCCAGAGGCGGCCCTGGGAGTCCTTGGCCAGCACCAGCGTCTCGGTCTTGTCCCGGTTCACGGTGACGGGGAAGCCCGGGTCGGGGGCGTAGGTGCGTCGGGCGGCGTCGTAGCTGAAGCGGTAGAGCCGGCCGAAGTTCTCGGCGTTCTTGACTTCCGAGCCCCGCTCGGTGTAGATGTGGGTGGCCACGTAGAGCTTGCCCGTGGCCCCGTCCCACATGGTGTCCACCTTGGCCTTGGCGCGGGTGTCCACCGTCACGCCGGTGGGGCGCCAGACCTGGTCGCCCCAGTCGAGCCAGTAGATCTGGTAGGCGCCGGCGGCGTCGTTCCACAGGACGGCCCACCAGAGGCCGTCGTTCCACCAGAGCTTGCTCTCGGGCTTCTCGCCGGAGGGGTCGCCCTTCACCGTGTCGCCGTAGCTGAAGTCCTCGTAGCCGATGTCCAGCGTGTACGGGGCGGTGGGGCTGCCGTCGGCCCACAGGGGCAGGGGAAGCCGGACCGCGAAGAGGGCGGCGAGGAAGAGGGCCGGGATCAGCAGGGCCAATGCCAGGTGCCGTGTGCGGCGTTTGAGGGCGGGCTGCATGTGCGTACCTCCTGGGGGAGAGTTGTCAGGTTGATGGAACAGCGTTCGTCGTGGGAACCCGTGTGGTTCAGGGGCCATGGGCACACCTCCTTGCGTGAGTCCAGTCGGTCCACCCCACGTTCTTCCCCGGCCTGGCCGGCGTGGTGGCCGGGAAGGTCGTCCCGTACACGGCGTTGACGAGCCAAACTTGCCACTCGTCGTCCCCCACGGCCGGCCACCCGATGGCGTAGAGGAAGCGGACGGCGCGCAGCAGGGCCTGCTCCTCCCACGCCCACGCCGGGTAGCCGGCGCGGGCCAACAGGTTGGCCTGCACCAGGGCGCCCTGGAGGGCCTCCCAGGGGTAGCCGGTCTCCTCGGGGGGCCACCGGAAGGGGCCGCCCCGGCGCATCTCCTCGGGCAGGGCGCCGTCCACGGAGATGCCCCGGATGCGGGCCCCGGGCGGGTTGACGGCCACGGGGCGGCGGGGGTCGGCCTGCCACCAGAGCTCGCCGAAGACGAAGCCGTCGTAGGCCTCCCGGTCGCCCAGCCACCCCCTGAAGACTTGGGCCGCCCGCTCCACCTCGGCCTGCTCCTCCAGGTAGAGGGCCACGGCCAGGCGGGAGGCGCCGGCGTGGGTGCCCCAGTTGTTGGGGCGCTGCTCGTGGACGCCGACGAGGGTCTTGCCCCGGAGCCGCTTGGCGCGCAGCTCCCGGAGGCGCTGGCGGAAGGCGCCGTCGAGGGCCGGGTCCTGGGCCGGCAGGTTGACCAGGTCGGCGGCCAGGACGTAGCCCACCAGGTTGCGCCCCAGGGCCAGCACCCGGCCGCCCTCCTCGGAGCGCTCGAAGGTGACGGCGCGCAGGGCGCCCAGCACGCCCTCCAGGTACTCGGGCTCGCCCGTGCGCGCGTAGACCAGCGCCTTGGCCAACACGAGCACGTCGGTGTTGTCGTCCTGGTCGCGCAGGGTGGGCCGGCCGACGGGCGTGTCGGCGGCCGCCCTGAGCCCCTCCCAGGCCGGGCCGGCGGTCTCCAGGCAGGCCAGCTCCTCGGCCGAGAGCCAGAGCCCCCGGTAGGGCCCCGGCGCGCGGGGAGCGGGGGTGGCCGGCCCGGCCGTTGAGGCCGTGAGCGCGGCCGGTGGGGCCGTGGGCGTGGCCGCCGGCTCCGGGGAGGGCGTGAGCGCGGGGAGGCTGGCGTTGCCGCCGCACGCCGCCAGGAGCAGCGCCAGGGCGACGGCCAGCGCGCCGAGTGCCGCGTGCCACCCCGTCAGCCCACGAGTCGTCCGGCCTGACATCTCCGCGCTCCTTCAGCCCGTGTGGTGGGGCGCCTGCGGCGCCGGCCGGCCACGGGGGCGAAGGCGCCCGGCGAGGGAGCGCAGCCAGGCGCGCGCGGCCCCCTGGGCCGTCTGCCACACGTCCAGGAAAAAGGGCACCGGGTCGCGGGGCGACCAGACGGCGAAGACCTTGGGGCCCCGCAGGGAGCGCCACCACTCGCCCGGGGTGAGCTCGCCCCGGCGCCAGTAGGCCGCGGAGGCTTGGAGGTCCCGCCGCAGGTAGACCCACGTGATGCGCCTGTCGTCCTGGGCGCGCCGCGCCGGCAGGGGGCGGCCCGTCAGGTCACAGTACATGGTGAGGTGGAGTTCCACGCCGCCGGCCTCGGCGATGACCGAGCGGCCGGTGGGGCGCCCCACGTTGGGCTCGATGATCAGGTGGCGCCCGGTGCGGGCGTCCTGCTTCATTTCCAAGTAGGCCAGCCCGTGGAAGCGGGCCAGGCGGAAGAGGCGCACGGTGGTCTCCAGCAGGGTGTCGTGCCGGCAGGCCACGCCCAGGCAACTGGTGCCGGTCTTGATGGGCCACTGGCGGAGCTTGCGGGAGACAAAGGTGGCGAGGGGGCGGGAGCCGGCGTCGAAGTAGGCGTTGCAGGAGTAGAGGTTGTGGTCGGGGCCCTCCACCCACTCCTGCACCATGAGGGTGTCGGCCCAGCGGGCACACCGGTCGTAGAGGGCCAGCAGCTCGTCGGGCGAAGTCACCCTGAAGGCCTTGGCCTTGGTGGCCCGTTCCCACGTGGGCGTCTTCAGGGTGGGCTTGAGCAGGCAGGGAAAGGTGAGCTGCCGGGCGGCGTCCGCGGCCTCGCGCCGGCTGTGGAGGAGCAGCGTGGCCGGCACGGGCAGGCCGTGTTGGCGGGCGAAGGCGTAGAAGCGCGCCTTGTCCATGAGCATCTCCACCGTGTCGTGGTCGGGCAGGGCGAAGAGGTACCAGGGGCGCAGGGCCTCCCGGTGGAGGGAAACCTGGCGGACGGCCGCGTCGGTGCAGGGGTAGAGCACGCCGGGCGCTTCCAGGGTGGGGCCCAGGCGCACCAGGGCCTCGACGAGGGCTTCGCCGGCGGTGTCGGCCACGAGTACCCGCCGGCAGGCCCGCGTGCGGCAGGCGAAGTGGTGCGGCCGGCGCGCCACGCCGATGACGGGCACGCCCCGGGCGTCCAGCAGGCGGGCCACCTGGAGGCCGGTGATGCAGTCGAGTCCGATCACAATGGCGGGGTTCACGGGTGAGCCTCCCTTTCCGCTCACAGGGCCGTGGCCCGGTGGGGCAGGGGCCTGGCGGGCAGGTAGCGCCGCTCGGCCCGCTTCAGCTCGGCCACGTTCTGGAGCCGGAAGAGCTCCCGAAGGGGCGCAATCCGCTCCTCGGCCGCCACCAGGGACCGCTCCGACAGGATGAGGTCGGCCACGTCCTGCATGGCGCGCACGGCGGCGCGGAGCAGGTGGTTGGCCCAGATGACCACGCTGACGCCGGCCTCCTCGAAGACGGAGGTGGGCGTCTTGTAGTACATGGTGGGCACGATGACCACGGGCGACGTGTTCCCCCACTCGCGCATGAAGGCCAGCACCTGGTCGGCCGTGGGAATTTTGCTGTGGATGAGGATGGCGTCGGCGCCGGCCCGGTGGTAGCACTCGGCGCGCCGCAGGGCCTCGCCGAGCCCCCAGCCGGCGATGAGGGCTTCCACGCGGGCGACGACGCAGAAGTCGGGGTCGGTCTGGGTGTCCTTGGCGGCCTTGATCTTGCCGGCGAACTCCTCGGGGTCGGCCAGGGGCTGTTGCTCGCCGTCGATGAAGGAGTTGGTCTTGGGGAAGAGCTTGTCCTCGATGCACATGGCGGCCACGCCCCGCTGTTCGAGCTTGCGCACCAGCCGGCGCACGTTGTTGAAGTTGCCGTAGCCCGTGTCGGCGTCCAGCATGATGGGGATGGAGGTGGCGTCGCTCATGAACTCCACCACCTCGAGCACCTGGGTCCAACTGGCCTCGTTGTTGTCGCGCACCCCCAGGGCCGCGGAGATGCAGAGCCCGCTGGCCCAGATGCCCCTGAAGCCCGCCTCCTCGACGATGCGGGCGCTGAGCCCATCGTGGGCTTCCATGAGGAATTCCAACCGGTCGGAGTACAACATCTGTTTGAACTGCGTGCTCTTCTTGTTCATGGCTCCTGCCTTCCGGTCCTTCGAGGGCTTCTCGTTCCGCCGTCCCGCCGTGTTGTGAAGGCCGCGCGCCCCTACAGGGATGTGGCCGCGGGCCGCACGTGACTGCCGGCCCGGAAGGCCTCCAGCGTCTCGACGATGCGCTCCCCGATCTCGCGCTGGGAGTCCACGGTCATGGCCCCGATGTGGGGCGTCAGGATCACGTTGGGCAGGTCGGCCAAGGGGGAGATGTGGCCCTCGCCCTCGCGCTCGTGAACGTCGAGGGCCGCGCCCCGCAGCCGGCCCGAGGTGAGGGCCTCGCGCAGGGCCCGCTCGTCCACCACGCCGCCCCGCGCCATGTTGACCAGCACGGCCGAGGGCTTCATCAGGGCCAGGGCCTCCGCGTCGATGAGGTTGACGGTGGAGTCCTTGAGGGGCACGTGGACGCAGACGAAGTCGGCCTGCCGGAGCACCTCGTGGAGGTCGGTGAGGCGGATGCCCTTCTGGTGGAGCCGCAGGGCCTTGGCCGCCGTGGGGTGCTCCACACACCCGAGGACGCGCATGCCCCAGGCAGCGCCCATCTGCCCCACGCGGGAGCCGATGTTGCCCGCGCCGACGATGCCCAGAGTCTTGCCCGTGAGCAGGTAGCCGTTCAGCTCGTGTTTGGCCCAACGCCCCTGCCGGGTGAGGGCGTCGGCCCACAGCAGGTGGCGGGAGAGGGCCAGCATGAGGGCGAAGGTGAGCTCGGCAACGGCCTTGGCGCCGGGCTCGGGGATGCGCACCAGGGTCAGCCCCCGCCGGCGCACGTACTCCAGGTCGATGTTGTCCACGCCCGAGCCGGCCCGGACGAGGAGCTTCAGGTTGGGCGCCGCGGCCATGACCTCGGCCGTGATCTGCACGCCGCTGCGGAAGATGAGCGCCTCCCGGTCGCGGATGGCCTCCCGGAGCTCGTCCGGCCCGGCGTTCAGGGCCAACACCACGTCGTAACGGGCCCGCATGGTGCGGGTGGCCTGGGTGTCGATGGGACTGGCAATGAGAATTTTCACGCTCACCTCCGTGTGAAGGCACATTTCTTTCACGTTTTTCTGGTGTTCATGGTAGATGGGAAAGTCGAGAATCGCATAAAAAAGGTGTTAGAAATGCCTATTACCTGGGGTGGCGTGGGGGAAGCAAGGGCGTGGGGCGACGGAGGACAAGGCGTCGCCGTGGCGGGGGTGGGATGACGGCTCAGAGGGCGGCTTGGAGGGCGCTCAGGTAGCGCACTTGGGGAACGAGCTGGACGCGGAGGAGGGGGAGAGTCGTCCCCGCGCCCACGTTGAGCCGGCGCAGGCGCAGGGGGTGGGCGGCGCGCAGGTCGTTGATCCCCCGCTCCGTGGTGAAGGCCAGCCGGAACTTGGCCCGCGCCAACTGGCCGACCACGGCCCCGTTGACGCCCCCGCTCGGGTAGGCGAAGACCCGGGGCACCGGCCCCACGTGGCGCACCAGGTCGGCCCAGGAGCAGAGGGCTTCCAGGCGGGCTCGCTCGGGCGGGATGCGGTTGAAGAGGGGGTGGGTGCGGGAGTGGGGGGCCAGGGTCACCCCCTCGCCCGCCAGCCGGCGCAGGCCCTCCCAGTCCAGCACGCTGCCGCGCGCGGCCGGCGCGCCCAGCCGGGCGCAGAGGGCGTCCAGGAAGCGCATGGCCTCGTCGTGGGGAAGGGCCTTGACGTGGGCGCGCAGCCGGCGGTAGGCGCGGCGGCGCTCCCGGGGCGAGCGGAGGGGGAGCCGGCCCAAGGGCGTCTCCACGGCCCCGTGGCGAGCGGTGTGGAGAGCGTGGTAGAGGCGGTCCCACCAGAAGGCCGCGCTGGGGTCGCCGGGGTAGGCCGTGGGCACGAAGAGGACCACGGGCACCCCCTCGCGCCGCAGCACGGGCCAGGCGTGGCGGGCGAAGTCGATGTAGGCGTCGTCGAAGGTCACCAACACGGCGCGGGGGGGCAGAGGGCGCCGGCCCTCGACGGCGTCCAGCACCTCCTCCAGGGAGACGGGCCGGTACCGGGAGACCACGAGGCGCACGTGGGCCTCGAAGTGCTCCGGCCGGACGGCCAGGTGGGGGGCCAGGTCGGGGCGCTCGTCGGGCGGGGCCACCCGGTGGTAGGTGAGCACCCGGAGCAGCGGGACCGGCTCGCCAGCCCGCTCCCACCGCTCGACGAGCGCCCGAACGGGGGCGCTGTGGGCCAGGGCGCGGAGCCAGGCAGAAGTCCGCAGGGCCTTCACGGCGTCCACCCCCTCTGACGGCGCCGGGCCGCATGGTGGGCCACGATGATCT
>JALSKA010000238.1 GCA_026989095.1 Ardenticatenaceae bacterium
CTCAGCTCAACGTGGAGGGCATTCAAGGGGGTACCTTCTACGGGCGGGACGGCCTCTGTGACCCTCACAGCGTGGTCATGGGGTACGTCAAACAGGCCCGCCGCCTGGGAGCCACGCTGCTCACCGACACGCCGGTAACCGGCATCGAGGTCGTCCGGGAGCGGGTCGTCGGCGTGCATACGCCCCGAGGCCGGATTGCCACCGAACAGGTCGTAATTGCCGCCGGGCCGTGGTCGGGACAGGTGGGCGAGATGGCCGGGGTGCCCCTGCCCGTGCGCCCGTTGCGCCGCCAGATCGCCGTCACGCGCCCGGTCCCCTGGATGACGCGCGACTTCCCCTTCGTGATCGACTTCCACCACCGCCTCTACTTCCACTGGGAGTCGGGAGGGGTCCTCACGGGCATGTCCAATCCCAACGAGACCTTCGGCTTCAAGACCGAGGTGGACCCCGAGTGGACCCTTGTCCACTTCGAGTGGGCCGTTTGGCGGCTTCCCCCCTTGGCCGACGCCGAGCTCCAGGCCGAGTGGGCGGGCCTCTACGAGGTGACGCCGGACAACAACCCCATTATCGGGCGCCTGCCGCCCGTCGAAGGGCTCTACGCCGTTACGGGGTTCAGCGGACACGGCTTCATGCACGGCCCTGTGGCCGGCCTCCTCATGGCCGAGGAAATATTGGACGGCGGGGCGCACACCGTGGACATCACTCCGTTGCGCTACGAGCGTTTCGTTCAGGGCGCTCTGGCACACGAACACCACGTTGTCTAGAACCCGCGCCGCCTGACCACAAAGATGCGCGGGTGGAGTCCCCCTTGGGTCACGCGCACCACCCGGCGCAGCTCCCAGCGCGGGTGCTGTTCCAGCAGCGCGGTCATCAGGCGCACCTCATGGGTGATGAAGACACCGCGCGCGCCGGGCTTGGCCACGCGCGCGGCCTCGTCCAGCAGGGCCGGGTAGAGCTCCACGTTCTCCGCGTGGGAACCCACCAGGTGGCCGAAGGGCAAGTCGGCGCAGATCACGTCCACCGACTCCGCCTGGAGAGGCGTAGCACGCGCGTCCCACGGGTAGAGCTCCACCTGTGCTCCCAAGCCGGCTGCCCGAACGTTCCGGCGCGCGCAGGCCAACGCCTCGGGATCGGTGTCGCACCCCAGGGCCCGGCGGGCCGGGCCCACGGCCAAGCGCTCCACCAGGAGCGTGCCGGAGCCACAGGCCGGGTTGAAGACCACCTGATCCGGCCGAGGGCGTGTCAGGCGGATCATGGCCGCGGCAATGGCCGCGTTCAGGGCTCCCCCCAAATCGCACACGCGCCAGGCGCGAGTTGACAGGGGACGGGGCGTCAGGCGCACCAACACCTCCCACCCCGGCCGGCCGTCCACGGGCCGGCGCAGCCGGACGTGCAGGTCCCCCTCGTGGGAGGCCACCACCAGGCCCGTGGCCGCGGCCAGCTCGTCCTTCAGCCGCTCCATCACCGGCGTGTGGGCCCCGGCCGCGCTGATGGCCAACAGGCGGAAAGTGCCGGGCGGCATGAGGCGTTGCACCGCGTTGATCTGGGCCACGAGCTCACGGAAGTGTTGGTGGCCGAGGAGTGCCCTGGGGCGCGGCACGGCATAGTGTCGGCACAGGTAGACGGCTAACACCGTGCGCAGGGTCAGGAGCTCTTCCAAGGGGCCGGCGAAGTCGAAGGCCACCGCTCCCGGCGGGGCCACGCGGCGCAGGCGCGCCCGCGCGCCGAAGCGCTCCCGCACTTCGCGGCCGGCCACCGGCTCGAGCCCGTGGGGGACTGTGGCCTCCACCCAGAAGCGGGGACGAACAGGTGTCCCCCGTTTGACCCGGCCCGGCCGACCGCGTGGGCGCCGGCCGCCGGCCGACGCTCCTCTCCGCCTCTTCCGGGGCCCGCGCGCCGGCATCTCGTTTCCTCTACCCCCCGCCTGGCGTGGGCGTGGGCACCACAGGCGTCTCCGTGGGCGTCGGCAGAGGCGGAACCGTGGGTGTGGCCGTGGGCGGCTCGGGCGTAGGTGTAGGCGTGGGCGGCTCCGGAGTTGGTGAGGGCACCGTGGTGGCCGTGGGCAGAGGCGTCGCCGTGGGCGGCTCCGGCGTGGCCGTGGGCACGGCCACCTGCGTGGGCTCAACGGTCGGTGTGAAGGTGGGCGCCGGCGTCGGCGTGGGCCGTGCCGGCGTGCTCACGGGCGTGGGCGAGGGCGGCACCGGTGTGGCCGTGGGAAGGGGTGTGGCCGTGGGCAGGGGCGTCGCTGTGGGCAGCTCCGGCGTGGCCGTGGGCAAGGGTGTCGCCGTGGGTGGCTCCGGCGTGGCTGTGGGTGGCTCCGGCGTGGCCGTGGGCGGCAGGGTAGCTGTGGGCGGGGGCGTGGCGGCCGGGGGAAGGGTGGCCGTCGGAATGGCCGTCGTGGGCACCGCGGGCGGCGCGAAGGTGGCCGTTGGCCGGGGGCTGTTCGGCGCCGGCGCGTTCAGCGGGGGCAAGGCCACCAACAAGGTTACCCCCACGGCGTAACAGGGCAACGTCAACGCGATGATCGTCACGAAGAGGGTGTACACGCTGCGCTGCCGGGGGCTCAACTGTCGGTACCAACGCCGCAACGATGCCATGTCCACACCTTGTTCCTGCCGAGCCCACTGGCCGGGCAACCCTCGCCTCAAGTGGGCCCATGTGTGTGCCTCAGCCGTGGAATATCGTAACACGTGGTCATGGCCTTGTCAAAGCCCCCGGCGAGCCTTCACGTTGTTGGCTTTCCGTTTTACGCCCCCTAGGTTTTGGAGTATAATCCCCGTGGCGGCTTCCTTACAGGGAGACTTCCGACGGCTCGAAGAGCACACGGTCGGCGTGGAGGGCGCCTGGCGTCCGTCTCACGCCATCCCAGACGATCCCGATTTCCGCGGACGGGGCAATCCACAGCGATGTCATCCCTTTTGGAGCTCATAGCGTCGAGCCTGTCCATCTTCGCCGACTTGAACCGGGCTGATGTCCTCCTCTACGCCAAACAGCCGGACGGCAGCCTATTGCTCGTGGAACAGGCTGCTCCCCACTCCGTGCCCCCCATCTACCGCACGCCATGCACCGGCTCGCGCGTCGAGCCGGAGGAGCAGCCGGCCTTGGCCCGCACGATGGCCACAGGCCGGCCGGCCCGCAGCCCCCGCCAGCAAGAAGGGTTCCGCGCCCACATCATCCAGGAAACCCACCCGATCTACGAGAGGGGGAAGCTCGTGGGCGTGCTCAGCGTGGAGAAGAGCCTCATCGAACACGAACGCCACCGCACTCGCCGCTGGGCCTTCCGCCGCGCCCTGTTGGACCTGCGGGACATGCTGCTCAGGGGGGACGTTCACGGGCTCGACGAGCTCTCACCCTTCCGGGAGCACGACGGCATCATGCTCGTGGACGCCAAGGGCACCATCACTTACCTCAGCGGGCTCGGAAGCCACCACTACCGCCGGCTGGGCTACTACGGCGAGCTCATCGGCCTGCCCGTCAGCCAGCTCAAGACGGCCGACGGCGAGTTGGTCGCCCGGGCGCTGGACCAGCGCCGCGCCTTCGAGCACGAAACCTCAGAGGGCGACCGCATCTGGGTGCGCAAGGTGATCCCCCTGGTGGGCCCTCGCTGGCGCCTCCCGCCGCCCCTGGATTTTCTCCTGCCCCACGGGATCGGGCGTCCACGGCGCGTGACCGTGCTGGTGGCCATCCACGACGCCACGTCGGCCCGCCGCAAGGCCGAGGAACAGGCCGTTCGGCGGGCCATGGTCCAGGAGATTCACCACCGCGTGAAGAACAACCTTCAGACCATCGCCTCGCTGCTGCGCATTCAGGCCCGGCGAGCCCAACATGAAGAAACACGGCAGATACTCGCCGAGAGCATTCACCGCATCCTGAGCGTGGCCGTCGTCCACGAGTTCCTCTCACAACACGAGGGGCTGACCATCAACCTCAAGGATGTAGTCGCGCGCATCATGGCTCAGGTGAAAGAGGGTGTCCTCGACCCCAACAAACACATCACCTTCGGCATCGAGGGGCCGCCCATCTTCCTCCCCCCTCAACAGACCACCATGTGCGCGCTGATCATCAACGAGCTGCTGTTGAATGCCCTGGAGCACGGCTTCGACGGGCTCACCACTGGCAAAATCATCGTCCACTTGGCGGACGAGGGAGATCAGGTGCGCATCACCGTGCAGGACAACGGCACCGGCCTGCCGGAGGACTTCGACCTGGAGCACAACAGCAGCTTGGGGCTCCAAATTGTGCGCACGGTGGTCCAACAGGACTTGCGCGGCCGTTTCGAGTTGCACAACGGACAGGGGGTGTCGGCCGTTGTCACGTTCCCCAAGGTGACGGTTGGTGAGTGGGAGACATTCGACTGAAGAGCACCTTATCTGGAGGAGCAGGCATGAAGCGCACACGCATTGTCATTGCCGACGACGAATCCATCATCCGCATGGACCTCAAGGAGATGTTGACCTCGTTGGGCTACTTGGTCGTCGGCGAGGCCGGGGACGGCCGCACGGCCGTGAGCCTGGCCCGCGAGCTGCAGCCCGATCTGGTCATCATGGACATTAAAATGCCCGATATGGACGGCATCGAGGCCGCCCGCATTCTCACCGAGGAGCGCCTGGCTCCCGTTCTGCTGCTCACCGCCTTTGGCCAGCGGGACCTCATCGAGAAGGCCAAGGAGGCCGGCGTCGTGGGCTACTTGGTCAAACCCTTCCGGGAGAGCGACTTGACGCCGGCCATCGAAGTGGCCATCGAGCGCTTCAAGGAATTCCGCCAGCTCGAGGAACAGGTGAAGGACCTCAAGGAAGCCCTGGAGACCCGCAAGCTGGTGGACCGCGCCAAGGGCATTCTGATGGACCGCGACGGGCTCACCGAGGCGGAAGCCTTTCGCAAGATCCAGAAGATGAGCATGAACACCCGCCGGCCCATGCGGGAGATCGCCCAGGCCATCATCCTGACCTATGAAGCCGAACGCATGGAACAGGAGTGAGGGCCGGCCACTGTGAACCCCATCGTCGAACTGCGACAGGTGACGGCCTACCGGGGGGAGACCAAGGCCCTGGAGGAGGTCAGCCTGACCGTGCGGGCCGGCGAACACCTCGTCATCCTGGGCCCGAACGGCGCGGGCAAGTCCACGCTCCTGAAGCTTATCACGCGAGAGCTCTACCCGGCCGTCCGCCCGGAAAGCCGCGTGCGCCTCTTCGGGCAGGAGCGCCACAATGTCTGGAGCCTCCGGCGCCGGCTGGGCATCGTCTCCCACGAGCTCCAACGCCAGTACCGCGACAGCGTGACGGGGCTCGACGTGGTGCTCTCGGGCTTCTTCTGGAGCACCGGCACCTGGCCCCACCAAGCCTTCACCCCGGCCCAGCACGAGCACGCCTACCAGCTCCTGGCGCGCTTCGGCGTTGGGGCCCTGGCCTCAGTCCCCTTCGGCCACATGTCAGCAGGCGAGCAACGGCGCTGCCTGCTGGCCCGCGCCCTCGTCCACGATCCCGCCGTGCTGATCTTGGACGAGCCCACCAACGGCCTCGACGTGGCCGCCCGCTTCGCCTTCCTGGGCCTCGTGCGGGAACTCATGGCCGAGGGCAAGACCGTCCTCCTGGTCACCCACCGCCTCGACGAGGTGGTGCCGGAGATCGAACGGGTGGTGCTGCTCAAGGAAGGGCGCATCCTGGCGGACGGCCCCAAAGCGGAAATGTTGACCGACAGGTGGCTGACCCGCCTCTACGGAGTGCCCATAACCGTGGTCGAGGCCAACGGCTATTACCAAGTGGTGCCGGCCGGGGAGGCACAACGGTGATCGGCTATTTGGACCTGCCCTCCGGGCTCTCCGGGAACATGATGTTGGGGTGCCTGGTGGATGCCGGCTGGCCGGTGGAGGCCCTCCGCGAGGCGCTGGCCGCGGTTCCCCTCCCGCCCCACAGCTACGAGATTCGGGCCGAAATCGTGCGACGCCGGGGCATCCGGGCCACGCTGATCACGGTGACGGACGCGGGCGCCCAGCCCCTGCGCACGCTGGACGACGTGCGCGCCTTGCTGGACCAGGCCCGCCTGCCGGCCGAGGTCAAACGGGCCGCCGTGGGCACCTTCACCCGCCTGGCCGAGGCCGAGGCCCGCGTCCACGGCCTCCCTGTGGACCGGATTCACTTCCACGAGGTGGGCGCGGTGGACGCTATCGTGGACATTGTGGGCACAGCCGCCGGGCTCCACGCCCTGGGCGTGGAAGAGCTCTACGCCTCCCCCGTACCCCTGGGCCACGGGTGGACGCAGAGCGAACACGGCCTAATTCCCCTGCCGGCCCCGGCCACGCTCGAACTCCTGGCCGGGGCACACGCCCCCACCCGTCCCGCTCCTGGCGAGGGCGAGCTCGTGACCCCCACGGGCGCCGCCATCCTGGCCCACCACGCCGCCTTTGAGCAGCCGGCCATGCGCGTACAACAGGTGGCCTACGGGGCCGGTCACCGGGATTTCCCCTGGCCCAACGTGGCCCGCCTCTGGCTGGGGGAAGCCTCCGCCCCACATCAGGCGCCCGTGCTTTTGGAGACCAACATCGACGACATGAACCCAGAACTCTACGGCGCCGTGAGCGAAAGGCTCTTCGAGGCCGGGGCCCTGGACGTGTGGCTCACCCCCGTGCAGATGAAGAAGGGCCGGCCGGGCGTTGTGCTGAGCGTGCTGGCGCCGGCCGCCCTGGAAGCCGAGCTGGCCCGTCTCCTCCTGGAGGAGACCACGACCCTGGGCGTGCGCGCGCTGTCCGTGCGCCGGCACGAGGCTCCCCGGGCATGGCGGGAAGTGGAAACCCCCTTCGGGCGAGTGCGCGTCAAGCTCAAGTGGGTGGAGGGCCGGGTGATCGGCGCGGCTCCCGAGTACGAGGAGTGTCGGCGCCTGGCCCACGAGCACGGCGTGGCCGTGCGCCGGGTCTACGAGGCGGCCCTGGCCGCGGCTCATGCGCTCCTGGAGCCCCCCAAACGTCGGCGGAAGGAGGGTGATCCATGACCGTGGGCACCAGTCCCCTCAACATTCTCCTCTCCCTGGCCGGCATCGCCTTGGGCGCGGTGATCGTCGGCCTCCTCTTCAACTGGAGTGCCCCCGCCACGGTGGGCGGCGGCCTCTTCGGCGGCATTCTGGGCTCACTGCTCAGCGAGCTGGTGCTGGAGTTGCCCGCGCCCACCCGACACCGCTTGGGACGGGGCGGACTTGCCGGCGTAACAGCCGGACTGCTCCTGGGCGGCGCCTTTGCTCGGTTCACGCCCGACCTCAGCGCGGAGCAGCGGTTGGACGGGCTGGGCATCGCCGTGGTGGTGGGCGCCGTGGCCGGCGCCATTGCGTGGGCCGGAGTGGGCCGGCTGCGTGAGCTGTGGCCGCACGTCGTCGAACTCTGGCACAGGTTGAGAGGAGGAACGCGCGCGTGAACCCGAGCCCTTTCTTCGTGGAACGCGGCCGCTGGGTGGCCTCCGCCCGCCGGCCAGAGACACCTCTCCCGGCCAGCCTTGTGGCCGACTTCGTCGAGCAAGTGGCCTTGCCCCAAGGCGCCCGCCGGCTGCTCCACCTGGGATGTGGCCGCGGTGACCTGAGCATCGAGCTGGCCCGCCGAGGTCACAGGCCCGTGGCCGTGGACGTGAGCCCCGACCTGATCGCCACGGCGAGGGCCCGTGCCATGGCCGAGAGGGTGCCGGTGGCCTTTCTGGCCGAGGAGTTGGCCGCGCTCGACTTCCCCCCCTACTTCGACATCGTGCTGGCCGTCGAGACTGAACTTCCATTCCACGGCACGGCCACCACCTTTGGCGCGCCCCTGGCCCACGTGGCCGCCCTCCTGCGCCCCGGCGGACGCCTGCTTTTCGGGCGAACCGGTACCCCTGCAGCACGTGAGACCGTGTACGACGTGCAGGGCGGACGGGCCGTGGAGACGGTCACCTTCGACGAGCGCACGCGCACGCTCACCCGCACCCTGCGCGTCGAAGGGCGTGCCCGCGAGGTGTGTTGGCAGACCTACGTGCCCCGCCCGGAGGAGATCGAGGCCGTCCTGTCCCGCGCCGGCTTCACCCTCCTGGGACGGTGGTCCGAGTACGACCCCGACGCTGTGTGGGCCGGCGAAGACCGGCCAGGCCTCATCTGGTTGGCGGAGCGAAGAGCATGATTCCCCTTGCCCTGATCGCTACCCTACACGACCCCGAGGGCCGACAGGCGCGCCTCCTCGAGCCCCTGGCGGCCTCCCTGGAAGCCACCTTCCCGGCGATCATGATCAGCGCCACCCCCGGGAGCGTCCCGGCCGGCGTGAAACGGCTCCG
>JALSKA010000239.1 GCA_026989095.1 Ardenticatenaceae bacterium
TGGCTCAAAGGGGGGACGTGTGATTGACAATTCGCCACTGCCATGTTACCATCCCCTCATCCTCCTTCGTGGTAGCCGAAATCGTGTGGTCGATTCCGAGGCACAGGCGATTGTCTGCTATTTTCTTAGGCATTTCAGGCGATATTCTTTTCTGATCCGAAGTGCATGGGGGTGTGTTTGATGAAAACGTCGGTGGACGAACAGCTCGCTGTGTTGATGCGGGGAACGCAGTACGGCGACGAAGAGACCCGGCGCGTCATGGAGCGAGAGCTCCGCGAGCGCCTGGAGGAGGGCAGGCCGCTGCGCGTCTACTTGGGCGTGGACCCCACGGCGCCCGATCTCCACTTGGGACATTCCGTGCCCCTGCGCAAGCTGGCCCAGTTCCAGGAGTTCGGCCACGAGTGTACGTTTCTCATCGGCGACTTCACCGCCATGATCGGCGACCCCAGCGACAAGGACAAGACCCGCCCCCAGTTGACCCGCGAGCAGGTGCTGGCCAACGTGGAGACGTACACCCGCCAGGCGTTCAAAATTTTGGACCCCGAGAAGACCAAAATTCGCTACAACAGCGAGTGGCTGAGCCAGCTCACGCTGGCCGACACCGTGCGCTTGGCCAGCCACTTCACCGTGGCCCAGTTCCTGGAGCGGGAGAACTTCGCCAAGCGCTTCGAGCGGGGGGAGGCCATCTACCTGCACGAGTTCTTCTACGCTCTCATGCAGGGATATGACGCTGTGGCCCTGGAGACGGACGTGCAGATTGGCGGCACGGATCAAACCTTCAACATCCTGGCCGGCCGGCGCATTCAGCAGCTTTTCGGCCAGAGGCCCCAAATCCTCATCAGCCTGGGCATCCTCCCCGGCACCGACGGGCGCCTGAAGATGTCCAAGAGCTTGGGCAACGCCATCCCCATCGACACCACGCCCGAGGACATGTACGGCAAGCTGATGAGCATCCCCGACTTCGCCATGCGCACTTACTTCGACTTGCTCACCCGCTTCCACCCCGACGAGATCGAGCGAATTTTCCGCGAATTGCAGGGGGGAGCGCGACATCCCCGTGACGTGAAAATGGTGTTGGCCCGCGAGGTCACCTCCATTTTCTTCGATGACGCCGCCGCGGCCGAGGCAGAGGCGTACTTCGTGCGCGTTTACCAACAGCGCGAGCGCCCCGAGGAGATGCCCACCTATGAGCTGCGGGAGCCAAAGAACATCATCGACCTGATGACCGAGCTCAACGTGGTGAAGAGCCGGAGCGAGGCCCGCCGGCTTATCCGGCAGGGCGGCGTGCGGCTGGACGGCGAGCGCATCACCCAGTTCGACTTCGCGGTCGAGCCCCGGGGCACCCGCGTGCTCCGCGTGGGCAAGCACACCTTCGTAGCCCTCAAGGAGGCGGGGACACCCAAGGCGTGAGCCGCGCGTTCTGCCTCCCTCCCGGCAGGACGGCGGCCGAGCGCCCCTTGGGGGACCTCTGGAGGGAGCAGCCGTGAAGCGCGCCGAATTGGAGGCCCTCTTGGAGCGCATTGCGGCCGGCGACGAGACGGCGCTGGAGACGCTGTTGGCCTTTTTGGAGACGCGCAGCGCCGGCACCCGTGTCCTCTTCCTGGAGGCCCTGGCCATCGAGGACGAGGAGGAGATGTGGGAGGCCATCATGCTCACCCTCGCCGACGACGACCTGCCCCAGATCGCCCCCCTCGCCGAGACAGAGGCCGCGCCCCCGCCTGACCTCCTGGACACCCTCCGCTCAGCCCCGGCCCGACAGGCCCGCGTGGAAGCGGCCCGGGCGTTGGCCTCGTGGCGTGACCCGCGCACGGTGTCGGCCCTGGTGGAGGCCTTGGCCGACGACCTGATGGTGGCAGCGGCGGCCGTGGAGGCCCTCGTCGAGGTGGGAGCACCGGCCGTGCCGCCCCTCGTGGAGGCGCTCCAGGCCCACGACGTTCAAGTGCGCCGACACGCGGCCAAGGCCCTCAGCCGCTTGGGGGACGCGCGGGCCGTCGATGCCCTGATCGAGGCCCTCGAGGATCCCAACTACAGCGTCCGCTGGCTGGCGGCCGAAGGGCTGGTGACCATCGGACGGGAGGCCGTGCTCCCCCTGTTGCGCGCGCTGAGCACCCGCGCTGTGGGGGCGTGGCTGCGGCAGGGGGCTTTCCACGTGCTGAACAAAGTCGAGGCCTCGGGAGACGAGGAGAGGCGCTGGCTCCGCCGGCTGGCCGGCCGCGTGCGCCGTGCGCCGGCGGCCGAGGTGCCCCTGCTGGCGCGCCGTGCTCTGGCCGAGTGGGAGCGCCTCTGGACACGGGGCGAATGAGGCGCCGGCGCGCTCCTCTTCTTCACTCCTCTGCCGGCTCTCCGCCCCGGCGGAAGGCTTCCAAGATGGCCAACACCTCCTCGTCGTCCACCTGGCGGAAGTCATGGTAGTAGGCGCCCACGCCGCCCCAGAAGTCGTGTGGAGCCGTCACGGCCACGGCGACATCGGCCATCTGGGCCAGCTCATCGAAGGTCTCACGGGGCGCCACGGGCAAGGCGAGCACCACTTCGGCCGGCTCCTCGGCCTTGGTGGCCTGGATGGCCGCCCGCATGGTGCTGCCGGTGGCCACGCCGTCGTCCACCAGGATGACCGACCGGCCCCGAAAGGGGTTGTGGGGAAGAACCTGCCGGTACTGGCGCGTGCGGGCCACGATCTCCTCCAGTTTTCGCCGGACTTCCTGTTGAATGTACTCCTCGGAGACGCCCAAGTAGAGGATGACATCCTCGTTGAGCACCAAGTGCCCCCGTTCGGTGATGGCGCCGATGGCCAGCTCGGGATTGCCCGGCGCCCCGAGCTTCTTGGGCATGATGAAGTCCAGGTCGGCGGGGAGGAGCCGGGCGACCTCGGCGGCCACGATGAGTCCTCCGCGCGGGATTCCGACCACAACAGGTTCCTGGAAGGAGAACGCCCGCAGTGCCTCGGCCAGCAGGCGGCCGGCCTCGGCGCGGTCGGCGAAGACGCGCGCGTGGTCGAACAGCACGTGAGTGCGCGGTGTGCTCATCGGATTGCTCCCTTCGCCCACGGGTAACCGCGTGGCGGGGACCCCGTGCCGCGGTCACCGGGGGGGCTCCTCTTGGGCCAGTTTGTGAAGTTCGTAGAGCGTGTTGATGGCTTCGAGGGGCGACAGCTCGTCCACGTTGAGCGTGCGCAGCATCTCGACGGCCGGGTGAGGGCGGTGGTTGTCGAAGAAGGAGAGTTGGCGGGCCCCGTCCACTCCGGCCACCGCGCGGCGCACACGCTCCCGGTGCCCTTGGGGGGCGCGGGCCTCGGCCTCCAAGTCGGCCAGAATTTCTTGCGCACGCCGCACCACGGCGCGCGGCAGCCCGGCAAGGGCAGCCACGTGGATGCCGTAGCTGCGGTCGGCCGCCCCGGGCACAATTTTGTGGAGGAAGACCACTTCGTCCTCCTCCTCGGCCACGGCCACGTTGTAGTTGCGCACGTGGGGCAGGCGGTTGGCCAGTTCGGTCAGCTCGTGGTAGTGGGTGGCGAAGAGGGTGCGGCTGCGCAGCCGTGGGTGGTTGTGGATGTACTCCACCACGGCCCACGCAATGCTGATGCCGTCGTAGGTGCTCGTGCCCCGGCCAATTTCGTCCAGGACGATCAGCGACCGGTTGGTGGCGTGGTTGAGGATGTTGGCCGTCTCCACCATTTCCACCATGAAGGTGGAGTGGCCGCGGGCGATCTCGTCGTGGGCGCCCACGCGCGTGAAGATGCGGTCCACAAGGCCGATGTGGGCTTCGTCCGCGGGCACAAAGGCGCCGATCTGGGCCAGCAGGACGATGAGGGCCACTTGGCGCAAATAGGTGCTCTTGCCCGACATGTTCGGCCCCGTGATGATGTGGATGGCCTCGTCGGCCGACAGGTAGGTGTCGTTGGGAATGAAGGGTTTGTCCTCGAGGGTCTGTTCGACCACGGGGTGGCGGCCGGCCACGATGCGAATGTCGTCGCCCTCGTGGAGTTTGGGGCGCACGTACCGGTGGCGTGTGGCCACTTCGGCCAGGGCCGCCGATGTGTCCAGCCGGGCAATGAGGCGGGCCACGCGTAGGAGCCGCTCCGAGGCGGCGGCCACTTGCTCCAACACCTGCTGGTAGAGGCGGTTTTCCAGGTCGAGCTGGCGTTCCTCGGCGTGGAGGACCAGGGCCTCGTACTCCTTCAGCTCGGGCGTGATGTACCGTTCGGCGTTGACGAGGGTCTGTTTGCGAATGTAGTCATCGGGCACCAGGTGAGCGTTGGCCTTGGTGACTTCGATGTAATAGCCGAAGACCTTGTTGTATCCCACTTTGAGCGACTTGATGCCCGTGCGCTCGCGCTCCACCTGCTCCAGGCCGGCGATCCACTCGCGGGCGTGGCGGGATTTCTCGATGATCTGGAGGAGTTCGTCCGAGAAGGTGGGGCGGATGAAGCCGGGCTTGTCCCGGCGGGCGGGCAGCTCGTCCTCCAGGGCGGCCTCCAACAGGGCCAGCACATCGCCACACTCGTCGTACCGCTCCGGGTCGAGCCACGCCACGCGGGGGGGCGAGCCGAGAAGGCCGGCCTGGCGCCGGGCGATGTCGGCCACCGCTCGGCGCAGCTCGGGCAGGAGGCGCAAGGTCTCGCGCACGTGGCCCAGCTCGCGGGGCGTGATGAGGCCGGCCACGGCGCGGTTGGCCAGGCGTTCCACGTCGGCCACGCGCTTGAGGAGTTCGCGCACTTCCATGCGCCCTTCCATGTCCCGGTAGAGGGCCTCGACGGCGTCCAGCCGGCGCTCGATGGCCTCCAGGCTGAGGAGGGGCTGGTTGACACAGCGGCGCAGAAAGCGCCCCCCCATGGGCGTGAGGGTCAGGTCGAGAATGGAGAGCAGCGTGGGCGGGCCGTCGGCTCCCCCCAAGCTCTCGGTCAGTTCCAGGTTGCGGCGGGTGGCCGCGTCCAAGGTCATGAAGCCCGACGTGCTGTAGGTGTGGAGGGCACGCAGGCCGGCGAGGGCGGAGCGCTGTGTCTCCCGGAGGTAGGCCACGATGGCGCCGGCCGCGCGCACGGCCAGTGGCTTGTCCCGACACCCGAAGCCGTCGAGGGCGTGAACGCCGAAGTGCTCACACAGGGCACGCCGGGCCGCGTCGAACTGCCAATGCCAGGTGTCGAATGGGGTGGTGCGAAATCCTCCCGCGTCCCGTGCGGCCGGCTGAGCTCCTCCCCGTCGGCCGGCCTCGCCGGGCACGATCACCTCGGCCGGGTGCAGCCGCTCCAGCTCCTCCTGGACGCGGCGCTCCGCGTCCGGGCCGTGAATCTCCGTGCAGGCGAACTCGCCCGTGGTGATGTCCGCGTAGGCGAGGCCGGCCCGCCCGCGCCCGTCGCGCACCAATGCCACCAGGTAATTGTTGTGCTTCTCGCTCAACAGGTCGGGCTCAACCACGGTGCCGGCCGTGACCACGCGCACCACCTCGCGGTGCATGAGCCCCTTGGTGGCGCGGGGGTCGCCGATCTGTTCGGCAATGGCCACTTTGTAGCCCTTCTCGATGAGCCGGGCAATGTAGGTCTCGGCCGCGTGGTAGGGCACGCCGGCCATGGGCACGCGCTGGTCCTTGCCCACGTTCCGGCTGGTGAGCACGATGTCGAGCTCCCGGGCCACAGTCTCGGCGTCCTCGTCGAAGGTCTCGTAGAAGTCGCCCAAGCGGAAGAAGAGAATGGCGTCGGGATACTGGCGCTTGAGCTCCAGGTACTGGCGCCGAACGGGCGTGACCTTGCTCATAGCTTCACCTCACCGCACGACGAGCACAGGACGGTCGCTCTCGACGAGTATTTCGTGGGTCAGGTCGTCCAGCAGAATGCGCCGCCAGCGTTCGCCCCGGTGGGCGCCCACCACCACGAGGTCGTATTCGCCTTCTCGGGCCTCGTGGATGATCTCCTCCACCACGAGGCCGTGGCGCACCTTCAATTTGGGATGAACCCCCCGTTCCTCCAGGAGCAACCGGTCCCGGTGGAGGCGTTGCCCCTCGCTGGTGCCCCTGGCGATGAGCTCGTCCACGGAGACGGCGAGAACGTTGCCGCTCTTGGCGGGGTCCACGCTCACCTGGGACATGACGTGGAGGACGGTGAGCTCGGCTTGGGTGCGGTCCAGGAGCTCGGGGAGCTGTTCGACCAGGCGCTTGACGAGAGTCTGCCGGTTGCGCACCCCCTCGCAGAGGAGCAAGCGGCGCACGGGCGTCACCCGCCCCTTGGCCACCACGACAGGGCAGGGGGCGTGCTCCACCACGCGCTCGGCCGTGGCGCCCAGGAGAAAGCGGGTGCGCAGGGTGTGGTGTTGGCGCTCGCCGACCACGACGAGGTCGTATGGTCCCTCCTCAGCCTCCTTGACGATCTCCTCGGCCGGGTGGCCGACGCGCACGCGGGTGTCGGGCGAGGCCACGTACTTGTTGAGCAAGACACCGGCGTCGCGGAGGACGCGCTCGGCCTGCTCGCGCTCGGCAGCGGGCTTGATGACTGTGAGCAGAGTCAAGTGGGCGTCGAGGTCATGGGCCAGAAGGCCGCCGAAGATGACGGCCAGCGTGGAGTGAGGAGCACCGCCGGTGGCCACCAGAATGCGCATGGATGACTTCCTTTCGTTCAAATTCTCCGTGTGGCGTCACGCCGTTTGACGACGCGCAGGCAGACGGGGGGACACGCACATGATAGCCCGTTTTGGGCGTTCCGTCCAGCAGGGCGGCTAGATGATGAGGCCGGCCAAGGGGATGGCGAAGAGGGCGAAGAGGAAAAAGAAGAGATGCCTGGGGTGGCGGGAAACCCACTCGACGAAGGCTTCCATCACGTACTCGTATTGGCGAAAGGCGAAGAAGAGGATCACCAGCGATGGCAGAGCCACGCTCAACATCTCAGCCACGACGACCTCGAACGCTTGGGGCGAGAGGAGCATGGCGGCCAGGAGCGTGTCCACGAAGGTGGTGATGTTCGCCCCCATGATGTAGGGAATGACGTTCTCCCGGCGCACCAAGCCCCGGTCGTTGAGGGGCACGAGTATGCTGATGGAGAGGCTCACCGACATGGAGATGAGGGTCAAGAGGGCACCCAACAGGAACATGACCCAGGGGCGGTAGACGTAGCGGGACATCTTGCCCACACGGCTCTGTTTCAGGGACTCGGTGGGCAGGCAGCGGTCGAAGAGGGCAAAGCTTAACATAATGATCAAGAATCCGGCGCCGAAGAGCGACCACGAGGGCAGCGCGCCCATCATAGCCGCGCTGATAGGTTGGAAGACGCGCTCCACGAACGAGGTGATCGCCACGCCGCTCGGCCGCGGCCACGCTTGGAGGGTGCCGGAGGTGAGCAGCCAAATGCCGGGCAGGAGGCCGAGCACGTGGAGGGAGATGGTGATGCCGAAGGAGAGCAATCCCATGCCCACGCTGGTCATGAGATCGCGGCCGCGCAGGGCGTAGATCAGGCCCAAGCAGAGCACGATGAAGCTGGCGCCGAACCGGGAGCCGGTGATCATCATGTAGGCGGAGACGGGCGAGAGGAGTCCGGCGTCCAGGAAGGCCAGGGCCGCAGCGGCGACCGGGGACCCGCTCATGATGATCATGGAGGAGAGCCAGCCGGCACTGAGCCCGCGCAGCGGGTGGGAGAGGTCCACCAGCCGTTCCACGAGGGGCGTCAAGGCGCCGGCTCCGTCTTTCATCACCACGATGCCCAAGATAAAGAGGAAGAGGCTGGCGAAGAAGGTGGCCACTTTGACAGCCCGCCGGCCCCACATCTGAGCCGTCGCACCCGTGAACCACGCCGGTGTGGCGGCGGTCAGCTTGGCCGGCGGGTCACGATCTGGGCGGTGGGGCGGGGGGTCGAGAGTGTTCATACGCGAGTGGGTTTTATGATGACAACACTTGATAAAGAATGGTCAACAGCGCGACCATCTGTGTGATCCAGAAGACGAAAGCCCATCGTGTTTGGGATGTCTTGGCTTCCTCGACACGGACGGTGAGCTCCGCGCGCACTTTTTCCACTTCGAGGCGAACTGCTTCGATTTTCCCGGTCAGCTCGGTGCGGAGCTTCTCGATTCCCACGGCCGCCTCAGCACGGGTCCTCTCGATCTCCGAGGCCATGTCGGCGCGGATTCGCTCGATCTCCGAGGCTGTCTCAGCACGAATTCGCTCGACTTCCGACGTGACGTGGGCGCGGACCTTCTCGGATTCCAAGGCCATCTCAGCGCGAATTTTCTCGATCTCCGAGGTCATGTCGGCGCGGATTCGCTCGATCTCCGAGGCCATGTCGGCGCGGATTC
>JALSKA010000240.1 GCA_026989095.1 Ardenticatenaceae bacterium
GCTGTCGGTCGGTTCCACCTGCACGGCCAGGCGACCGAGGAGAGGCGGGTCCGGCACGCTCCCGGCCACGGCCGCCATGAGGCCACAGATGGTGCCGACTACGTCCACGGTGCTGGAGCCGTACCCCCGGCCGCGCGGCACGGGCGAGCGGGTGTCCACAGTGCCCCTCCACCCTTCTCCGCCCACGGTCTCCAAGACCACATTCAGGGCCCGGGCCACCTTGGGGGAATCGGGAGGCGTGTGCCACACCGGGCCTTCTTCTCGCCACACGCGCACGGTGACCCGGCCGTACCACCCGATGGGACAGGAAACCAAGCAGAGCTCGCCGTCGAGCACGCCTTGGACCAGCTCCCCACAGGTGGCCGGCAACCACGTGTTCACAGACGTTGCGAGGGAGCGCCCGGCACTCATGGACCTTGCCCACATGCCCTCAGAACTCAATGCCCGGCTGGGCACGAATGCCTTGGTCAAAGGGGTGCTTCACCTTGCGCATCTCGGTCACCAGGTCGGCGAACTCGACCAGCTCGGGGGGCGCGTCGCGCCCGGTGATGATGACGTGGGTCATGGCGGGCTTGTGGTCGCGCAGCCAACCGACGACCTCCTCCACGTCGATCCACCCGTACACGAGCGGGTAGGTGAACTCGTCCAGGAGCACCACATCGTACTCGCCGCCGGCAATCTTCTCCTGGGCCAGCCGCCAGCCGTGACGGGCCTTGGCCGCAGTCTCGTCCATGTCCTTGGACATCCACGTGAAGCCATCGCCCATCTTGTGCCACTCGATGCCCAGCTTCTTGGCGGCCTTGACCTCGCCCCAGCTCCCCCCCTCGTGTTTGATGAACTGGACGACGCAGACGCGCATCCCACGTCCCCACGCCCGCAGGAGGAGGCCCAGGGCAGCCGTGGTTTTTCCCTTGCCGTGGCCCGTGTTGACGATCACGAGCCCCTTCTTCTTGCGTGCGGTACGCACTCCCATGGCAACATCGCTCCTCTCATCGAATCGATTCGCCTCCAGCGCAGGAACGGGGAGGACCAGAGAGGGGGCCTCCCCGGCCGACCGCAGCCCGCCAGCATCACCCCACGCTCACGGCCGACAGCCGGCGCCGGGCCGCGAAGGGCCTGCCGGCGCGGAACCCAACGGCCAACCCCACGACCACGGGCACCATGAGGAGGGCCAACGAGCGCAGCTTGACGCTCAGGGGCGGGGCAAAGCCCTCAACGGGCAGGGGCACCTCCAGGTTCACCGCGCGGCCGTCGTCCGTGCGGAGGGCAAAGCGCAGCTCGTGTTCAGTGCCGTCGAAGAGCTGCAGGGCCACCCGAGCCGTGCCGTTGGCCTCCAGGGGCAGGTCGAAGCTGTAGATGGGCACGTTGTCCTCCAGGTGGATGGCATCCAGGCTCACGTTACCCGCCACGGGCCGGCCTGCGGCCGTAGTGGCCCGCACGGTGACGGTGGTGAGGCGCCCCACGGCCGCGCTGTCCGGCGAGGCGGTGGCCGTGACGCGCACGCCGTCGGCCTCGCGGACCACGGTGACCGGCTCGTTCTGGCTGGGTGCTCCCTCGCCGGAGGGGCCGTGGGCCCACCCCGTCCCGCCGGTGAGCACGAGGGCCACGATGGCCGCGGCAGCCGCCGCGCCCGGCCGGCCCGTGAGGCGAATGACGAAGCCGGAGAACAGGCCGAAGGCGAAGAGCAGGCCCAAGAGCACCAGAATGTTGCGCACCTCATCGGGGTTCTCGCGCAGCGAGAGGACGGGCGATGCCTCCAACGTCTGCCCATCGGGCAGGACGACGCGGGTTCGGAAAGTGTAGGTGCCGCGGATGGGGTAGACGGCCTGGAAGCTGAGCTCGCCCTCGGGGAGCACCGTCTCCAGCTCGAGGAGCGTGGTGTCCTCGACGAAGGGGAAGTCGGTGGTGATCACTTTCGCGCGCGGCGGCGTGTCCACGTGCAGGGCCACCCGCGCGCCGGGGATGGGGATGCCGGCCGCGTCGAGCACCCGCAGGCGGGTGGTCACGAGCGTCTCGTCGGGCACGATGGCGCCTGCCGCGGGGGCCGTTTCAATGACGACCCGGGCAGCCGGCTCGGCCTGTGCCTGTGACCGGGCGGTCGCCATGCCTAGGAGAATGAGAACAGCACATGCCGTCAACATCCGCCGCATGAGCACCTTCCTCCTTTTAGTCTCGTGCAGCTTTCTTCGCCGACATCGGGTTGGCGGAAGCGCCCACCGGCCCCCTTGTGTGGTGCCGGTGGGCTCCGCCCCACCAGGTGGATGAACGGCCGAGCTCACGTCTCGTTCAATGACACGGCACGAAGTAGAGACTGTGGCGCAGTTCGTGGAAGGTGTCGTGGACCAGGGGGTAGTTGCTGAAGAAGAGGGCCCACAGCACCAGAGCGGCGGTCACCAGGACTAGGGCCACCTGAAAGGTCACGCTGGCCTGAGCCCAGGCCAACGTGCCCGCAGCGTGGCGGCTGACCGCGTTGGGAGTCGTCGTCACTCGGCTCATCGGCGTTCCTCCTTTATCTCACACTCGAAGTGATATGGGAGCCGTTCACCCACCGGAAGCACCCTCTTGTCGCACCGGTGCTCTGCCGTTGAAGGCACCGGCCAACGGCTCAGCCAGGGCGACCACGTCGCCCACCACGAGCAGA
This sequence comes from Ardenticatenaceae bacterium, assembly GCA_026989095.1. Taxonomy (GTDB): domain Bacteria; phylum Chloroflexota; class Anaerolineae; order Ardenticatenales; family Ardenticatenaceae; genus WFWG01. Next base: position 2,642 of record JALSKA010000240.1, read on the forward strand.
GCCGGGGTGGGGAGAGCAGCCGCCCGCGCCAGGTCCGGCAACGTCTCCAGCGTGCCCACGAGGGTTTGCTGCTCGGGGGTGCTCCCCCGGCTCACGAGCATGGCCGGCGTGTGGGGCGGTCGTCCCGCGCCGACGAGGGCGCGGCAGGCCTCCTCCAGCCGGGCCGAGACCATGAGGACCACGAGCGTGGGCACCCGGGCCAAGGTGGCCCAATCGGCTTCTCCGGCAATCCGGTGGCCGGTGACCACGGCAAAGGCCGAGGCCACGCCCCGATGAGTCACGGGCACGCCGGCCAGCGCCGGCACGGCCACGGCCGAAGTCACGCCGGGCACGACCTCGAAGGGCACGCCGGCCTCGGCCAGGGCCAGGGCCTCCTCGCCGCCCCGGCCGAAGACGAAGGGATCGCCCCCCTTGAGGCGCACCACCACGCGCCCGGCGCGCGCGTGTTCCACCAGGAGGGCGTTGATCGTTGCCTGGGGCACGGCGTGACGCCCGGCCGCCTTGCCCACGAAGAGAAGCTCGGCGTGCGGGGGTGCCTCCTCCAGAAGGGCCGGTGACACAAGCCGGTCGTGGAGCACCACGTCGGCCCGGCGCAGCACGCGGAGCCCCCGCACGGTGATCAGGTCAGGTGCGCCGGGACCGGCGCCCACAATGTAAACCGTACCCGGACGCACGGGCTGCCCCCCGCTCACGGCAGCACCTCGGCCAGGCGGTCGCGCACGCCGCGGGCGCGGGACGGGTCGGCGCCGGCGGTGCTCACGGCCACCACCACGTCCTCGCCCCGGTAGACCGCGGGCAGGTGGAAGCTTCCCTCGTCGGGCGCGTCGGCCACGTTGCAGAGCACGCCCAACCGGGCAGCCTCACGGGCCACTTGGGCGTTGACGGCCCGAACGTTCGTGGCCGCAAAGGCGAGGCGAGCGCCCAACAGATCGCCCGGGCGGTAGGGCCGCGCCTCCCACGCGAGCCGGCCGCAGCGGGCCCACTCCCGGATGGCCGGCGTGGCCGCCGGGCTGACCACGCGCACGCGGGCGCCCACGGCCAACAGGCTGCGCACCTTGCGCTCGGCCACGCGCCCGCCGCCGACGACCACGGCCAAGGCCCCGGCCACGTCGGTGAGCACCACCGGGTAGACGGTCCGTACAGTGGGTTGTCCGCGCGGGGGCTGTTCGGCCGCTTCTCCGACGCCGGTGTACCCCCTCGGCGTCACCATGTGGTCGGCCAAGGTGAAGCTCTCGTCGTTGCCCACGATGACCAGGGTCAACATGTCGGCCCACGTGGGGTCGGCCTCGGCCAAGGTGGTCAGGCGGATGGTCTCGTCCGGGCGCATCACGTTGCGGGCAAAGGCCACAGGCGTCTCGGGCCGGCGAAAGCGGCGCAGGATGTCGAGGGCGTGGCCCAACTGCTCGGCGCGCCGCCGGCTGCGGGGGTTGTAGAGGGCCACCACGAAGCCCCCCCAGCCAGCCGCCACCAGCCGGCGCTCGATCTGAGGCCAGGGCGTGAGCAGGTCGCTCAGGCTCACGGCGCAGAAGTCGTGGCCCAGAGGCGCCCCCAGGCGGGCAGCAGCGGCCTGCATGGCCGTCACGCCCGGGTAGACGGCCACGTCGGGGTGAGAGCCGTCCCAGCCACGCCGCTGCAAGCATTCGAAGAGGGGGGCGGCCATGCCGTAGAGGCCCACATCCCCGCCACTGACGAGGGCCACGTGGTGACCCGCTTCGGCCAACGTCACTGCCTCCTCGGCCCGCTTCAGCTCCGCGCCAATGGGCCAGGGCCGCACTTCCTGATGGGGGTGGAGCAGGGGTGTGGCCAGTTCTACGTAGCCCCTGTACCCCACCACCACGTCGGCCGCCTCCAGGGCACGGCGGGCGGCCACGGTCATCTGGGCCGGGTCGCCCGGCCCCAGGCTCACCAGTGAAATCAAGCCTTCTCCGCTCATGGCCTTCCCTCCCCAATGGCAACGGCCACCGTACACCGTCCCACACGCTCCTTGGGCACGAGGAGATCGCCCCCCGAGGCCACCAGGGCGGCCGGCTCGGCCACGCCGGGCAGGCCCAGGTGCTCGCGGGCCGCGCTGGGGCTCACCGCGCCGGCCGGCACCCGGCGCAACACCTCGTGGGCCACGACACGCAGGGGCAGGTTGAGCCGTCGGGCCGCCTCGACCAGCCCGGGCTCGTCGCCCTTGGCCTCGGCCGTGACCAGAGCGGCCACGCTCTCGCGGGCCAGCCCAGCGCGCTCCAGCACACCGTCTACGGCCTCCACCACCTCATCCGCCGAGACACCGCGCCGGCACCCCACGCCCACCCAGAGCACCGGCGGGTGGTAGACCACGCGAGGCCGCGTCGCCGGCAGGGCCAACCGTTGGGGCGTCACGGCCAGGAGCGCGCCCCACTGCCCGTCCGCCAGGTCGTCCACCCGATCCACCCGCACGACAGCGTCATCCTCGAGCCGGGCCAGGGCCTGCGCGCGCACCCGGCCCGGCAAGGCGGGATCCACGAAGAGGGCCAGGCGCTCCCCGTTGACCAGGGCCGCCATCGCTCCGGTGAGCTGGCTCCCCGGAGCGACCTGCCACCCCAGCTCCTGGGCCACCACGTCCAGGGCCGGCCGGCCTTGGACATCGCAGGCCGTCGTGATGACGGCCACGCCCCCCGTGAGGCGGGCAATGCGCTCGGCCAGGGCGTTGGCGCCGGCCGCGTGGCCGCCCACCAGCGGCACGACGAAGCGTCCCCGTTCGTCCATGCAGATGACGGCAGGGTCCTGACCCTTGTGGCGCAACAGCGGGGCCACGGCCCGGACGACGATGCCGGCCGCGGCCACCACGACAAGGGCGCGGGCAGAGCTCCAACAACGCCGCACCTCGTCCACGACGGATCCCGTGTAGGCAACCTCGGGCCGGGCACCGGCAAAGGCGCCGGGCACGCGGACAGCCGCCCCCAGGGCCTCGCCGAGGCGCAGGGCCAATTCCGCGCCGGAGCGCGTCACGGCCACGAGGACGATGTTGTGCCGCGCCGGGGGGGAAGCCTTCTCCTCGGACACGCCCCTGGCAGGCCGGAAAAGGTGGGCGTGGCCCGGGCTGTAGAGGTGGCTGCGCGCAGCCCCGGCATCTTGCTGGGCGGAGAGAGCCGGCCCCACGAGGATGAGGGCGTGGCGCGTGATGCCGGCCGCCCTGACGGCGTCGGCAATGGTGGCCAGCGTACCGGTGATGATCCGCTCGTCGGGCCAGGTGACTTTGTAGAGCACGGCCACGGGCGTGTCGGGGGGATAGCCGCCCTCCAGGAGGGCCCGGACCACGCGGCGCACGCGGGCAACGCTCAGGTGGATGGCCAAGGTGGCCCGGTGGGCGGCCAGAGCGGCCAGGCGCTCGCGGCCTGGAACGGGCGTGCGGCCGGCCGCGCGGGCGAAGATGACCGTCTGCACGAGGCCCGGCACGGTGAGTTCCACGCCCAACCGAGCGGCGGCGGCCATCGCCGAGGGCACGCCCGGCACGATCTCCCACGGCACACTTAGGGCGTCCAGCCGCACGAGTTGTTCGTGGAGGGCCCCGTAGACGGAGGGATCACCGCTGTGGAGCCGAACTACGATCTGGCCCCGCCGGGCAGCGGCGGCCATCAGGTCCACGATCTCCTCCAACGTGAGCTCGGCCGAGCCCACCACCCGCGCGCCCCGCTCGCGGGCCGGTGCCACAAGGCGCGAATCCACGAGGCTGTCGGCGTAGACCACCAGGTCGGCCTGGCCCATCAAGTCGCGGCCGCGACATGTGATGAGGTCCGGGGCCCCCGGCCCGGCGCCGACGAAGTAGACGGTGCCGGGCGCTGCGTTTCCTCCGGGCACACTCATGGCTTTTCCTCCCGGTGGACGATGACGAGAGAGAGGTAGGGGGCCTCATCCTCCTCCACAGACTCCAAGCCCAGGGCCACGCGCTCGCTGGGCAGGCCCACGCGGGCCGCGTAGAGGGCTCTGTTGGCCAGGCCCAGCCGGCCCAAGGCCGCGCGCACGCGGGCAAGGGCTCGGCCCACTTTGAGCATCACCACGGCGTCGAAGTTGGCCACCAGGTCGGCCAGGGAGCGTTCGTCGGCCTCGTACACGGCCGGCACGATGGCCACGCGCTGGGAGGAAGTGGCCAGGGGACGGCCGGCCCGCGCGGCCGCGGCCACGAAGGCGGGCACGCCGGGCACCACCTCCACGCCGATCTCGGGGTGACGGTCGGCCAGGACGCGCCACAGGTGGGCGAAGGTGCCGTAGAAGAGGGGATCGCCCAACACGACGTAGGCGCCGTGGGCTCCTCCCCGCTCGGCGGCCACGGCGCCGAGCGTGGCCACCAGGGCGTCGGCTGCGGCCTGCCAGGCCGGCTCCAGGCGCGCGCGGTCTCGGGTCATGGGCAGGGGAAGGGTGACCACACGCTGGCCCGGCCGCAGCCAGGGACGGGCGATTTGCAGGGCCAGGCTCTCGCCAGCCCCCTCACTGCACGGGGCGAAGACCACGTCGGCCTCGGCGAGCACGCGCTGTCCCTTGACGGTGATCCACTCCGGGTCGCCGGGGCCCACGCCCACGGCCGTCAGGCGCAATTTCTCAGCCATTCCTGTCCTCCTGATCGTCCGGCCCACATTGGGCCGCCTTGCGCCACGCGACGATGAAGACGGGGTTCAGGGCTTGCAGGCGCACGTTGGTGCCCACGGGCGTTCCCCGGCTTACGGCCACGTGAACGAAGTCGGCGTCGGGCAGGAGCCGGCGCACGCGCACCAGGTGCTCCACCACCACGAGGTTGACAACAAGCCGGCCGGAAGGTCGCAGGCGCTCACGGGCCCACGTGATGAGCTCCTCGACGCGCCCACCGGTGCCGCCCAGGAAGATGGCGTCCGGGTCGGGCCAGGAGGCACAGGCGGCGGGCGCTTCGCCAGCCACGAGGCGCACGTTGGGAGCCGGGACGCGCTCCACGTTCTGGCGAGCGCAGGCCACGAGCTCGGGCCGGCGTTCCACGGCGTAGACGGCCACGTCCGGGTGGCGGTAGGCGGCCTCGATGCTAAGGGCACCGCTGCCGGCGCCGATGTCCCACAACACCTCGCCGGGCCGCAAGTCGAGAAATGCCACGGCCAGGGCGCGCACCTCGCGCTTGGTGAGCTGCCCCCGCACGGTGACGAATGCCTCGTCAGGCAGAGGGGTGCGCCACCGGCGCAGGGGCACTTCCGGCCAGACCACGAAGACGTTCAGGGGGGCGAAGGTGCCGGCCGCCACCTCGGCCAGTGTGCCCCTCACCACGCGCTGGTCCGGGCCACCCAGGCGCTCGCAGACGGCACAGCGCGTCTCCGGGCTCACGCCGGCCGCCATGAGGGCACGGGCAACGGCCGCGGGCGTGTTGGTGGGATCGGTGAGCACGGCGCCCACGCGGGCGGCCCGCAAGCGAGCCACCACGTCCTCCAGGGGGCGACCGTGGGCGCTCAGCAGGAGGGCGTCGTGCCAGGGCTCGGCCAAGGCGGCGAAGGCCAGTTGAAAGGCCGAAGGAGCCGGGACGATCTCCAGCGCCTCGGCGGGCAGGTGGCGGCGCAACGTGGCCCCGATGCCGTAGCAGAGGGGATCGCCCGAGGCGAGGACGACAGCCC
>JALSKA010000241.1 GCA_026989095.1 Ardenticatenaceae bacterium
TGCCGTGCGGCCTCCAGGGCCTTGAGCCATTCCTGCCCGGCCTCACTCTGGGCGAGATCGGCCATGATGGCGTCGGCTCCCTTCTCCTGTTTGAGCACGTCGGCCACGCCGAGTTCCAGGGCCTTGGCCGCCAGGCGGCGCAGCTCCTCATCGGGGCGGTAGAGGATCACGTCGATCCCGGCCACCATGCGGGCGATGGTCTGGTCCGGGATGTCGGGGAAGTTCTTCTTGCAGAGGTCGAAGAAGGTCACGTAAGCCCCGTAGCCCAGGTTGAGGAACTCGAAGTGGTACTGCCAGATCTTGTAGCAGCTCTCGATGAGCCGGTTCCACGCTTCGAGCAGGCGGTAGCCGCTGCTGATGCCCACGCCCTCCATGACGATGGACTCGTCCTCGTATTCGGGCAGGTCGGGCACTTCGATGGCTTCCAACTCGCGGATGAGGGCCTCGACTTTCTCCTTCCACGTGGCGTAGAGGGTGTTCCAGTTCTCGTAGTAGTAGCCGGCGCGGCGCTGGAAATACTCCAGCCGCTTCTGGACGAGCTCGGGGTCGGTCACGGCGTTGGGGCTGATGTAGAGGTAGCCGCCCACGACGCGCTGGTCGATGCCCAGGGCCGGCGGAATGACGAAGATGCGCGTGGTGTACTGGCTGAGGGCCACCCACCAGCTCTCGGCCGTGATGGTGTCGAAGGGGTAGAGCGGCTCGGGGTGGTGCATCCGGTCCTGGTACCAGAATTTGCTCTCCTCGAACTCCCGCCGTTCCTCGCTGAAGAGGTAGTAGTAGGGGTACATTTCTTCCCACCCCTCCAGCTCGGGGGGGATGTCCACCTCAAAGGGGCTCGGGAACCGGCCGTTCGTCTGCTGGGTCATTGCCTTTCCTCCCTTGGGTCTTCCCGTTTGGCCTCTATCCGGCTTGAAGCGCTTGCACGCCACCACGGCTGTGGTCTTGGAACGGACGTGTTCGTTCGTGACCCTCCCGTTTCGTCCGGCTTTCACCCCCCTTCGTGGCGCTGATGTTGGGCGTTGCCGGCGCCGTTGCCGGCGTTCTGTGTTCGTCCTTCAACCCAGCAGGGATTCCACCACGGCCTCCGCCTTGGCGATGGCCGCTGCCGGCATGGTGATCTTGTCGAATTCCGGTCCCGGCCCGCGCGTGGCGTCCAGGCCGAGCTTGGCCGTCACGCCTGTGTTGCCCACCGAGGGGTCGATCACATACCCCTCGAGCCCGGGGACGATGACTGTGTCCCGGTCCGGCTGGAAGCGGGTGGCCAGTGCCCACGTCACTTCTCTGGGGTTGCGGATGTCCACGTCGTCGTTCACGACGATGACCACCTTGAGCCGGCGGTCCAAGTGGAGGGCCAGGCCGATCAGGCGCCGCACCCGGGCCGGCGAACACGGGCGCACGGCGATGACCGCGGAGAAGCCCGGCGTGCCGGGGCTCAGCTCCAGGTCCACCACCTCGGGCACGAGAGCCCGCAGGCGGCCCAGGAGCTCGGTGCCCCCGGCCAGGGCGAAGAGCACGTCCACGTCGGCCCCCCAAGGGCAGAGGGCCGGGTAGATGAAATCGCGGCGCCGGGTGATGGCGGTTACCTCCAGGACCGGGCTGTGGTTGGTGAAATAGTAGCCCGTGTTCTCGCCCATGGGGCCTTCCGGCTCCCTGTGACCGGGCAACACGCGCCCCTCGATGATGATCTCGGCCCGGGCGGGCACCTCCACGTCCACGGTCTCGGCGGGCACGAGCTCGAGTGGGGCACCCAGCAGGGCGCCGGTCACTTCCAGCTTGTCGGGGCCGGTGGGGTTCTCGGGCACCACGGCTCCCACGAGGACGGCCGGGTGAACGCCCAAGGCCACGGCCACTTCGAGGGGCTCCCCCCGGGCCTCGGCGCGGGCGTAGTAGGCGGCCAAGGGCGGGTTGGCGAGAAAAATGCCCAGCCGGCGCTCGCCCTTGACCATCATGCGGTGGATGCCGAAGCCTCGCCGGCCGGTCTCCGGGTCCTTGGCGAAGACCGTGCCGGCGGTAATGAAGGGGCCGGCGTCCCGCTCGTAGTGGGTGAGCACCGGCAGCGCCGAGAGCAGAGGGCCGTCGGCCGTGAGCACCTCCTCCTTCACGGGCGCCTCTTCCGGGGGGAGCGTGCGGGTGGTCTGTGCTTGGGCTTTGCGTTTCAGGTAGGTGGCCTCCAGGTGGCGCTCCTCCGTGTTCAGGGCAATGGCCACGTGTCGGCGGGTGACCAAGAGGTTGCCGGCCACCCGGGCACCGGGATGGCCGGCAACGCGCTCGAAGAGCACTGTCAGGCCCCGTCCCTCGACGGCCCGGAGGAGGGCGGCCATCTCGTGTTCGGGGCTCAGTTCCTGGGGCACGCGCAGCAGCGCGCCGTCCAGGGCGTCGAGAAAGGCGCGCAAGTCCATGTAAAGCGACCTCTTACAGGTACTTGGCCGGAATGACGTTCAGCTCCTCCACGATCTGGATGGAAAAGGTTTGGTCGCACGGTTGGCCCCGGCCGAAGCGCACGTGGAGCCGGTCGGGGTAGGTGTCGGGCGAGGACGAGACCCGCGCCCGCACGCGCTTGTAGGTGTACTTGTAGATGCCTGGCTCCAAGGTGCGGATGGAGAGGTCGAGCTCTTCGTCCTCCCGCAGTTCGGAGAGGTCGTTGACGAAGACTTCCCACACGCGCATGGTTCACCTCGCTTTACTCGGTCGGAAAGCCGTAGGCTTCCCAGTTGGCGAGCACTTTCTCCTGGATCTCCTTCGGGTAGACGGAGCGGAAGGCCACCAGCCTGGGTACCTCGTTGAGGGGGTCCCAGTCGAGGGGCCAGGTGCAGTCGAAGAGGACCTGAGCTCCCTTGGCGTACTTGCGCTCGTGGGCGCTGAGGAAGGGGTAAAGGGCGGTGCCCACGGCGTGCTCGTACACACGGATGTCGCGCACGGGGTGGCAGCGGGTGCAGAGGGCGTGGAAGACCTCATCCCAGTTGTAAATGTCGATGGTGTCGTCCACGACGACGACCATGTGAAACCAGGGGCCCAGTTTGCTCCCGAAGGCCAGGTTGGCGATCTGGGTGGCGATGTTGCTGTAGATGGGCTTGACGCCCACGATCATCATGTGGTGGGTGGACTCGGGCGGCATGTAGACGCCCGTGATGGGGATGCCCTGGCTCCGCAGAAGCTTGTCCAACTCCAGGCCGAGGGAGAAGGAGCGCAGGAGCTGGCCCTCGTCGGTGGGGACGCCCATGTTGGAGATGGTGACGATGGCGTCGTCCCGGAAGGTGATGGCCTTGACGAGGAAGGTGAGGCGCTTGTCCCTGGGCGACGTGCGGTAGCCGGTGTACTCGCCGAAGGGCCCTTCTTCGACGCGCACGTTGGGCAGGATGACGCCTTCAATGACCACCTCACTGTGGGCGGGCACGAGGAGATCGTTGGTCTCACACTTGACCAGCTCGATGGGGGCGCCCATGAGCATGCCGGTCAGCTCGGGCTCGGGAATGGGGGAGGGGGCACAGGCGGCCACGGCGGCCAGGGGCGGAGGCCCGATGACGGCCGCGAAGGGCATGGGCTCGCCGCGCGGCTCGTACCGCTGGTGAAATGCCTTGCCCAAGTCGGAGAAGGGGAAGACGGCCCCGACCATGAGCCGCGAGTCGTAGAGCATGAGGCGGTACATGCCCCAGTTGACATCTCCTTCGGCCCCCTCGGTGATCACCGCGTGCCACGTGCCGATGTAGCGGCCGCCGTCGCCGTCGTGGACGAGGGGGGCCGGCAGTTTGCACAGGTCCACCTCGTCGCCTAGGAGAATGTTCTGCTTACAAGGGGCTTCGCGACGGTCCACCACGACCGGGGCGATGGGCTCGGACGTGGTGCGCTTGAGGTACTCCTCGGCGATGTCGGGCACGGAGCTGCGCGGGTCCATGCCCAAGGAGATGGCCAGGCGGCGGTAGGTGGCCAGCGGGGCCCCCAAATAACGGAAGCCCGGGTAGTCCTTGATGCGCTCCATGAAGGGGGCCGGCGCTTTGAGCTCGCACACCCGCCGCACGATGGCGCCGGCCTCCAAGTCCCAGTCCACTTCCTGCGTGATGCGCACCGCATCGCCGTGGCGTTCCAAGTCTGCCACGTATTCTCGGTTGTCGCGATGTCCTTTCACTCCTCCCTCCTTTCAGTGATCAGCGGTCATCGGCCAGTAATCAGTCATCAGTGATCAGTCATCACCGGTCGGGAAACTGAACACTGATCACTGAATACTGCACCCCGGTAACCGAACACCGATCACTGGAGCTTGGCCAACAACGTCTCCCACTTGCCTTGGGCCTTGAGGATAAGCTCGGCGACTTCGCGAACGGCACCGTGGCCGCCCGGGGCCTTGGTGACGTAGCGGGCCACGGCCTTGATCTCGGGCACGGCGTCGGCCACGGCCACGGGCAGGCCCACTCGCTTCATCATGCCCAGGTCGTTGAGGTCGTCGCCCACGTAGCAGACTTGGTCGTCGGTGATGCCCATCTCCTGGAGAATTTGCTCGTAGACCGGCACTTTCTTGCGCACGCCCTGGTGGAGGCGCTTGATGCGCAGTTCCTCGGCACGGCGGGCCACGGCGCCCGATCTCTTGGAGGTGATGATGGCCACTTCCACCCCCAGCATCTGGAGGGCGACCGTGCCCAAGCCGTCCTTGATGTCGAAGTGGCGTGTCTCGCGTCCCTCCTCGTCGATGACGATGCGGCCGTCGGTCATGACGCCGTCCACGTCGAGGATGACGAGCTTCACGTTCTGGGCAATCTGGTTGACATCCATGCTGCCTTCCTCCGCAGATGTTGCTGCGCCGGGTCAGACCTGTTCAGGCCGAGTCGATGCCGTACTCGTGCCAGCGCTCGCGCACCTTGGCCAGAGTGGCCTCGTCGAACTTGATCTCCACCGGCTTCTTCTCCCACTCGTAGGGAATGGTGGCGTCCATGATGATGCGCGACGTGATGAGCTTGTTGGAATCCGGGTCGAGGGAGGGGTCCAGGGGCGTGGAGCGGCCCCGTTTGATGATCTCCGTGTCGCGCAGCGGGTTGTAGCGCACGGCCAGGGCCCACAACACGCGGGGAATGTCGTCGGCGGCGATGTCGTCGTCCACCACGATGACTCCCTTGACGCCGTAGCTGCCCGTGGTGGTGGCGATGACGGCGTTGCCCACTTGGGCGGCGTGGCCCGGATACATCTGCTTGACGGAGACGATGGCCCAAAAGCGGCCGGCCGACTCGGGCAGCACGTAGACGGACTGAATGCCGGGGATGCGCATCCGCTCCAAGTCGCTCCAGAGGGCGGCCGTGCGGGTGAAGGAGAGCAGCATGTGAACGTCAGTCACCGGGCGCCCCACGGAGGTGGCCCAGAGGATAGGGGTGTTGCGGTGGAGAATGCGCTTCACGGCCAGGCAGGGCTTCTTCTTCACTTCGTAGAGCTCGTCGGTGTAATAGCCGGTGTACTCGCCGAAGGGGCCCTCGGGGCGCAGGTCGTCGGGGTCTATTTCGCCTTCCAGCACGATTTCGGCCGTGGCCGGAATGGGCAAGCCCGTCAAGTCCGAGACGATGATCTCCGTGGGCTCGCCGCGCACCGAGCCCACCACGTCGTACTCGCTCGTGCCGGCGTGCATCAGGGTGCCGGCCAGGAAGAGCAGGGGATCGCAGCCGATGACCGCGGCCGCGGGCATCTTCTTGCCCATCTTCTTGTACTTCTTGAGGATGCGGTCGCCCCGCTTGCCCGGCAGAATCTGCACCCCACAGTGTTTCTCGTCCAACATCTGCATCCGGTAGGTGCCCAGGTTGAACTTGCCCGTCTCCGGGTCGCGCACGACGAGGAAGACGGCCGTGCCGATGTACCTGCCGCCGTCGAGGGGGTAGAACTTGGGCACGGGGAACATGGTCAGGTCCACGTCGTCCCCTTCGATCACATTTTCCAGGACAGGCCCGCTTTGCACTTCCTCGGCGGGAATGACCTTCTCGATGGTGAGCTTGGTCCACTGGCGCGCCAGATCGCAAATGGAGGCGCTCTCATCCATGCCCAAGGCAATGGCCAGGCGCCTGGGCGTGGCAAAGGCGCCGGTGAAGACGGGCGACGAATAGTCCTTGATGTTCTCGAAGAGGAGCGCCGGCCCCCGCCGCTCTTCGGTGAGCTTGGCAATGTGGGAGAGCTCCAGGTTCCAGTCCACCTCCACGGTAATGCGCTTCAACTCGCCGGCGGCTTCACAGCGGGCAATGAAATCGCGCAGGTCCATGACACCTCTCCTTTCGTCAAGGGCTCGTGCAAGGAAGACTTGGGCGGAGCGTCCGTAGCTTGTGCGCCGTCCCCCACACGAGAGGCTCAAACGCAGTTTCCCCGTGTGGGATTTGACAGGGTCACCAGACCGGCAGATGTCTGATGACCAGATGAGATGACCATAGTATACAGGACGTTTCCCCCGCTGTCAAGGGCAACACGTGTGGCCCACTTGACCGGTGAGGTATAATCTTCATCACTGACATTGAAGAAGAAGAGGAGGTATACACCATGCGCGCTTCAGGTGTCGCCGTTGAGCCGCCTCTCCAGGGCCGTCGAGCCCGTCTGCACGTGAAGATCGGAGGCATGTCGTGCTCCTTCTGCACCATGACCATTCAGCGGGCCTTGGGCCGCATGGAGGGCGTGGAGGCCGTTCACGTCAGCTTGGCCCACGAGGAAGCGCTCATCGAGTACGACCCGGCGCGCCGCACGCCGACGGAGTTGCGCGACACCCTGCGCCAGCTCGGGTACACGGTGCGCGATCCCGACAAGGTGCGCGCGTATGAGGAGCAACAGGCCGAGCTGCGCCGGGCGCGGGACGTGCTTCTCGTGGGCGCTCTCTTCACCCTGGCCACCGGCGCCATCATGGTGGCCCGCTGGCTGGGCCTTTCGGCTCCCTGGTTTCGGCCGGCCATGATCCTCATGGCCCTTGCCACCGTCTTCGGCGCCGGGTGGCACATCCTGGTCATGGCCCTGCACTCCCTCCGGCGGGGCATTCTCAACCAACACGTGCTCTTGGAGCTGGGCGCCTTTGCCGGCCTGGCGGGCGGCTTCCTCGGCCTGTTCAACCCCCTCTTCCCGGCCGGCGACTTCTTCGCCGTGGCCACCTTCGTCACCACCTACCACCTCCTCTCCGGCTGGGCCTCCCTCCTCGTGCGGGCGCGCGCCTCCGAGGCGGTGCGCAAGCTGCTCGACCTGCGGCCGGCCACGGCCCGCCGGCTCCTGGACGACGGCCGCGAGGAGGAGGTGCCTGTCGAGGAAGTGGTGCCCGGCGACCGTGTCCGCGTCCGCCCCGGCGAGGCGATTCCCGTGGACGGCCGCGTGGTGGCCGGCGCCTCTACCGTGGACGAGAGCCTGGTGACGGGCGAGCCCATGCCGGTGGCCAAGGAAATCGGCGACGAGGTGATCGGCGGTTCCCTGAACCAGGAGGGCACGCTCGTGGTCGAGGTGACCCGGACTGTGGAGGACTCCTTCCTCTCCCAAGTGGCGCGCCAGATCGAAGAGGCCCGCGCCATGAAGCCCGGCATCTTGGTGCTGGTGGACCGCGTGCTCAGGTGGTACGTGCCGGCCGTGGTGCTCTTTGCCGTTGCCGCCATTCTGATCTGGACGCTGGGTGCCTGGGCAGTGGCCGGCGAGCCCCGTCCGGTGCGGGCCATCTTCGCCGCGCTCGCCGTGCTGGTGATGGGCTATCCCTGTGCCCTGGGCATGGCCACTCCCCTGGCCATGATCCGCGGCGGCGGCGAGGCGGCCCGCAAGGGCATTCTCATGCGCAGTGGCGAGGCGTTCCAAGTCTTCAAGGATGTGCGGCGCATGGCCTTTGACAAGACCGGCACGCTGACCCTCGGCAGGCCCACAGTCGTGGCCGTGGTGCCCGTGGCCGGCCAAGGTGGAGGCACGCCCGACGAGGAAGCGCTGTTGCGCCTGGCCGCCGGCGCCGAGGCCGCCTCGGAGCACCCTCTGGGCCGGGCCATTGTCGAAGCCGCGCAGGAGCGGGGCATCTCGCCGGCGCCGGCCCGCGCTTTCAAAGCCGTGGCCGGACGGGGCGTGATTGCCGACGTGGATGGCCGGCGCGTGGTGGTGGGCAGTCCCCGCTGGCTGGCCGAACAGGGTATCTGGCCGCCCGCGTTGGACCCCGTGCTCCGAGAGCAGGCGGAGCGTGGGCGCACGGTGGTGGCCGTGGCCGTGGACGGGAATGTGGTGGGCCTCCTCGCCGTGGCCGACGCCCTCAAGCCTGACGC
>JALSKA010000242.1 GCA_026989095.1 Ardenticatenaceae bacterium
CGGTGGCATGAAGTCCTCACTTTGGTTCGCCAGAAGGTGCCCGATGTTGTGATTCTGGAGGCGATGATGTCCGGTGTAAAGACGGACGAGCTGGTGTGCTGCATAAAGAACTACTATCCCTCTGTCAAAATCATCGTCTTTTCTGCCTATGATGATCCTGTGCTGGTACGCGGGTTGTTTGAGGCTGGCGTTGACGGATACATACTGAAGGAAGAAGAGCTTATCCGGCTAATAGACGCAGTGCGCGAGGTGATGTGTGGTGGTTTTCCCTTGAGTGGTCGGGTAGCCTCGATCATGCGAATGGTATGGTGCAGTGAGACGAATAGAAGTTTATCTAAGTTAAAATTGCTTACTAATAGGGAGATGGAAGTTCTACAACTGATGGTTCAAGGACTGAGTAATCGAGAAATCGCAGAAAAACTCTTCATTACCGAACGAACGGTCAAGTTTCACGTAGGAAATATCCTGGGCAAGCTGGGAGCCCGCACGCGCGTGGAAGCCGTGCGCATTGCTATCGAGAAGAGATTGGCGGGTTGAGTGCTTTTTCATAGCCCTTAGCCCACACCCGTGGCAGGGAGAACGGGATCCACGGCCTGGGGTGGCAACAACTTGTCTACCAGACCACTTGTGGGTACAATAGGGCCGACGTGGGGGTCCTCCAACGTCAGGGGACGTGGCGGAATTGGCAGACGCGCATGACTTAGGATCATGTGCCGCAAGGCGTGGGGGTTCGAGTCCCCCCGTCCCCACTGGCAGGCAGGCGCGGCGGGCCACAGAAGAGCCCGCCTTTTTCGTCACGACACATCGGGGATTTCCGCAAGCGTGTACAGGCGCGGGAAATCATGTTCGCAGAACTGGTGCAGGCGGGCCTGTTGGACCCCGAAGACCGCCCTTTTTGGGAACTCCTGACGCCCAGGCGGGGCCGGCGCATGGTGGAGGTGCTTCGCCGGCGCACGCGCCACATCGCCCTTATCCTCGAGGCCGTGGACGATGGCCACAACCAGGCTGCCGTCCTCCGCTCGGCCGATGCCTTCGGCGTCCAGTACGTGGGAGTGGTCAGGGGGCGGGCGCCTTTTCGACCCAACCCGGAGGTGACGCAGGGGGCGGACAAGTGGCTGAGCGTGCGTCACTTCGAAACCGTTGGCCAGGCCATTCGGGCCATGCAGGCCAGGGGATATCGCGTGTGGGCCAGCCGTCTCGACAAGACGGCTGTGCCCTTGCCTGAAGTGGACCTGTCCGCGCCGGCCGTCTTCCTCTTCGGCAACGAGCACGACGGTCTGTCCGAGGAAGCCTTGGGACTGGCCGATGGGCGCTTTATCGTGCCCATGTGTGGCTTCGTGCAGAGCCTCAACGTCTCGGTGGCCGCGGCCATCACCTTGTTCCACGCCACACGCCGTGCCCGCCGTGAGGTGGGCGAAGCCTACTTCCTCACGCCGGCGGAGCGCCGGGACGTGTTGCGCCGCTGGCTGCGCACCACCACGCCCCAAGCCGTCCGCCTGAGCCGCGCATTGGCCCGTGAGACGCCGGAGGGCAGCGGGCCGCCTGTCAACCCCACAACGTGAGGGAGAAGGAGGAAAACACATGGGCGCGCGCAGAGAAGTGCTCCAACGTCTCCGCGCCACGCGGCGGGCTGTCAACCACCCTGCCCCTTGGAAATCGCGCCGGCACTTCGACGATCTGGCCGAGCGGTTCGCCCAAGCGTTGACCGCCGCCCACGGCGAAGTCTGGCGCGCGGCCGATCTCGACGAAGCCCTCGAGCGGCTAGGCGCCTTCCTGGCCGAAATTGGGGCGAGCCGGGTCATCGTCAACCACGAACCCCCGCTCGACGGGCTCGACTTCCCCGCCCGTTGGCCTCACATCGAGTGGTTCGTCGTCGGCCAGACGCCGGGGGACCTGCGAGCTTTCGCCGCCTCGGCCGACGTGGGAATCAGCGGCGCGCAGGCGGCCTTGGCCGAAACAGGGACTGTGGTGGTGTGCAGTGGGCCGGGCCGCAGCCGGCTGACAACGCTCCTGCCCCCGGTTCACGTGGCCTTCGTGCCCGTGGCGCGGCTCACCGTGGACCTTTTCACGTGGGTGGCCGACCGCCGGCCCAACCCGATGCCGGCCAACGTGGTCTTCGTCAGCGGTCCCAGCAAGACGGCCGACATCGAACAAACTCTGGCCGTCGGCGTCCACGGCCCTACCCGCTTCATTGCTGTGCTCTGTCCGTAAGGACGAGAGGGCGCTCTCCCTCTGCGCCGGCCCGCTCCACAGCCTCCAACAGCCCACACGCCTCCCACCGAATGATACCTCCCCGGAGCATGGCCACCTGGTCGAATCCCCGCTGGCGCAGGTGATGGGCTGCCCGCAGGCTCCGGCGCCCACTCCGGCAAACCAGAACGATCTCCCGCTCCCTCGGCAGGGATTGGCCGTTCTGGAGCAGTTCGGGCAGGGGCACCAACAGGGCACCGGGAATGTGGCCCCGCTCGTACTCGCGGGGCTCGCGCACGTCCACCACCAGCGGCGGCCTCTCTCCTCTGAGCGCTTCCCAGAGCTCCTGGGGTTCCACTTCGGGAACCGGCTCCGCGGGAACAGGGTCCACCTCGATTTGTTTCGTGTACTCGGGCTTGGGCAAGTTCTGACACTCCCGGAAAACCCGAACCGGACACTCGTAGATGCAGATGGCCGGGTCGAGCACGTGGTAGAACATGTGTTCGATGGCCGCGCGCTCGTGAAGAATGTGTTCGGTGCCCAGCACCTCCAACAGGCCGGTGGACTGCATCACCTCCAGGAGCGGTCGGCGCACGTGGGCCAAGTAGAGGTCGCCTCCCCGTTGGCGCAGGTGGCGGATGAGGGACTCGAGCATGTGAATGCCGGTGAAGTCACAGACGTTCACGCTGTGCATCCGCAGGAGCAGGAAGCGTTGGGTGGGATGGGCCTCCAAGTGGGCGAAAATGGCCCGCTCGATGTGGGCCGTGGCGCCAAAGTAGAGGTCGCCGTGGATGTCCAGGATGCCCATTTGAGGACATTGCGGGCGGGTGGGGTTCTTGGCCAGCCAGCGGAAGGAGTCGTCGGGCACGACGGCGTGGACGACGGGCATGCTGGTTTTGAGAATGTAGATGGCAAAGGAGAGCAGGATGCCCACCAGAATGGCGAACTCCATGCGCAGGAAAAGCGTGCCCAACAGCGTCACGACCAGGATGAGAGCGTCCTCCTTGGCGCCCCACCAGATGCGGCGGATTTCCTGAAAGTCAATCAGGCCATACCCGGTGACCACCAGCGTGCCGGCCAGCGCGGACATGGGCAGGTAGGCGGCCAGCGGCGCCAGCGTGAAGAGGGCTACGATCAAGAAGAGCGTCGAGAGAATGGCCGACAGGGGACTGCGGGCGCCGGCCGCCACGTTGACCGCCGAGCGCGCGAAGGAAGGGGCAACCGGATAGCCGGAGAAAATGCCGGCCGCCACGTTGGCCAACCCCTGCCCCACCAGCTCTTGATTGCTGTCCACCCGCTCCCCCGTCTGGAGCGCGATGGACCGCCCAATGGTGACGGCCGAGAGCATCCCGATGGCAGCCACGGCGAGGGCGCCCGAGGAAAGGTCGGCGATCAGGCCGAGGTCGAAGAGGGGCAGGTCGGCCAGAGGAGGCAGGCTGCGGGGGAGCTGGCCCACGGTCTCCACGCCTTGGCGGTCCAAGCCCAACAGGAAGACGGCCGCCGAGGCGCCGATCATGGCGATCAGCGGGCCGGGCAGGCGGGGGGCGAACCGCTTGAGCACGAGGATAATTGCCAGCGTGCCCAGCCCAATGGCCGCTGTCGGCACGTGGAGCTCGGTAATGTGTACGATGTCTTCCCAGAGGGTAACGAGCACGTTGGTGCCGGCCGTCGAGAGCCCCAACAGGGGTTCGATTTGCTTGATGATGATGAGCAGCCCGGCCGCAGCCGTGAAGCCGACCGTTACCGAGTGGGAAACGAAGTCCACCAGCATTCCCAAGTTGACCATGCCCATGACGAACTGGAGCACCCCGGCCATCACGGCCAACATGCCGGCCGCCACAATGTACTGGTCTGAGCCGGGAAGAGCCACGCCGGCCAGCACCGAGGCGATCAGCAGGGCCATGGCGTTGGTGGGGCCGGTGTGCATCTGGCTCGACGACCCCCACATGGCGCCGATGAACCCGGCCACAATGGAGGCGTAGATGCCCATCTGAGGGGGAAGCTGGGCAATCACTGAGAAGGCTATGGCCTGGGGCAAGAGGATAACCGTCACCGTGAGGCCGGCCACGAAGTCGGCACGCACGTGTTCCCGGCGATACGAGCGAAACAGGGCGAGCGGGCGCAGAAGCTGGGAGCGCATCTGTTCGGGTTTGACCAACGTCAACGTCATGGGTATTCCTCACAAACGGCGTCTTGGCGGGCTCCTGGGAGAGATGGCCACCACACACGTGTGTCCACGGCCCTGCCGGCGTCCGCCCTTTGCACCCCTGGCAGAGGCCGGCCGCGTCGGAGTCGGAGCACCGTGATGTGTGGTGACGGCTCTCCCCAATCGTCGCATTTGGCTGGTGTAGGGGCTCGCGCACAAGCCCCGTAATCTTACTCCCACACCGGTCGGGCCGTCAAAAAGGGTCGGCGACTGATCGTCCCAAGTGATGCCGTGGTTCCCCACCGAACGCCAGCCACGGGGAACCCTCTCCCCCCGGCCGGGATCAATCCAGACCGGCATTTGGTGGAACGTTGAAGAGCAGGTACAATTGTGCCGGCATTGCAACCTGCTGAAAACGCGGATGAGGAGCATTGCGTATGGGAGGCCAAGAGTTTTCCATTCTCTTCGCCGGAAGTGCTTTTCTTGCCGGCATACTCTCTTTTCTTTCCCCCTGTGTCTTGCCGCTCGTGCCCGTCTACTTGGGCTATGTGACCGGCAGCACCCCCCAAGACGACACCTTTTCCCGCCAGCGCACGATGGCCCACGCGCTGGCGTTCGTGGCCGGCTTTGGCACAGTCTTCGTCCTCTTGGGCGCCTCCGTTGGCCTCATTGGGTATTGGCTCATCGATCGGGTGCCCCTCTTCTTGCGCGTCGGGAGCGTTTTGGTTATGCTCATGGGGCTTCACCTGATAGGAGTGATTCGCATTCCCTTCTTGTACGCTGAAAAGCGGCTCCACGTGGACCCTAAAGATGACCCCTCGGTGGTCTCGGCCGCGTTCATCGGGGTCGTGTTCGGGGCGGGGTGGACCCCGTGCGTGGGGCCTGTGTTGGGGGCCATTCTGAGCTTGGCCGCCGTGAGCGGCACAGCCCTCCAGGGCGCTCTCCTGTTGGCCATCTACTCGGCCGGACTGGCTATTCCCTTCCTGCTCTCGGCGGCAGGTGCCGACCGCCTCGTGCGGCGCATGGGCCGGGCCGGGCGGTGGATGCGGTGGGTGGAAGTGGTGAGCGGCGTGCTCCTCATTGGAGTGGGCATTCTGCTCTTCACCAACCGCTTTGCCCAGCTCAACGCCTACTTCATCCAGCTCACGCCGGAGTGGCTCCTGCGGTGGCTGTGATGTCCGGCCCGGGGGGATGGCCTAACGTTCGGGACACGAGGAAGCCAGACCTTGCTGAACGTTGAACGCGCGGGGAGCATTCCATGCTCGATAAGGTGCAGGAATTCGTCGGCCAGTTGCACAACGCTCACACCCAGGCCGCTTATGGCAATGACTTGAACCAGTTCTACGAGTACCTCTCCCGCCGGACGCCGCCTGTTTCCTCCTGGCAGGAGGTGCGCGAAGAACACGTGCGGGGCTTCTTGGACGAGCTCATGAGGCGCGAGTACGCGGCATCGAGCATCGCCCGCAAGATCGCCGTCGTCAAGAGCTTCTTTGCCTTCTTGGAAGAACAGAGAGTGGTGGCCTACAACCCGGCGGACCACGTCGAGGTGCCCCGCCCCAGGCACGCTGCGCCCCGCGTGCTCACCCCCGAGGAGGTGGAGCGTTTGATGAGCGCGGCGGCCGACAGCCATTCGCCCAAAGGGCTGCGCGACCGGGCGCTCCTGGAGCTCATGTACGCCACCGGCCTGCGGGCCAGCGAGGTGGTCTCGCTCGTGGTGGACGACGTGGACTTGGAACGCGGCGTGCTCCGCTTTCGCCCGAACGCCGACCGTGTGCTCACCCTGGCCCTGCCCGCCCGTACCGTGGAGGCCCTGCGCGCCTACCTGGAACGGGCGCGCTCGCGGATCGTGGCCCATCCCGATGAGCCCCACTTGTTCCTCAACCTGCGGGGCCGTCCCCTCACCCGCCAGGGGCTGTGGCTGATCATCCGCGATTGCGTCCGGCGGGCCGACATCCCCGCGCCCGTGAGCCCCCACACCTTGCGCCACACCTTCGTGGCCCACCGGGCACGCGCGGGCGACGGGGCCGGCGATGACGAGTTGGCCGCACAGGGACACGCCCGAGATCCCCTCTCCGCCCTGGTCTACGAGTACGAGCACGAGGAGTAAACCCCATGTGCGCTTCCGGCGCAACGCCCTTCCGCCTGGCCGAGGAAGCCGTCGAGTGGCTGCGCGCCCGTGTTCGCCGGCGCCCTGTGGTGGCCATTGTGGCCGGCTCGGGGCTCGGCGGACTGGTCCACGCCGTGAGCGAGGCCGAACGTTTCCCCTACGCCGACATTCCCCACTTTCCCGTCAGCACAGTGGCCGGTCACGCCGGCGAACTGATCGTGGGCTCGCTGGCCGGGGTGGAAGTATGTCTCATGGGCGGCCGGGTTCACTTCTACGAGGGGTACACCATGCACCAAGTCACCCTGCCCGTGCGGGTGATGGCCGGCTTGGGCGCCCGCATCTGTATCGTGACCAACGCGGCCGGGGGCATCAACCCCGACTTCGCCGTAGGCGACATCATGGTCATCCGCGATCACATCAACCTGCCCGGCTTGGCCGGCCACAATCCCCTGCGAGGGCCCAACGACGAGCGCTGGGGCCCCCGCTTCCCCGACCTCTCCAACGCCTACAGCCCCACCCTGCGCCGCTTGGCCCGCCAATCCGCAGGCGCGCTTGGGCTGACGGTGCGCGAGGGCGTTTACGCCATGGTAGCCGGGCCCAACTACGAAACGCCGGCCGAGCTCAGGCTGCTGCGCCTCGTGGGGGCCGACGCCGTGGGCATGAGCACAGTGCCCGAGGTCTTGGTGGCCCGCCACGCCGGGGTGCGCGTGTTGGGGCTTTCCCTGATCACCAACAAAGTGATCCTGGAGCCCCGCGAGGACGATGCCCCCCTCGAGCTCCACCAGGAAGTGCTGGACGTGGGCGCCCGCCGGGCCGATGACGTGCGCCGCCTGATTGTGGAGATCGTGACCCGGCTGGCGCCAACGTTGTGAAGTGGAAGAAACCCTGCCGGCGCCTGCGCCCTTGTTTGAAATTGAGCCGCCCGACACGCCTCCGCTTTGAAGCCATCGCCCTTCGTGCTATACTTTGTGCCGCGAATGTCGTGGGATCGTCCCCCTGTGCCGAGGGTGCTCCGGTGGGCGGTCGCGGTGCGGTCCCCCGACGACAGATCAGAATGTGGAAGAGGTGGTTGACCCCATGAACTCGCGCACTTTCCGCCACGCCTTTATCTGGGTGCTCATTATTGTGGCTGCTGTGGCGCTGCTCTACAACGCCTTTGGCACCCAACAGGCCGCGCCGTCGGTCGGAATCCAGAAGATTGCCGAGGAAGCGGCGGCCGGCAACGTCAAAGCCATCACCGTGCGCGGCAATACACTCGAGGTGGAGCGCTTCCGCGGCCGAACGCTGGTCACCCGCAAGGACCCCAACGCCACTGCCGTGGAAATCCTCCGCCAGCTCGGAGTGCCCGAGGAGCGCCTGCGGGCCATCGTGTGGCGGGTGGAGAACCAGTCCCAGTGGGATGGCCTCATCCAAGTGTTGGGCACGTTTTTGCCCCTCCTGCTCTTCGGCGGCCTCCTGCTGCTCATGTTGCGCCAGGCCCAAGGCTCCAACAACCAGGCCCTCTCCTTCGGCAAGAGCCGCGCCCGCATGTTCACCGGCGACAAGCCCACCGTCACCTTCAACGACGTGGCCGGCGCCGACGAGGCCAAGGAGGAGCTCCAGGAGGTGGTCGAGTTCCTGCGCGAGCCCGAGAAGTTCATGGCCTTGGGGGCTCGCATTCCCAAGGGCGTGCTCATGGTGGGGCCGCCGGGCACGGGCAAGACGCTGATGGCGCGGGCCGTGGCCGGGGAGGCGGGGGTGCCCTTCTTCAGCATCTCCGGGTCGGAGTTC
>JALSKA010000243.1 GCA_026989095.1 Ardenticatenaceae bacterium
GTGCTTGTCGCCGTAGTAGGCAATGGCGAACAGGATGCCGATGTACCCCAGAGCCACCAGGGCGATTACCCACGGCTGGAGCACCGTTCCCCCTTCCCAGTTGCCGTCACTTGCGCTCGATGATCACGGCCATGAGCCCCACGAAGGCGATCCAACTCACGAACAAGTAGGCGTAAAGCAGCGGAATCCCGGCCACACTCCGGCCGTCGCTGAAGAGGGAGAGCAACGGGTAGTTGAAGGCCAACATGCCGAAGAAGAAGAGGGCAGCCAGCCGCTGTCCCACAACGTGATGCTTGTTCACGGTTCCCTCCTCGGCCTATCCGAGCATGTCCGTCTGATAACGCAGGGCCAACGCCTCCTGGATCTCCCGAATGGCCAAGAAGGCCTCCTTCAGGTGGCGCCGTTCCAGGGCCGAGAGGTGGTCCGGGTCCACGGCGTTGTCCGGCGGGAGGCCCCGGTGAAAGGCAGTCAACTGTTCGCGGAGGCGCAGGCGCATGAGAAATCTGAAGGCTTCCAGCAACATGTCGGCGCCCTCGCGGCTCAGCGCGCCCCCGGCCACCGCCGCCTCCAGGCGGTCGGGGGTGGCGCGCGCGTCTGAAGCCACTTCCAGGGCGTAGACGCGGGCCACGGCCACGATGGGCGCGATGCCCCCTTTCTTCAGGTCCACCTTGCCCTCTTTGTCCCGGCGGATGCGCCGGAAGAAGCCCAGAGGAGGCTGAAACGTGCGGGCCACGCGGGCCATGTGGGCCAGAAAGACGCGCTTGGAGGCAGCCTGGCGGCACACGGCCTCCAAAGGCGAAAGGTCCAGTTCGCCGTGGACGCGCCGGAAGTCAAAGAAGATGCCGGCCTCCATCAGGGCTTCGGGGTCGGGCGTTTCGGTCCACGCGGTGAAAAGCTCCACCCACGAGGCCAGGGGACGGCACCAGGTCGTGGCCATGTACCCGCCCGCGCAGGGAGGGAAACCGGCCTGGATAAGTCCCTCGACGACCAGTTGGGCCAGTTCCCGGAAGTAGAGGCGAGCTCCGGTCACGTCTTCGGCGTAGATGAGGGCGTTGTCCTGGTCGGTCAGGAGGGTTTGTTCCATGCGCCCCTCGGAGCCGAAGACGATCCAAGCGTAGGGCACCGGGGGAGGCCCCAATGTCTGCTCGGCCAAGCTCAACAGGCGCTTGGTGAGCGCGTCGTTCAGGCTGGCCGTGACGCGGCCGATGCGGACCACGTCGAGCCCGCCCTGGAAAAGGGCCTCCACCGTGCCGGCGATCTCGGCAGCGTATTCCCGCAGCGCCTGGGCATCCCGCACCCGCCGAATTCGCTCGAAGAGGTAGAGGGGGTTCTTGATCTGGTGGCGTAACAGGTCGCGGTCAGTGACCACGCCCACGATTCGGCCGTTGGCCTCGAGGGGGAGGTGGTGGATGTTCTCCTGGATGAGGAAGAGCATGGCGCCGTAGAGGGGCGTGTCCGCGGGCAACGTCTTGAGGGGGGAGCTCATCACCTCGCGGACCGGCGTCTCCGGGGGACGCGCTTGGGCCAACACCCGGCTGCGCAGGTCGCGTGTGGTCACGATGCCGGGCGGATCGCCCCGCACGAGCACGGAGCTGATGTTGGCCTCGTGCATCACCTTGGCCGCGTGGGCCACGCTGCAGTCGGCCCCCACGAAGACCGGCTCGCGTTTCACCAGGTGGCGAACCGGCACCGTGATGTCCCCCCACGCTGTCCTGGGCTCCAGCACGGCCGTGCGGCGCAGGCGCTCGCCGAGGCCCTGGAGGAAGAACTCGGCGAAGCCGGCGTTCTGGAGGAGCTGGCGGAACACGCTCTCGGGGACCTGGTAGATGAGGCTTGCCTCCTCGGTCACCACGTCGAAGAGGGGTGGCCGTTGGCCCAACATGGAAGGAAAGCCGAAGAGCTCGCCCTCCTCCATGACCATGACGGGGCGCCCGTCCCGTTCCAGGCGCACAGCTCCCTCACGGATCACGTACAGGTAGTGGCTCGGCTCGCCCTGTTGCTGGAGAATGCGCACTCCGGCCGGATAGCGGACGATCTTGAGGGCGCCCGCAATGTGATGAATTTCCTCGTCGGTCAGGCGGTCGAAGGGCGGTGTGTTGCGGATGAAGTCAATCGGTTGCATAGCGCACGATGAACCCTGAACCGATCCAGGCCGCGGAGGCAAAGATCAAGTAGAAGGCCCGGCTGGCCTCTGCTCCCTCGACGATGAGCTGGAGCCCGATGCCCACGCCCAAGGCGGGGATGACGAGCAGGAGCGTGCGCACAATGCGCTCGAAGCCGGGCGTGGGGGGCAGGGGCCAAAAGCGGCTGAAGGCAACGCCCAACGTCACGCCGGCCGCGGCCACGATGAGAATCTTGAACAAGTCCACAGGGGTGGGGAAGGGGAGGTCCCACACGTAGTGAGCGGCGATGTAGAAGACGAAGAAGAACAGGGAGACACCCAACGTGGACTGCAACGCCTTGAGCTTGAGATTTGGGGGCACGTAGTAGTCGGGCGTCTCGCGCATTCTGGCCCTCCACAGCCGACCCAGCTCGGTTGGCGTCCCCGGCCCGACAAACGCCGACCACAACTCGCCGCCGCGATGGCTTGGCGACGGTGTTGGCATTATACCTCTTTCTTGTGCCGGCGTCCACCCGTGTTCGGCGTCGAGAGGGCTTTTCCCAAAGGAGCCGCTCTTCGGGCCGCACTCATCTCCCATCGCCGGTCCCCGGTCGTCCGCGGGCCTCTTGGATGAGGGCTTTCTTGAGGTTCCAGAGGGCCGGCGTGAGCGAGACGTGGTAGATGTGGGGATTGACCAGGCGCAGGACGCCGGGGTCGAGCCGTTCCACGTCGCGCCGGCACTGTTGGCGCACTTCTTCCAGCGGCGGGAAATCGTAGACCAGCCGCCCCTGGTCCAGGACCACATGTTGGAGGGGTTCGATCTCGACTTCACGCCGGTTGAGCAGGCGCCACTTGGTGGGCTCGAAGGGGTGGCGCAGGATGATCTGCTCCTCGTGGGCCAGCTCCTCGTGCTCCAATCCCAGCACGTCGGCCGTGGCCTTGCCGCGGGCGTCGTAGAGTCGCCACACCTTCTTCTTGCCGGGATTGGGCGTCTTGATGGGCGACTCGGAAATCTTGATGGCCGGCACCCACTCCTCGCCTTCCTGAATGGCCACGAGCTTGTACACGCCCCCCAGCGCCGGGTGGCCCCACGAGGTGATGAGGCGCGTGCCCACGCCGAAGGTGAGCCGCTTGATGAGCCGGTCGGGGTCCACGCCGTAGCGGGGCGCCTCCTGGCGAATCTGGGTGAGAATTTGCCAGATCACCAGCTCGTCGAGCTCGCTGGAGAGCACGATGATGGTCTCCTCGAAGCCGGCCGCGTCCAACATGCGGGCCGCCTGGATGCTCAGGTACGCCAGGTCGCCGGAGTCGAGGCGAATGCCCACGGGCTTGTGTCCCCGGGCACGCAATTTCTCGAAGACTTTGATGGCGTTGGGAATGCCGCTTTCCAGGGTGTCTATGGTGTCCACGAGCAGAATGGTGTCGTCCGGGTAGCTCTCGGCATACGCCTCGAAGGCGCCCAGCTCGCCCAAGCCGAGGGCCATGGCCACTTGGACCAGGCTGTGGGCGTGGGTGCCCTTGGGGGGCAGGCCTTGGGCGAAGGAGGCGGCCACGTTGGAGGTGAAGTCGGCCCCGCCGATGAGGGCGGCGCGCGCGCCGGCGTGGCCGCCCCGGTCCTGGGCCCGGCGCAGGCCGAATTCCAGCACCAGCGACGAGTTGGCGCTGTAGCGCACCCGCGCGGCCTTCGTGGCCACGAGCGTGGCGTAGTTGAGCTGGTTGAGGAGGGGGGTTTCCAGAATCTGGGCCACGGCCAGGGGGCCTTGCACCGTCGTCAGGGGCACCATCGGGTGGACGACACGCCCCTCGGGGATAGCCCACAGCGTTAGGGCGTCGAAGGAGCCGTGGCGCTCCAGCCACCGCAGAAAGTCCTCCTGGAAGAGCCGTCGGCCCGTGCGCCCCTCCATGTGGCGCAAGAGCTCGATGTGTTCGGGCTCGAAGCGGACGCTGCGCATCCACTCCACGAAGGGCTCGAGGCCGGCGTTGATGCAGTACCCGGCCTGGTGTCCCCCGTACTCGGGGTAGCGACGGAAGAAATGGTCGAAGAGGGCCGGCCGCTCGTGGATGCCCAGGCGATAGTAGACTTGGGCCATGGTGATCTGGTAGAAGTCAGTGGCCAGGATGCTCTCGGTCAGGGGTTGGGACATGGGTGGCCTCCCTCAGTGGTGGATTATGTTCACCGCCCAGCGCTCCGCGATCCCGTCAGGGGAAGGGTACCAGGAACAAGCCGCGTGTCAAACGCCAGGCCCACGTTCCGCGGCACGCCTGTGAGGAGCCTTGCGCTCCGCCGGGGCCGTGCTATACTCTCGCCGGCGGCATTCTGAAACCCAACCGTCTGTCGAGGAGTCGAGGTGGAGCTGTGAAGGAAGCCACACGTTCGCCGGCGGCCCAAGTGCGCATTTTCCTGGAGATGATCAAGTTCGAGCACACCATCTTCGCCCTGCCCTTTGCCTACTTGGGCATGGTGTTGGCGGCCGGCGGGTGGCCCTCGTGGCGGGTCGTCTTCTGGGTGACCGTGGCCATGGTGAGCGCCCGGACGCTGGCCATGAGCGTCAACCGAGTGGCCGACGCCGAGATCGACGCGCTCAACCCGCGCACGGCCAACCGCCCGATTCCCCAGGGGCTCATGGCGCCCCGCACGGTGTGGGGCATTGCGGCCCTCTCCCTGGTCATCTTCGTGGTGGCCGCGGCCATGCTCAACACCTTCGTGCTCAAGCTGGCCCCTTTGGCCGTCCTCTTTCTCGTGGGCTACTCCTACACCAAGCGCTTCACGTGGCTGAGCCACTGGGTGCTCGGCGTCACCGACGGCGCGGCCGCGGCCGGCGCGTGGGCGGCCGTGCGGGCCGACTTGGCCCTGCCGGCCTGGCTCCTCTGGCTGGCGGTAACCACGTGGATTGCCGGGTTCGACTTGATCTACGCCTGCCAGGATTACGACTTCGACCGGCAGGCACACCTGCACTCGGTCCCGGCCCGCTTCGGCATTGCGGCCGCCCTGCGGCTGGCCGCCCTGAACCACGTGGTGACGGCCATTAGCTTGGCCCTCGTCGGCGTGGTGATGGGCTTGGGGTGGCCCTACTGGGCCGGATGGGCCGTGGCCGTGGGGCTGCTGGTTTACGAGAACTCGTTGGTCAAGCCCCACGACTTGAGCAAAGTCAACCTGGCCTTCTTCACCGTAAACGGGTACATCAGCATCATTGTGTTCCTGGCCGCCCTGTTGGGCATTTACATTCGGTGAGGGAATGATCCCATGCGCTTCTGGCTTATCGCCTTTCTCGTGCTGGCCGTGCTGAGCATCTGGGCCACGCTGCCGGGCCACGTGATGCCCGCCGCTGCCCCGGCCCTCCAGGCGGCCACGCCCACGTTTCGTCCCACCCGCACGCCCGTTCCCCGTTCCCCTTCGCCCACGGTGACGGACACACGCCCGCTGACGCCGACGGCCACGGTGACCTTCACAATCACGCCCACTGCGCCGGCCCTCACCCCTGTGCGGCCGCCCATCACGGCCACAGTCGAGCTCTCCCCGAGCATCACCATCACGGCCACGCCGTCCCCAACAGCGCCGGCGGCCACGCTCTGGGAGGGGCGGATCGCCGTGATCGGGGAAGCCACTGTGCCCACAGCGCCCGACCGCTTGGAGGTGGAGATCGCGCTGGAGGCGTCCGGCACCACGCCGGGCGAGGCCTTCGAGGAGAGCCAAGCCCTCGCGGAGAACGTGTTCGCCGCCCTGGTACGGGCCGGCGTGCCGAGAAACAGCGTGCGGCGGGTGGGCTACGAGGTCTTCACGCGCGCGGCCGAGGGAGGAGAACAGGGCGTGCGCCGGCCATCCCCACAGAGGCGGTTCACCACGATTGTGGTGTTGCGCCTGCGGTTCACCGTGACGGACGAGGAACGCGCGGGTGAGGTGCTGGCCGCCGCCACCGGAGCCGGGGCCACGCGGGTGTTGGCCATCGAGCCGGCGCTCTCCGAGGAGCGGCGCCGGCAGGCCGAACGCCGAGCACGCCGGCTGGCGTTGGACCAAGCGCGTGCCAAGGCTCTGGAGATCGCCGCGCTCAGCGGCATGGAGCTCGGAGGCACCGTGGCCATCGAGGAACGAACGCCTGTCGAGGAGTTCCCTGTCAGCGCCGAGGAGCTGAGCGTGGTTCTCCACGTGGTCTTCGCGGCCCGTCCGGCTCCCTGATAGCGCCAGTTGCGGGCGGGGACTACACCTCCTCGTCGCCGAAGGCAATGCCCAAGTCGCGCGCGATGTCCAGCAGGGGATCGTCGGGGGAAATGGCCTTCTGTCGGCCCACCACGTCGGCCAAGGGCACTGTCCGAATGTGCCTGCCGTGCAGGCCGACCATGACGCCGAAGGTATTGTTGGCCACACAGCGCACGGCGGCCACGCCGTATTGGGTGGCCAAGATGCGGTCGAAGGCGCTGGGCGAGCCGCCCCGTTGGAGGTGGCCGAGCACCAGAGCCCGCGCCTCGTAGCCACACAGCTCGTAGATGCGCTGGGCCAGCCACTCGCCCACGCCGCCAAGCCGCTTCTTGCCCCCGATCTCGTGGTAGATGGGTGCCCCGCCGACCGGATAGGCGCCCTCGGCCACCACGACGAGGCCGTACTGAGAGCCCCGTTGCCAGCGCCGGCGCAGGGCGTGGCAGACGGCCTCGAGCCGGAAAGGGATCTCCGGCAGGAGAATCACGTGAGCGCCGCCGGCGACGCCCGCGTGAAGCGCAATCCACCCGGCATTTCGCCCCATCACTTCCAGGACCATCACGCGCTTGTGGCTGCGGGCCGTGGTGCGCAGGCGGTCGAGGGCGTCGGTGGCCACGTCGATGGCCGAGTCGAAACCGAAGGTGAGGTCGGTGCCCACGAGGTCGTTGTCAATAGTCTTGGGGACGCCCACGAGGGGAATGCCGGCCTCGAAGAGCTGGTAGCCGATGTTCATGGTGCCGTCGCCGCCAATGGCCACAACACCCCGCAGGCCCTGCGCGCTCACCCACGCCTTCAGGCGCTCCTTGGCCCATTCAGTGACGATGGCTCTCCCTTCCTCCACAGTGTAGAGGCGGGGGTCGGCCTTGTTGACCGTGCCCAAAATGGTGCCGCCGCGGGGCAGGATTTCGCTCACGGCGCGCAAGTCCAGGGGCACTACCCCGTCGGCCCGGTTGAGGAGCACCCCTTCCAGGCCATCGCGGATGCCGTAGACCTCCCACCCGTAATTGAGGATGGCCGCCCTCGTCACGGCCCGGATGACGGCGTTGAGCCCCGGCGCGTCGCCGCCACCCGTGAAGACCGCGATTCGCTCCGGCATACGCGCCTCACGCGAAGCTTCCCTGTTGCTCGGACTCCCCCTCCTCGCCCATCCACCGCACGAAGATCACCGTCAACACGGCCAGGTAAGCCAGGCTGGCGGGAATCCACATCACCACCCCGCCGATCTGCTGGTCCACGAGGGGGTCCCAGCCCCACAGGCGCACGGGCTGCTCGGCGTATCCCCGGTAGAAGGGCGTTTCGGCGAAGACGAGGATGGCGCCCAACACGGCAGTGGGCACCTTCTGGGCGAAGAGATAGGCGATCTTCAAGAACGAGGTAGAGAGCTCATAGCGGGGCCCGAGGAGTGGCCACCAGGAGAGGACGCCGGCGCCCAGAAACATAAGGTGTTCCGACACGTGGACCAGCTCGTTGGTCAGGGAAAGCTCGTACAGGGCCGGCAGGTGCCACCCGAGAAATGTCAGGTTGAAGAGGAAGAAGACCACCAGGGCGTGGGTGAGCCACCGCAACAAACGGTCCACCACACGCCACCGCACCAAGGGCAGAAGCAACCACTCGGGCACGCCGGCCAGCAGGAAGATGGGCACGGGGATGATGAGAATCAGGTGTTGCACCATGTGGACGGCGAAGGAGTAGCGCTCGCCCAGCTCGTTCACGGGGGAGAGCAGGGCCACAGCCATCGAGAACACAGCCAGCAGGAAGGAGAAGCGCTGCGCGCGGGACAGGGAGAGCGAGGCATCGACTCGGCGCCGGAGGTACTGTGCTCCCCCGAAGTAGAG
>JALSKA010000244.1 GCA_026989095.1 Ardenticatenaceae bacterium
CCTGTTGGGTGCCAACGTGCCCTCTCGTGAGGTCGTGGCCGGCGAACGCCTCTTCTTCGACCTGGTGTGGGGAGTCCGCAGGCAACCCGAGCAGGATTTCAAAGTGAGTGTCCGCCTGCGGGCCCCTGACGGCACCGTGTGGGCCACGGAGGATCAGGCCCTCTTTCCCCAAATCCACCCGCCGTCCCGGTGGCAGCCTGGCCAATACCTCCGCTCGCCCCACAGCGTGCGCGTGCCCTTGGGCACGCCCCCGGGCACGTATGAGCTCTCCGCGGTGCTCTACACCCCCGACGACCTCCTTCCCCTGGCCCGTGAGGACGGCGGACGTGAGGAGATCTCACTGGGCCAAGTCACCGTGCGCCCCGGCTTGCCTCCTCCGGCGTGGCGGCCGCCTGTTGCCGTGACAGCCAGCGCGGCGGACCGCTTCCGCCTGGAGGGCGTCGAGCCGTGGGCCGAACGGCTTCGTGTGGGCCTGCGCTTGGACGTGGAGCTCTACGTGCGCTTGCTCTCCCGCGAGAGCGTTGCCGACCGGCTCGTCGTGGAGCTCGTGAGTCCCGGGGAGCGCGTGGCCGACGCGGCGGAAGTGCGCCTTGTCCCCGACTTCGCCGACCGGACGGCCCTCGCACCGGGAATGCTCGTGCGCGTTCGGGCCTCGCTGCGCGCGCCGGCTGCGGGCCCGCCGGGACAATACCGCGTGCGCGTGCGCGGGGTCAGAGCGGACGGGAGGAGTCTTCCCTGGCGCCTCCGGTGGTGGTGGCGCACCGACCGCGTGACCTTGGGCTCCGTCATTGTCGAGGACCGGCCACGCCGTTTCGATCTGCCTGACGACGGCCGGCCGATCAACGCCGCGTGGACACAGGGGATTACCTTGGCCCGGGCCGCGTGGCCGGAGCGGATCGCTCCGGGCGCAGCTTTTCCAGTGAGACTGATCTGGCGCGCCGGCGGGCCCACGGACCGGAGCTACAAAGTCTTTGTCCACCTGCGGGATGCCGGCGGGCGCCCCGTGGCCCAAGGGGACGCCTATCCGGCCGGCGGCACGGCCCCCACGAACGGGTGGCTGCGCGATGAGGTCATTGTCGATGAGTATTCCATCAGCGTGCCGGAGGACATAGCCGCCGGCGCCTACACCCTCGTCGTGGGCTTCTACGACGAGGCCACCGGAGAACGTTTGCCTCTCGTGGAAGGGGGCGATGAGGTGGTGTTAGGCAGGGTAACGGTGGAGGGAGAACCGTGAGCTCTTCCCACGTTGCCGAAGGTCCCATTCAAGGAAGTGCCGCCTGCCATCACGCTCACTCCGGCCGGCCCCCGAGGGCAAGGCGCCTCGCGCTGTCGCTGCGGGCGTGGGCTCTTCTGCTGTGTGCCTTCTGGCTGGCCGCCTGCGTGCCCAGTCGAACCGGCGCTCGGACAACGCCGAGCCCCTCTGCTGTCACCGGGCGTCCCCATGATGTGCCCTCGTTTTCACCCACGCCCGCAGTTCCCCAATCACCGCAGGTGCCGGTCACCCCAAGCAGGCAAACACCACGCCCCGTCCGCATGAAAGAATCGGCGCTCAACTTTGCAACCGTCGGTTCCGGGAGCGTGATCGCTGTGGTGCAAGGGGACCGACTAGTGCTCCTCCCCCCGGAGACACATGGTGGCCATGACGTTGCCAGCGGAAACATCCAAGACCTCCTCTGGTCGCCCGACGCCCGCTATCTGGCTGTCATCCTCGACGGTCAACTCTCGCTGTACGACTCAGTCACCCAGCGTCTTCGCCCTGTGCCCATCCCTGGAACCCCCGTTGACCTT
This sequence comes from Ardenticatenaceae bacterium, assembly GCA_026989095.1. Taxonomy (GTDB): domain Bacteria; phylum Chloroflexota; class Anaerolineae; order Ardenticatenales; family Ardenticatenaceae; genus WFWG01. The sequence goes on from JALSKA010000244.1 coordinate 1,789, forward strand.
CAGATGTGGGCTCCCGACGGCCGGAGGCTGCTCTTCTCAGCGCGATCCGATGACCTCGAGGGGCTGTGGTATTACGACGTGGAGCAGGACGTGGCCCGGAAAATGACAACGCCTTCGGGGACATTTGGCCTTTGGGTGGACTCGAGCCGGATTCTCGTGATCACGCCTTGTGGCACCGGATGCCGCAATGTCGCCGTGGTGGACACGGCAAGCGGCACAGAACGCCCTCTCATCGCCGGGGAGCCGGAGAACAACGTGTTGAACCTCGCCCTCTCACCGGATCGATCCACGCTGGCCGTCGCCCAAGCCAACGGCAACATAATGCTCTACAACGTCAACACAGGCACGCCCACACTTGTGTGGAGCCCACATGACACAGGAGGCACAACGTCAACGCTCCCCACAACCTTTTCTGAGCTGTCGGCCCAAAACGGCGCTTGGTCCCCCAACGGGCGGTATTTGCTCTTCAGAGTTCATCGCCCCGGCCGCACCCAGCAGCTTCTTGTTGTGGACACTCGCCTTGAGAAGCCGAGCTTGAACCTGTACAACTGGCAGGCCCACCTTTGGAGCCCCGATGGAAACCGGCTTCTCCTCTTCAGGCCACGCACTTCCTCCTCCGGCGCCCCCCAGGCCATCCACATTGTGGACGTGGAGCGCCGGCGTCTCACGTTCTTCGCCCCTGCTCGCTCCCTTCCATCTGTGACGCCGCTCACGTGGGTCGGTGCAGATGCCTTCCTCCTGACATATCGAGTGTCGTCCACCTCATGGGCCATCGAGCTGTTCGATGTGGACGGCTTATCACGTTGGAGTCAGACGTTCTTCGCCCAAGAGGCCCCTCTTTTTAAAGCTTTCCCCCTCGCCGACGGTGGAGCCATTGTGCTCATACGCTCCCGTTCGGCCGGGACGTGGCCCGGAATCCTCCTGCGCATCAGCCCTTCAGGAGAAGCTCAAATCCTGACAGGAAGGTGGCCAACACGCCCTCCGTCCGTGCCGGATGTCCCCGCCGTGCCGGGCGACGCCCACGCCGCTGCCCTCGAGGCGTGCCAACAGCCCTCCCGGGAGGAGGCGCTCGCCTTCACCCTCGACGTGTTGGACACCATCTCCCGCCATCCCACACCTTCAGCCGAGCGCCTCGCCATGATCGAACCGGCCGTCCACGCGCTTTACAGCCGGCCGCCCCTTGTGCCCATGCCGTGGCTCTTCCACGCCTGGGTCCAGGAGCGCGTGTTGACACCACTTTGGAACACTGCCCCTTCGGCTCCCCTGCCGGCGCTTCCCCCATCTGTGACCGCCATGCCCGTGGACGTGGAAGGGGACAGCACACTGGAGTGGCTGGTCACCGTGGCACCATGCCCTTCATCTTCACTCCCCCCTTTCTCCCCATACGGCGACGTGTTCATCGTATGGCCCGAGACCCGGCGGTACACCTCCCTTCTCGGGGCCCTCCAAGAGCGCGAATCTGTCGGAAACCCACCCTCCTCGCCCCGTCCGCTCCCGGAAGTTGTGCTCGCGGACGATCTCACCGGCGATGGGCAGGTCGAAATTGCACTGTTGCGCCGTTCTTCTGGAGCCACAACCGACTTTGAACGACTTTGGGTGCTCTCGTGGACTTCGGACGGCTTTCAAGAACTGCTCACCACCACGTGGGAACCCCAAAACGGGGGATGGGGGATAATCGACGTGGACGGCGACGGCATTGCCGAGCTCATCGGAGAAGATCGAGGCCCCGGCAGTGCCGCGGCCGGCCCCTTCCCGGCCTACCAGCTCCTCTATAAGCTGGTGGAAGGCGAGTACGTTCCTGCGGAGGCCGTTGTCCTTCCCCCAGCTTTCCCCCCTGACTCGCCTGAACGGATCATGCTCCTCTGGCGCACGGCCACCCTGTTCACGCGCGTCGGCTTGTGGGAGGAGGCGCGCGCCGTGCTCCAAGGGCTGGCCACGTCGCCTGTGCCTGTTTCCGGCGAGGGCGTTCCAGACGTGCGCCCTTACGCCATGTTCCGTTTGGGTTTCCTGGCCGGACTTCAGGGCGATGTGGAAACTCTGCGCATGTGGTGGCGCCAACTCGCCACCACATTTCCCACCCACTCCGTGAGCGGGGATGTGAGCCAATGGTTGACCGACGTCCGCGCTCCCGACGACTTGGGCCGACTCTGTGGACGGCTCAACGAGAAAGGGAGCAACTGGCTTGCCGAGGAGAGCGAACGGCTCTGGTACCCCTTGGAACTGGACTGGCGTGACCTCTGTGTTCCCTCCCTGCTCTTCTCGGCTTGGGAGTGGCCTCAGAACCCTCCCTTGGATGCCCTTCTCAGCCGCCGTGGATTTCGGTGGCAGCCGGTGACGACGGAGTACGACGTGAATGCCGACAGAATTCCAGACCCAATCGGCACAGTCGTCGGTCCCTGCATCCTCTGCGAAGGAACACCGGGCACGTTGTGGGCCTTTCTCAGCGCTGACAGAGGGTACCGCCCCCTGCTGATCACCGGTGGCCAACCTTCAGAGGCTATCTGGCCCCCGCAACAGTGGCCGCCGGAGGCTTCTGCCGACCAGTGTCCGCTCTCGGCCGCCGCCGACCTGAACGCCGACAGCGTTCCCGAGCTCATCACCATCTGCCCCCAGCACATTGTCCTCTGGGCGTGGAACGGCCATCGGTTCCGCCCATTTTCCATCCCAGGGTATCGCCTCATCAACGGCCAATTCGTGATCTTCGAGCAGCGTTTTCGCCTAGCCGACGAGGCTTCAGGGTCCACCCTGTTGGAAGTCTCGTTCTTGTCGCCCTCGCGCTCCTTCACCCACCAATACCGCTTTACCGGCACGGCGCTCGAATTGGTGGAGAGCACTGAAGAGCCCTCCCCGGAACAACAGCTCATTGTCGGCCTGGAACTTCTCTTTGCCGCGCGGAAGCCCGCAGACGCGCTCGACGTGCTGGAAGCCGTCTCGGCCGCTGTGCAGACAGAGGAAAGCAGGGTTGACCCTGCCGTTCGCCGAGCCATCGTCTACGCCCGGGCACTGGCCCACGAATACTTGGGCCACCGTGCTCAGGCGGCCGAACTCCACCGCCGGCTCGCCGAGGAAACCGGCTCACCGTGGGCCCCTCGGGCTCGCCAACACCTGGAGCGCCTGTGTGCTCAGGGCGGGTGCTAGCTCTCCCTTCGCCGGCTTGACACCCCCACACGTTGAGCGTACAATTCCCCCAACTTGTCTAAACAACCAGACAACCTTCCGCGCTCACCATGTCCCACACCCCACGTCACATCCACATTCGGGAAACAGTGCGCCGGCGCATCCTGAACGGCACCTATCCGCCGGGGGAACGCATTCCCTCGGAGCCGGCGCTGGCACAGGAATTTGGCGTGAGCCGGGGCACGGTCGAGCGGGCCATCCGCGCTTTGGTGGAGGAGGGGCTCCTGGTGCGCCAGCAGGGGCGGGGCACCTTTGTCGTCCCCTCCCTGTTGGAGAGCACCTGCTTCCGGCTGAGCACCTTCGCCGAAGAGGCCCGCCGGCAGGGGTGGGAGCCCAGCACCCATCTCCTGCGCGCTCACGTCACGCCGGCCGACGAGGAATCGGCCGCGGCCTTGGGCCTCGCCCCGGGCACGCCCCTTATCGAGATCGTTCGCCTCCACCACGCCAACGACGAGCCCATTGTCCACGAAGTGCGCCAGCTCGCCCACGCCCTCTGTCCCGACCTCCTGGACGAGGACCTGGAACACACTTCCCTCCACGTCCTGCTGCTCTGCACCTATCGCATTCCCCTCGTCCGCGTGCGCTTCACCGTGCGCGCCGTGACGTTGGAGAACCACGTCGCCGGCCTGCTGGGCGTGCCGCCGGGCACACCGGGCTTCGCCGTCGAGCGGATCACCTACCGTACTGCCACGCAGCCGGCCGTGCGCATGGTCCAACTGTGGCGTGGGGACCGCTTCGCCTTCTCCGAGGAAATCGTGGGCGTGCGCGAGCCCTTCGAGAGAGATGAACCGGCCTCTGAACCCACAGAAAGGAGCAGGCCATGACCGTCCGAGACGCGCCAGCGACCATCCGCGCCCCGCGCGGCACGACGCTCACCTGTGCCAACTGGCAGATCGAGGCCGCTTACCGCATGGTCCAGAACAACCTCGATCCCCAAGTGGCCGGTGACCCCGCCAACCTCATCGTTTACGGCGGGCGGGGCAAAGTGGCCCGCGATTGGGCATCCTTCTTCGCCATCCTGGAAGCCCTGCGTGGCCTCCGCCCCGACGAAACACTGCTCGTTCAATCGGGCAAGCCCGTGGCCGTCTTCGAGACACACGAGTTGGCCCCTCGCGTGCTCATCGCCAACGCCAACCTGGTGCCCAAGTGGGCCACATGGGAAGTTTTCGACGAGCTGGAACGGAAAGGGCTGATCATGTACGGCCAGATGACGGCCGGCTCCTGGATCTACATCGGCACGCAGGGCATTCTCCAGGGCACCTACGAGACGTTGGGCGCTGTGGCCCGCACCCATTTCGGCGGCAGCCTGCGCGGCAAGTGGGTGTTGACCGCCGGCCTCGGCGAAATGGGCGGCGCCCAGCCGCTGGCCATCACCATGAACGAGGGCGTGGGGCTCATCGTCGAGGTGGACCCGCGCCGAGCGCAACGCCGCCTGGAGCTGGAACAAGTGGACGAGATCGTGGACGATGTGGACGAGGCCCTGCGGCGCGTGGACCAGTACCTCAAGGCCAACCGGGCACGCTCCATCGCGCTCATCGGCAACGCCGCCGACGTCTTCCCCGAGATCGCCCGCCGCGGCCTGGTGCCCGACGTGGTCACCGACCAGACGCCCGCCCACGACCCCCTCATGTACGTGCCCAAAGGCCTCGACGTGCAGGCGGCCGCCGAGCTGCGGCGGCGGAGCCCTGCCGAATACGTGCACCTTGCGAAGGCCAGCATGGCCGCCCACGTGGAGGCCATGCTCCACTTCCTCCGCCAAGGTGCCGTTGTCTTCGACTACGGCAACAACCTGCGACAGCAGGCCCACGACGCCGGCGTGGCCGATGCGTTCGAGTATCCCGGCTTCGTGCCGGCCTACATTCGCCCCCTCTTCTGCGAGGGCAAGGGCCCCTTCCGGTGGGTGGCCCTCTCCGGCGACCCCAAAGACCTTCACCGCACTGACCAAGCCATCCTGGAGCTCTTCCCCGATGACGATCACCTGCGCCGCTGGATCACGATGGCCCAGAAGCGCGTGCGCTTCCAGGGCTTGCCGGCCCGCATCTGCTGGCTCGGATACGGGGAGCGGGACAAGGCCGGCCTCCTCTTCAACGAGCTGGTGCGCCGGGGGGAGCTGAGCGCTCCCATCGTCATCGGCCGGGACCACCTGGACGCCGGCTCGGTGGCCAGCCCCAACCGGGAAACAGAGGGGATGTTGGACGGATCGGACGCCATCAGCGACTGGCCCATCCTCAACGCCCTGCTCAACGCCGTGGCCGGCGCCACGTGGGTGGCCTTCCACCACGGAGGAGGCGTCGGGATCGGGTACAGCCAGCACGCCGGCCAAGTGGTCGTGGCCGACGGCACGTCTCAGGCCGAGTGGCGCCTGGCCCACGTGCTGCGCACCGATCCCGGCCTGGGCGTCGTCCGCCACGCCGACGCGGGGTACGATCTGGCAGTGGAAGCGGCCAAACGGCACGGCATCCGCATGCCCATGCTGGGACGGGAGTAACGCCATGTTGCCGTTCGCGGGCATTGCCACCTTCTTGCGCGCACCCCATCGCCATTGGGAAGAGCCCTGGGACGCTGATGCCGCCTTCCTGGGCGTGCCCTTCGACCTGACGGTGGGGTTTCGGCCGGGCGCCCGGTTCGCCCCCCGGGCCATCCGCGAGGCCAGCTTGCGGTATGCGCTGCCGGCGGAGGGGTACTACCACCCGCGACAAGGCACCCAACTGGCCGGCCTGCGCGTGGTGGACGCCGGCGACGTGGACATCCCCACCCTGGGCCACGAACTGGCCTTCCGGCGCATTACCGAGGCCGCCCGGGCCGTGCGCCAGCGAGCACGGCTTCCCATCTTCGTGGGCGGCGATCACAGCGTCACCTATCCGCTGCTCCTGGCTTACAACGACGTGCCCGAACTCCACGTGGTCCACGTGGACGCCCACTTGGACTTCACCGACGTGCGGAATGGCACGCGCTACTCCAACTCCAGCCCCTTCCGCCGCGCGGCCGAAGCGCTTCCCAACCTGCGCCACGTGGTCACGCTCGGGCTGCGG
>JALSKA010000245.1 GCA_026989095.1 Ardenticatenaceae bacterium
GCCATGACAAGGGCGTCGATGGGGTGGCCGGCACGGTGGAGGGGGGATTCGGGGTCAGTGTAGATGCGCTGGTAGGCGTAGCCGTCGGGCGGGTCGATTTTGTAGAAGTAGACTTCTTCCAAGTCCGCCTCCACCACACGGCCACGCTCGTCCACCTTGTGAACGTCGTGTTTGTGGGGCGGGTAGCTGGACCAGTTGCCGCCCGGCGTGTAGACCTCCACCACAACCAGCCTGTGACAGTCGAAGCCGGGCGGGATGATGTCGTTGATCTGCCGGGTGACGTTGTCCCCTCCCCGAATTTCCACGCGCACGTCTCCGGGGGCGATCAGGCGAGGGGGGTGCTCCTCGTCGGTGGGCACCCAGGCCACGGCGAACTCGCTGGCGGTAAGGGCCGTGACGGTGAAGGCCGTGCGGCGTGGCAGGTAGAGGGCGTGGGGCAGCCCGGCGAAGACATGGGGGCGTTGGCCCACCTCCCACTGCCCGCCAGATGAGTCCACCTGCACCCGGCCGCCCAGCGTGACCAGGGCCAGCTCGTGTTCGCCGGTCTCGAAGGACCACGTGCGCCCAGGGGCCAGCCGGCGGACCTGGAAGTGGATCAGGTGCCAGCCGGCGAGTCCAGGCGTGACTGCCACCACCACGTCGGGGTCGGGGGTGTTGCCCGGGTGAATGACCAAATTGCCGGCGGTGTACTGGCGCATGACGGACCTCCTGGTGGCTCAGAGAGTGGTGTCGATTTCGGCCGGTGAGACGCGGACAGGTTGGCCTTGATCCAGCGCGCGCGTGGCAGCCCACCCGATCTCGAAGGCGCGCAGGGCGTCCTCGCCTCCGACTTCGGGGCACCGCCCGGAGCGCACACACTCGATGAAGTGGACGAGCTGCGCCTCGTAGGCGGCCGCAAAGCGTTCGGTGAAGGAGGCAACCAGCTCGCGCACGGCTCCCCGGCGGGTCATGTGGAGGAGGGGAGCCCGCCGGAGAGCGCCGACGCGCACGCTGCCCTCGGTGCCCAGCACTTCCGTGAAGATGTCGTACCCGTAGACGGCCGCGCGGCCCACGTCAACGTTGCCCACGGCGCCGTCGGTGAAGCGCAGGTTGACGACGGCCACGTCGATGTCACCCACCTCGGCGAGCTCGGGACACGCCAACAGGCCGCCCTCGGCCGAGACGCGCTCCACCTCGCTGCCCATCAGCCACCGTGCCAGGTCGAAGTCGTGAATGCCCATGTCGAGGATGAGGCCTCCACTCTTGCGCGGGTCGGCAAAACGGGGCGGGGGGCACGTGGGATCGCGCCCAACGGCCTTGAAAAGGATGGGCTTGCCGATCTCACCGCCGGCGATGAGCTCGAAGGCACGGCGGTAGGCGGGGTCGAAACGGCGCATGAACCCCACTTGCAGCGGCACGCCGGCCCGGCGAACGGCGTGCAGGGCGGCCACGTGTTCCTCTCGGGTGAGGGCGAGGGGCTTTTCGCAGAAGATGGGCAGTCCCCTGTCGGCGGCGGCCTCAATGAGCTGCACGTGCGTGGACGTGGGGGAGGCGATGAGCACGGCATCGGCGTCAGGCAGGCGCAGGGCGTCAAGCGGGTCGGCGAAGGCGTGCGGGATCTCGTAGTCGGCTGCTGCGCGGTCGAGGTTGGCGGTGTGGGGGTCGGCAACCGCCAGGATGCGGGCATGAGGGGCCAATGCCGTGTGAAAGAGGCGAAGGTAGAGTTGGCCCATGCGGCCTAAGCCGAACAGAATGACGTTCAAGCGTGCCATTGGTCCCCCTTGACACAAGAAGGTGCGCGATTTCACAGTTTCAACGCCCCGGCGGTGCCGTGCTTCCCCGGACGATGAGCTCGGGCGGCAGCACACGGTGCTTCGGAGAGACTTCTCGGCCCTCCACAAGCTCGAGCAACATCTTCATGCCGATTTGGCCCATGGTGCGCTTGGGCTGGTGGACGGTGGTGAGGGGCGGGAAGACGTAGCGTGTGAGCGCGATGTTGTCGAAGCCCACCACGCTGCACGCCTCGGGCACGGGGATGGCCCGCTCGCGACACGCCAGGAGCGCGCCGATGGCCACCATGTCGTTGTAGCAGAAGACGGCCGTGATCCCGGCTTCCCAGAGCGTTGGCAAGAGCATCTGGCCGGCCTGCACATCTCCCTCGGGCGCGACGCCGTGGAGCTGAGCCGTGCGCACCCACTTCTCACGGGGCTCGATGCCGGCCGCGCGGAGGGCCTCTTGGTAGCCGAGGAGGCGGCGGCGGTTCGAACGGGGCCGGTTGGTGACGCCAATGTACCCGATGTGGCGATGGCCGAGGGCAATGAGGTGCTCCACGGCCAGCCTGGCGCCGGCCCGGTCGTCCACGGCCACGGAGTGGAGGAAGTCCCTGTCAGACTCGGCCTGGTTGCTGACTTGGACGATGGGCACGCGGATTTTGGCCAGCCGTTCCACGTGCTCCGTGCCGATGCGGGAGGCGGCCAGGATGATGCCGTCCACGCGCCGGCGGTGAAACGTCTCAATCACCAGGAGCTCTTGGTCAGGGTCGTTGAGAGAGGCATTGAGGAAAACGCTGAGGCCGGCCGGACGGGCCACGCTCTCCACGCCGTCCACCACGTCGGCGAAAAAGGGGTCGGCGATGGAGGTGACCACGACGCCCACGGTGAAGGTGCGGCCGGCTTGAAGGCTCTGGGCGATGGCATCGGGCGTGTAGCCCATCTCCTCGGCCAAGGCGCGGATGCGCGCGCGGGTCTGGGGACTGATGAGAGGGCTGTCGCGCAGGGCACGGGAGACCGTGGAGTGGGAGACGCCGGCCGCCCTGGCAATGTCCTTGATGGAAACGGCAGTGTCGCCGGATTTGGACTTGGAGGAGGAACTTTTGGCCATAGGGTACAGAACCTCTGAGCACCTGGAACCGAACTCGATCGCTCCGGGGGAGGAGAGAGCGTACTGCACACGTGTGCAACCATTATACGCCATTTGAGAGCTGTTGTCAAGGGGAAATCCCCACACAAAAGCCGCAACGCTCCTTTGGGCGTAACCTTCCAGAACATGACGGGTTTTAGACAGCGAAGCGTTCCACCACCGCCACCACCGGTTGGGGCGTAGAACACCCTGACCGGCGGGTTCCCCCGGGAGAAAGGGCTCTGATCCTCGGTAATAGTACAAAGGTCCCAATTTGGGCCTGTGATGGAAAAATACGCGGAAACCCGGTGGCGCCTTTTTGAAAAATGTGGTATCTTTATCCGTAAATTCACCGGGATTATCCTCTCCCATCCCCCCAAGTGCGTTGTTGGTTGCGGACAGCGGAGTTATGTGAAGGCGACATGCCCGGCAGGCATCGTCCTCTATGGAGTGTGCCCCTGAGCCAATGTGAGACGCCAAGCCCCTCAACGTCGCCCGAGGCATCTCAGCCTGCTTCAGCCGGGAATGTCGGTGCTCGTAGCCTTGCTGCACGGTGTGGCCCCATCTGACAGGCTATGACCACCCGTTGGCATCTTCACCATACTTCATACGAGCAGTGGGCGTTGCCCGAGGGTCTGCGTCGCCGGCTGGTGCGCCTGTGTGTGATCGTGATCTCCGTGTGGTTGGTGTTGGGCACGGTCGGCATGGTGCGAGCAGCCCGCTACGTGGGTGATCTCTTCCCGGGGTTCGTCTGGACCAGGGCCGGACCAGTGCCCTTTGCCCAAGTCAACTCCCTTTTACGCCTGCCGGAGACGCCCTGGTGGGGAGGTTTGGCCGACGCCATTTCCCTTCCGCAGGCCCAGATCGTCGCCGTTGACGGCCGTCCCATCACCACTGCGCCCGACTTCGACCGTTTCGCCGAGGGCGACCTGGTGACGTTCACGCTGCGCTTTCCCGGGGGAAGCGAGAGGTATGTGACCCTGCCCCTGCGGAGATTTGCGTTCGGCCACTACTTCGAGTTCTACGGCCTTTTCTTCCTCATCGGGCTGACCAACACCTTGGCGGGCCTTGTCTTGGTCCACCGGGCCACTGACGTGCCCACGTTCCTCCTGGGAAGCGCCCACTTGGCCTTCGGGGGCATGGGACTCCAACACAGTGGTAGTGGCTGTATCTCCACCTGCACGCTGGCCGATGAGCTTTTCACCCGTCTCGTGGGGTACTTGGCGTATGCGCCCTCGCTTATGCTCGCTGCCGTGACGCTGACATCCTTCGCCTTGCTCTATCCCCGCCCGCTCTTGGGCCGTCACCAGATGGGCCGGGCCATCAAGTGGATGCTTGTCGTGGCCAGTGTTATGACAGTCGTCTTCGCCATCAATGAGATTCGAGCCGGGGAATTTCTCACCTGGCAGTTCTACGTGCAATTGGTGTGGATTATCATGGCCTCCCTCCTCATCATTGGCCGCTCCTTTCACGCCGCCTTCGTCCTCCGCACCCAGGAGTCCCTCATGTTGGGCTGGGCGCTCACCGGCGGCATCCTGCTGGCCTTGCTCGGCGGGGTGTTGCCCTTCCTGAACCTGGTGCCCATTTGGCTCTTCACCAGCCTCGTCTACCCGGCCAGCATCATCTACCCCCTGATCATCTTGTACGCCGTGCGCAATGTGGCCCTGCTCCACGACTTGAAACAGGCTCTGGAACTTGCCCGAAGTTTGGAGAACGAGGTGCAGGAACAGAAGCGCGCCCATGCCAAGGCTTTGCGCCAGATGGCCAACATCCTGCACGACTCGGTGTTGGGGGACCTCAAGGGCGTCCAATTTCTCACGCGGGCAGCCGCCCGCCGGCTCCAACGTCAGGACGTGGAGAAATTGCAGGAGGACTTGGCGTTCCTCGACCGCACTATCCGTGACTTGGCCAGCCAACTGCGCGGAGTCATGGAAGGCATGCAGCCGGCCGACTTCCAGCGTGATGGACTGGTGCGAACGTTGGAGCGCCTCTTCGAGGCCAGGCGGCGCATGTACGGCGACGAGCTGGAGATGCGGCTCCGGGTGGATTCCCGGTACGACATGTTACCCCCGCACCTGCAGGAACATGTGTACTGGATCGTGCGGGCGGCCATGGACAACACCCGCGACCACGCCCGGGCCACTCGGTTCGAGGCCGCTCTCTCCTGTGCGCCCGAGGACGATGGTCTCCGATTTGTCATTCGTCTCCGGGACAACGGCATCGGCTTCGACGAGGAGGCAGTGAGGGCCAAGGCAGCTCAACACGGCCGGTATGGTCTGCGCAACATGCGGCGGCGTGCCGAGAAAAAGCTCGGAGGAACCATCCGGTTTGAGACCACAGGTGGGACCACAGTTGTGATCGAGTTCACCCACAAGGTGGAGGAGGAAGGGAGCGAACACGGCGATGCTGGCCGTGAGAGGGAAGGGGAAATACCCAAGAGCGCTTAAAAATTGTGGCATGGGGAGGGGAATTATGACAACTGCGGCAACTATGACAATGACAAAGGAATATCGCTCTCCATACGGCGTTGTTGTCGTGGATGACAGCGAGATTTTTATCAAAGGGCTGCAGAGCTTGGCGATGAATGAGAATAGCCACGTGCAGCTCCTGGGGTGGGCGCACACGCCCGACGAGGCTCTGAAAGTGTGTCGGCGCGTCCGCCCTCAGGTCGTCGTCGTGGACTTGTGTTTGCCTCCAACGTCCCACACACACAGGAACCGGGCGACCATGCGGCGTACCGCGGCTTCCGGTTCGGGTGTGCATCCAACGCCCTCCACACACGGGAAGCAACTCGTCCGCTATACGAGTCCTATCTACGGCCTGAAGCTCATCCGCGCGCTGTGTGAGCAATTTTCTGATTCCCTGCGAATTCTGGCCACGAGCTCGCGAAAGGAGGATGCTCTCGTCGCTCAGGCCATTCTGGCGGGGGCCGGTGGGTTTGTGGACAGGGACAGTGACCCCGACGCCTTTTTGGACGCCATTGCCCGTGTGGCCCAAGGAGAGGCATACTTGGACCAACACTCTCGTCAGGTTGCCGAAGAAGTGCAAAGAATTCGGAAGCACATCACGCCCAGGGAAAAGGAGGTGCTCCGCTACGTGTGTATGGGGTACTCGAACCAGGAGATTGCAGAGTGCTTGGGCATCAAGGTCAGGACGGTGGAGAGCTACGTCCGCTCGCTGTGCGAGAAATTCGGCGTGAGGACGAGGGGCCAAGTGAGTGCGGAAGCGTGGCGTCTGGGCATCTGTATGTCCGACGGGAATGGCGGCGTCATCATACTCCTGTGATGTGAGGAGAAGCGACACAACCGACCGGCACATCAGCCTGCGCTGATCAGGTGCGTTCGTGAACGAGGTGCTCCGCCTGTTCGTGCTGGGCAACATGCCGCTCATGGTGCGGCGGATGGAGAGCCTGTTCGCCCGTGAGGCGAACGTGGAGCTCTTGGGGGCGGCGGCTGCCCCCCAGGAGGCTGTGGCGCTGTGCCGCGAGCTGCGTCCTGACGTGGTCGTCGTCTGCGTTCAGCGGGCCGAGGGGTTTCACCACTACCTCCAAGCCGTGCGCACCATAGCCAAGGAGCTCAACATTCACGTGTTGGTCGTCGGGCGTGCGGATACCCTCCTGATGGTTTGGGCGCTCCGGAAAGGGGCGTCGGGGTTCGTGGAGGAGGAGAGCATCAAGCGGGAAGAAGTGCTGCTCGATGCCGTGGAGCGTGTGGCCTGTGGACAACTGGTGTTGACCCAGGCACAGCTCAAGACTTACATGCGCTCCTACACCCCCATGAGCCGCCGCGAGCGTGAACTGATCACCTTGCTCGGCCACCGGCTCGACGACGACGAGATCGCCGCACGGATGGGCATCAAGCCCGCCAGCGTCCGCAAGTACGTGGAGCGCCTGCGCCGCAAGCTAGAACTCCGCAACCGGGAGGAGCTGTGTGCGTTTGCGCGCGATTTGATCGACATGTCGGACACGTGAAAGTGGCCTGGCCTCATGTGGCGTCGGCGATTGAGGGAAAGGGCTGCGAGGCCGGTGTGGGCGTCGCTGTTGCCGTTGACCGATACGTGCTTACTACGTCACGGGTCGTGCGCGCCTGGATGTGGTAGCGCTCCAGCAATTGGAACAGCGGCTCAATCTGGTCGAAGTGGCTCTCGATGGTCATGTCGTTGATCACAATGCCCAGAATTTGGTCCGCCGTGGCCGTTTGCAGGGCGTTCTCGATGTCGGTCAAGGTCACCGCCGCATCCCCCAAGTGGTCGATGGCGTAGCCCGCGTTGGTCACCACGGTGACGGTGGAGCCGTTGTACGTTGTCTGCCAGGGAACGCTCACCAGGTCGCTCTTGGCATTGTCCTCGCCCGCCTTGGTGGCGTAGTAGAGCACTCCTTCTGGCCAATCGGTCGCCGCGTCCGACATGCCTGCCGAGACAATGGGGTTGGCCGCCAGCGGGTCGAGGTAGGCCATGAGCGCAGCCATGTCTCCTTTGTAGACGCCAGGAGTGGCATACCAGCCGTCAGTGCGAATGAGGTCGGGTCGGTCGGTGTAGCCGTCGAAGAACTTGTGGGTGGGGCCGTGATGGTGCAGGGCAATCTCGTGACCGTTGGCCTCCCACGCCAGCACCGTGGACGTGAGGTTGTTCTCGAACACATACCGAGCCCAAGGCTCGGAAAATTGGAGGGAAACTTTGGCCCCGTACCGGTCAGCCAGCTCCACGAACGCCACCAGACTGGACCACAGGCGGGCAATGCGAGGTGTGTCACTCACTTCCAGGTGGAAGGCCAGGAAAACTCCCTGAGCATTCGTGTTGCCCTGGCGCGGGGCTCCGGTGGCTACGGAGGGCATGTCCGGCCACATCAAGAAGGCGGACCAGATCACGAAGAACGCGAGGAAGGGGAGGAGGCGTTTCATGGAAGGGCTCCTTGTTCTTGGTTGAGGTTCCGCAACTCCAGGTGTGAGATCAGCGAGGAGAACCTGGGTCCCGGAGCCCGCTCTGTTGATGGCTGAGTTGCAGACATAGTGTAGCACGGCGGTGTAAGAGGAAGGGCAGCAGAGTGTAAAAAAGTGAAAA
>JALSKA010000246.1 GCA_026989095.1 Ardenticatenaceae bacterium
GCCAGTACTCCTGGACGCCGTAGCGCTCGTACTCGCGGAACTTCTCCACGTAGTCCCGGCGGACGCTGTCGGCGGAGACGACCTCGACGACGAGGTCGGCGGGGCCGGCGAGGCGCTCCTCGGTGAGGCGGTGGAGGTGTTCGCGGGCGACGAAGAGGATGTCCGGCTCCCGGGCTGGGCCGTCCGGCGCCAGCTTCATCTCGAAGGGGGCAGGCCGCACTTGGCCCAACTCGAAGAGATCGATAAAGAGTCTGAGCAGCGTGTACAGGAACCCCACAATATTCTGGTGTCGATCTTTTGGCGGCATGTGGACGATGACCTCCCCGTTGACCCACTCGGCGTGAACGTCCTCGTCGGCCCAGGCGAGGAACTCCTCGTAGCTCATGCGCAGGCGTGCCTTCTCCTGGGGGACGTGTTTCGCAGGGGTGCGCGCCAAGGTCATGCTCTTCGCTCCTTCGCCTGCCACCGCCTTCAGTCGGTCCGGGGGCGTCGTGGCATGGCACTTCTCCACCAACCTGTCCTGGGAAGATCATACCATGAAAGGGGGGAGGGGCAAAGCACACTCCGCCACGTCAGGGGGGTGAGGGATGGGGGAGGAGGGGTGAGGGATGGGGGGTAAGGGGGTAAAGCACATTCCGCCACGTCAGGGGGCGTTGTGCATCGGAAGTTGGGAGTGGGGGGCGGTTGCGGATGGAATGGAGAGAAGGGCGCGCCCTGGTTTTGATTTGGTAATGGGCCGTGTTATAATCGTTTTATTGTGTGCAAAAGGAGTGTGAGCAGCGTATGGCCCCGCACGTTGGACGTGAATCCCCGAAAGGCGTGATCTTGGTGGTGGAGGACGCGGACGACATCCGTGCCC
Source organism: Ardenticatenaceae bacterium (assembly GCA_026989095.1). Taxonomy (GTDB): domain Bacteria; phylum Chloroflexota; class Anaerolineae; order Ardenticatenales; family Ardenticatenaceae; genus WFWG01. The sequence goes on from JALSKA010000246.1 coordinate 860, forward strand.
TCATGCGCGTGCGCCTCGAGCGGCGAGGTCACACGGTGGTCGAGGCCCGCAACGGCCTCGAGGCGCTGGAGGTGGTGCGCGCGCGGGCCGTCGATCTCATCCTGCTCGACATCATGATGCCGGAGCTCAACGGCTTCGACGTGTTGCGCGCGCTCAAGGCCAACAGCGAGTGGCAGCACATTCCCGTGGTGGTGCTCTCGGCGCTCGACGATACCGAGCACGTGGTGCAGTGCATTCGCTTGGGGGCGGACGATTACCTGGTAAAACCTTTTAAATCCGTGCTGCTCTACGCCCGCGTGGACAACCTGCTGGAGCGCAAGCACCTCCGCGACCGGGAGCAGGAGATCTTACGGGCGCTCCAGGAGGAGCAGAGGCGCACGGAGCAGTTGCTGCGCAGTATTTTCCCCCAGGCCATTGCCGAACGCCTCAAGTCGGGCTTTGCGGGCATTATCGCCGAACAGTATGAGATGGCCAGTGTCCTGTTCGCCGACATCGTTGACTTCACCAGGCGCGCCGCCCAGATGGAGGCCGAGGAAGTGGTGAGCTTCTTGGGAGATGTCTTCGCCCAGTTCGAGAAGCTCACCGCCGCGTTCGGGGTGGAGAAGATCAAGACCATCGGCGATGCTTTCATGGCCGCGGCCGGCGTTCCCGAGCCGACGCCCCGCCACGCTGAACAGTTGCTCCGGCTGGCCTTTGCCATGCGCCAAAGTGTGGCCAACATGCGCTGGCCCGACGGCTCCCCGGTCCACCTGCGAGTTGGCTTGGCCTCCGGCCCGGTGGCGGCGGGCGTGTTGGGCACCAGTCGCTTCAGTTACGACGTGTGGGGCAACACCGTCAACATGGCCAGCCGGCTCCAGGAGCTCGCGCTGCCCAACACGGTCCTCGTCGATGAGGTGACGTGGCGCCTCGTTGAGCACTTGGCCATAGGCGCACCCCGGGTGGAGCGGGTCAAGGGCAAGGGGAACATGACCGTCTACGAAGTGGAGCCCCGGTACGGTCAGGCGGCGGTCAGGGAGGGTGGCGTCACGTGAACACCGTCGTGCTCACTGTCACCCTGCTCATAGTAATGGCCGGCCTGGTAATGGCCGTGGTCTGGCGTGTTTGGCAACACGTCCGCCGGCCAGGAAAATCTGCTTTGTACACCTTCGTTGCCTTCAGCGTGGGCACGGCGTGGTGGTGTGTGGCCTACGCGCTGGAGATTGTATTGCCTACCGTGCAACTGAAGCTCCTGGCGGCCAAAGCCCAGTATCTGGGCATTGTGAGCGCGCCGCTCGGGTGGGCTCTCTTCGTCCATGAATACACTCGGCGGGGTGAACGTCTCCCCCCGACAGTGTGGCGGTTGATGGCCCTCCTTCCCGCCCTCACTCTTGTCTTCGTGTGGATGTACCCGGCCGTGCCCTTGGTCTGGCGAGCCCATGTGGTGCGCGCCGACGCCGTGGTACCCGTGCTCCAGTTCACCTACGGCCCTTGGTTCTGGGTCCATGTGGGCTACTCGTATTTCTACATGCTCTTCGGGGCATATCATGTGGTGCGTTTCACCCTCCGGCGACCGGAAATGTACCGGGGCCAGGCGGCCAGCCTGTTGCTCACGGTGTTCTTTCCCTGGGTGGCCAACTTCATTTACCTCTTCGGGCGCGACCCGCTGCCCGGCCTCGACCTCACCCCCTTTGCCTTCGGGCTCAGCGCGCTGGCCATCATGTGGGGCCTCTTCCGCCACCGCCTGTTCCGCGTCGTGCCGGTGGCCCGCGAGGCGGTCATCCGCAGCTCGCCCACGGGAGTGCTCGTCTTCGACTTGGAGGGGCGACTGGTGGACATCAACCCGGCGGCAGCGCGTTTCTTGGGCGTCGATGAGGGGCGCGCCGTCGTGGGCTTGCGGTTCGACGAGGTGTTGCCCGAGGAGTTGGGCGTACTGCTCGAGGGGGAGCGCACTCAGGAGTGGCAGGTGGTCGTGGGGAAGGAGCAGCGCTTCTTGAACGCGCAGAGCGCTTTTCTGTGGACGGCACAGGGAGAGGAGCGGCTCGGCACGGTCGTCACCCTGCACGACGTGACCGAGCTGCGCCGCACGACGCTCGAGTTGGCCCGGGTGCGCGACGCCGCCGAGGCGGCCAACCGCGCCAAGAGCACCTTCTTGGCCAACATGAGCCACGAGCTGCGCACGCCGCTGGCGGTCATCATCGGCTACGCCGAGATGGCTCAGGAGGATGTGGACGCGGGCGAATATGGCGCTGTGATCAGTTCCCTGGAGCGCATACAGCAATCGAGCCACCACCTGCTGGCGCTCATCGGCCAGATTCTCGACATGGTCAGGATCGAGGCGGGAAAGGTGGACGTTGACGTGGGGTGGTTCGACGGCGACGAGCTGATCCAGGCCGTTGTCGCCGACGCCCACACGTTGGCCCGCCGCCAACACAATGAGTTCCACGCTCACATCGTGCCCGTCGGGCCGATGTACAGCGACCGGGCGAAAGTGCGCCAGATCCTGCACACGCTGCTGGAGAACGCCGCCAAGTTCACCCACGAGGGACGAATTGCCCTCAGGGTGACGGTCGAGCAGGATGCCTCTGGGCACGAGTGGGTGTGCTTTCGCGTGTCCGACACGGGCGTGGGCATTGCGCCCGACAGGTTGGAGGCCATTTTCCGCCCCTTTGAACAGGCGGACACCTCCATGACGCGCCACTACGGGGGCATAGGCTTGGGGTTGCCCATCGCCCGCCACTTCTGTGAGCTGCTGGGAGGCTCGATCCACGTCGAGAGCGTGCCCGGCGGGGGCAGCACGTTCACCGTCCGGCTGCCCAAGGTGGCACCGGCCTCGGGGGAAGAAGCACCTGAAGCGAGCCCGGAATCCGAGACTTCGGAGTGAGCCTCCGGGCGTGTTCCGCATTTGAAGAACTCTGTGGTAGAGGGGAAACGGGCTTACGCCGTGGGTTCTCGAGTGGAGGGGAGTCGATGAGTGGAACGGTGCTCTCCGCGCTCCTGGTGGCCCTTGGGCTCTTCGTTGCGGCCCTCCCCTTGCGCGCCGAGCGCCATGGGCTGGCCGGGCGTTTCATGGCCGCAACGCTCCTGGGGCGCGCGGTGGCCCTGGTGGGGGGCGCGCTGGTCGCGTTGTGGGAGGGCTGGCCCGAGCGGGCGGGCTTGTGGCTCTTCGCCGCCGGCATCGCCGCGGGCGGCGTCTTTCTCCTCGCCTTCACGGCCGCCTTCCTGAACCGCCTCCCGGCGCGCTTCGGGCGGTGGATCGCGGCCGGCTTCGTTCCCCTCGCCCTCTGGCTCTTGACAGCCCGTCACACCTCCCCCGTGGTCATCTTCCGCTCCGTTCCCCTGGAGGCCGGTGGCCTGCGCCCCTTGGCCTGGCTCTCGCCCATGATCTTCCTCTACATCCTCCTGCCCACCGTCATCGTGGCCCTGCTCCTGCTCCCGCCCCTCGCGCGACAGCCGAGGCGCGCGCGCTGGCGGCTGCTCTCGGTCGGGCTGGTGTTGGCGGTCACCCTGGCCTCGCTGCCGGCCACAATGTGGTTCAATGTGCTGACCTTGCTCGTGGCAGTCTTGGTCCAGTCGTTGGCGTTTCTGTTCATGGCGGTGGCCTTCTTCAGGCTGGACGCGCACTCCCACCTCTTCACCGCCGATTTGGTGCTCGACCGGCTGACCACGCCGGTGTTGGTGCTCGACGAGGCGATGCGCGTGGTGGACGCCAACACGGCTGCGGCCTCAGGGCTTCAGATGACGTGCGAGGCGATGGTGGGCTGCCCGCTGGACCGTGTCTGTCCGGTGTTGGCCGAGGCGCTCAGGGAGGGGGTGACCATCGACACCCGGCTGGAGATGAAAGGGCGCACGTTTGCTGTCACGCTCTCTCCTCTGCTGGTCTCCGGCGGCCGCGGTACGTGGCAGGTGGTCATCCTCCACGACGTGACGGAAGCCCACCGCATGGCCCAGGCGTTGGCGCGCGCCCGGCGCGATGTGGAGCTGCTCCAACAGCAGTGGCAGGCTGTGGTGGAGCAGTTGCCCCAGCTTGTGGCGCTGTTGGACGGGGCGGGCCGCCTTGTGCGCGCCAACCGCGTGCTGCACGAGTGGACGGGCCATGAGAGCGCGGAGAACACGCCCCTCCACGATGCCCTCCACCCGGGCTGTGCTCACCCCGACTGCTACGTGGACGTTCTGTGGCGTGCCGCCCGGGAAGAAGTGAGCCGGGGCGGGGCGTGGCAACACGAGGTCAGTGATCCGGTGCTCGGGCGCCATCTGATCTACCATTTCATGCCCCTGACCGTGGAAGGGGACGAACGTCCCCAGCACGTGGCCATGGTAGTGGAGGACATCACGCAGCGGTACCAGTATGAGGAAGAGCTGCGGCGTGCGCGCGACGCCGCCGAGGCGGCCAACCGGGCCAAGAGCACCTTCCTGGCCAACATGAGCCACGAGCTGCGCACGCCCCTGAACGCCATCATCGGCTACAGCGAGTTGCTCTACGAGGATGCCGTGGAGAGCGGGGACGAGATGTTGGCCGAGGACCTGCAGCGCATTCAGGCGGCCGGCCGCCACTTGCTTGGCCTCATCAACGGTGTGTTGGACCTCTCCAAAATCGAGGCCGGCCGCATGTCGGTCACCCTCGAGGAGGTGGCCGTGCGCGACGTTACCGACGCGGCCGTGTACACGGTAACCGGCCTGGTGGAGGACAACGGAAATGTGCTCGAGTACCACATCGCCGACGACGTGGGCGTGATTCGGACGGACGCCACGAAGCTGCGCCAAATTCTCGTGAACTTGCTCGGCAACGCGGCCAAGTTCACCGAGGGCGGGCGAGTCTCGCTCCGCATTTGGCGCGAAGCGGACCGGGGAGGAGAAGAGGTGGTCTTCGAGGTGGCGGACACCGGCGATGGCATCCCGCCCGAACTGCTGCCCTCGCTCTTCGAGCCCTTCACACAGGCGAAGCCCTCCCGCGAGCACAAGGTTCAAGGCACCGGCCTGGGCCTGGCGATTACCAAGGCGTATGTGGAGATGCTGGGGGGCACCATCGAAGTTTCCAGCCAAGTCGGACGGGGAACCACCTTCACGGTGCGCCTGCCGGCCTCCCCGGAGGTTCGAGGAGGACCCGAAGTGGGGGAACGGGAGGAAACATGAGCACACGGGTGCTGCTGGTGGAGGACAACGAGCTCAACCGGAACATGTTGAGCCGGCGGTTGCAGCGGCGCGGGTTCGACGTGATCACCGCGGAGGACGGCGTGGAGGCGCTGGAGCTCGCCCGCCGCGAGAGGCCCGACATCATCCTGATGGACATGAGCCTGCCCCGCATGGACGGCTGGACGGCCACGGCTCGCCTGAAGCAGGACCCGGAGCTGGCGAACATCCCGGTTATCGCGCTCACGGCCCACGTCATGTTGGAGGACCGCGAGAAGGCCCTGCGCGCCGGGTGCGACGAGTACGAGACGAAGCCGGTGGATTTCAAGCAATTGCTGCGGAAGATCGAGCGCCTGCGGCTTCGGGGTTCCCGGGAGTGAAGTCACGCGAGGGAGTAGACCACCCACCCCGCTCCGCGCTGCCAGTCGATCTCGGCCTCGAGCACCCCCGGCTGCTCGAAGAGGAGGCCGCGCACGGCGGCCGCACAGCCGCTTCAGGTCATGCCTTCGATGGCGAGCGTAGCTCTGCGCGGCGACGTCAGGTTCGATGTCGGCGCTGCCGGAGCACCCTGTGCGGGCTGGGCCGGCGCTGCTTCGGGGGCCAGTGAGCGGTAGACGAGCGTGGGGGTGACGTAGGTCAACAGCACATAGCTTGCCGCGAAGCTGATCAGCGCCACACTTGGGAACAGCCACACGTGGCGCTGATGTTGTGTGACGTCGCAGGTCTGTCGGCTGCGCCGCAGGGTGACGGCGAGGCCGGCCAGCGTGAACGTCGCCCCTGCGGCCAAGAAGTAGAGCCGGTATTGGATCAGGCCGAACAGGAAGATGGCCCCTGTGAGCCCGAGCAGGGCGGCCACGGTGGGGCCCAAACAGAATGACCCCGCCGCTCACGCCCCAACGGGTGCCCGGGTTGCTCTGAGGCAATTTCGGCGCGGGCATGGCATCATCCTCCCACATGTGATTTCCGCGTTGGGTTCACCGTAGCTCCACCATGAGAGGGGGAGAGGGCAGCGGAACCGCTTCTATACCCCATCCCCCCTACAGGATAAAGAGTGGCAGAAGACTCCCTCCGTGTCAAATACAAGCTTGGGCTTGGGGGACTGAGGAGATTGTGCTGCGGGCAATGCCCGCGCGTCTCGCGAGTGGGGTGAGGGGGCGGGGTATCAGGGTGATGGCGCGTGAGGAAGGCCCAGCTCGGCTTTCAGGCGCTCGATGCGCTTCGCCTCGCCGCGGGCCCCCAACTTCTGCACGATCTCCTCGGCTTGCGCCAAGAAGTGCGCGGCCTCCTCCACACGGCCGGACTTGGCCTCCACGCGCGCCAGCTCGACCAGCAGGCGGGCTTGTCTGTAGGCTTCAGTTTCAATCTCGTAGCTTTTTTGAAGCTCAATACGGGCCAATTCGTAATCACCTTGGGCTTCGGCCAATAGACCGTAGAAACGGTGAAGAAAGAAGGTGGTTGTGGGATCCAACTCTTGTACTTGATCTTCATAACTACGAAGCTGTTCAGCTAATGTCATAGCATCTTTCATTTTGTCGAGATAAATGGCTGTCTCACCTTTTAATGAAATAACTAACAGAAGCATGTTGAGAGGTATATTGGTTTGGTTTTCTAATTCTAGAATGTAATTCAATTCTCTCTCCGCACTATCCCATGCTTCCTGAGACATATAAAGTTGAGCCAGAGTCTGTCTTACCCACGTTTGTAGAAATCTACTGTCCAGCCGATCGGCTAAACTTTTGGCCTTTGTCAGCACTACATTTGCCTCTGTAAATCTTCCTAACAAAGTATATAACATGCCGGTATTTATGAATGCCAAAGCCAATCCTTCGTAATCGCCGATACGCTCTTGGATTTGAGCTGCTTGTTGATAAAAATCAAGGGCATCCTGCCAAAGCCCTTGCACGCTATGGAGGACGGCCAAATTCATGTTGGTACGTGCAATTTCATCGAGGTGTCCCAATGCCTCTCGAATGGCTAGAGCCTCTCGGGTGTAGCGCACGGCTGTCTTGAGGTCACGCCGTTGGAAGGCGAGCCCTCCCAAGCGGTTCAACACGGCGGCGGTGACCGCCTGACTGCTCCGCCGGGCCAGCTCTAGGGCCTTGGTAAGCCACTGGTGGGCCCCGTCGAACTGCCCCATGCGGAAGAGCACCCAGCCGATGTCGCTGCAGGTGGCCGCCAGCTCGGCCTCCTCGTCGCCCGCGCCTTCGGCTTGGAGCAACCCGTGGGCGGTCCGCAGGGCCTCCAGCGCCTCGGCGTAGAGCCCCTGGCGCTCGAAGGTGGTGCCGATGCGCCGCCAGAGGGAGGCCTGGAGCAGGCGGCGGGCCCCGTCGCCTTGGGTCACGGCCTCGAGGGCCCGGCGGTAGGCTGCCCGCGCCTCCTCGTAGCGCCCCACGAAGCTCAACACGTCCCCCAAGCCCGACTCGATGGCCACCAGTTGGCTGAGACTTGTTTCGCCCTGTGCGGTCAAGGCCCGGGCGCGCTCGAAGAAGGCAATGGCCTCGTGGTTGGCGTAGCGGGCGGCGGCCTTCTGGCCGGCCCGGATCAGGTAGGGGAGGGCTCGCTCCGGCTCCGCGCTCCTGGCGTAGTGGTGGGCGAGCATTTCCACGTAGTCGTCGCTGTCGGGCGGCGAGAGGCGTTCCAGCGCTTGGGCCACCCGCAGGTGAAGGGCTTGCCGGTCGGCCACCAGCAGGCTGTTGTAGATCACGCCGTGGGCGATGCGGTGTTGGAAGGTGTACTCCAGCGTGGGCGCGTCGGGCAGGCGCTGGAGGAAGCGGGCCTCCACGAGCGCTTCCACCCGGGCCATGAGGGGTTCCGCGCCGGCGGCGGACTCCAAACACTCCTCAAGGAGCCGGAAGGGCACGCGCCGGCCGATGACGGCCGCCACGCCGAGCACCTCGCGCAGGGAGGGCGCCAGCCGGGCGTAGCGGGCCATGACGATTTCCTCGACCGTGCGGGGCACGGCGATCTCTTCCAGGGCCTGTTCCGTGGTGGCCCGCCAGCGGCCCTCCTCGCGCACGAGCACACTGGCCTCGATGAGGGCCCGCAGGAGCTCTTCCAAGTAGAGGGGAATGCCCTCGGAGTAGGCCACGATGTCCTGTCGCAGGCGGGCGGGGAGCTCCGGCCGGTCGAGGAGCAAGTCGAGCAGGCGGTCCACCTCCTCGGGCGAGAGGGGGGCCAGCTCCACGATGCGGTGGGCCCCCGGGGCGGCCCGCGCCAGCAAGGCGTGCCAGTCCCGCTCCCCGCTGCGGGCACTGCGGCTGCTGCAACAGAAGAGCACGGGCTCCTCTTCCAGGCCGACGATGAGGTGTTCCACCAGCTCGGCCGAGAGGTCGTCGGCCCAGTGGAGGTCCTCCAACACCAACACGAGGGGGCGCGAGCGGGCCTCGGCCCGCAGGAACTCGGCCACGGCCCCGAAGACGCGCTGTTTGAGCTGCTGGGGCGAGAGGTGTTCCAGGGACGTGGGCAGGGCCACATCGGTGGCCAGCAGGTGGAGGATGAAGGGCACCAGCTCCTCCCACCGGTCGGGCACGAGCCGGCGCAGGCGCGTCTCCACTTGTCGCCGCGTGGTGGCCGGATCCTGCCCGAAGGGCACGCCGAAGTAGCGCTTCAGCAGATCGCCGAAGAGCCCGTAGGGCACGTTGTGGGTGTGTTCGTAGCACCCGGTGCTGATGGTGGTGTGCTCGAAGGGGAGCCGTTCGAGGTATTCAGCCAGGAGGCGGGACTTGCCGATGCCGGCCTCGCCCACCACCAGGACGACGCCACGGCGCCCGTCGCCCAAGCACTGGGTCACGCCCTCGAGGGCCTTCAGCTCCTCTTCCCGTCCCACGAGGGGGGCCACTAACCCCGGTATGCTCAGCCCCCGGGCGCGGCCGGGGGTTACGCGCGCGCGGCGCACCTCATAGGCCCGCACGGGCACCGGATATCCCTTCAAGTGGAGCTCGGGGAGCTCCCGGTACTCGATGTAGGCGCGGGTGGCCTCTTGGACCGCCTCGCTCACCAGGATGTGGCCCGGCTGGGCGGCGTGTTCCAGGCGGGCCGCCAAGTTCACCGTGTCCCCGATAACCGTGTAGGCGCGGAAGTGGTCGGTGCCCACCTCGCCGGCAACCACCTCGCCGGCGTTGATGCCGATGCGCAGGCGGATTTCTGTGCCGTACTTGGCCCGTGCCTCCTCGTTGAAGGCGCGGATGGCCTCCTGCATGGCCATGGCCGCCCAGACGGCGTGGAGGGCGTGCTGTTCCAAGGGTGTGGGGGCGCCGAAGATGGCCATCAGCCCGTCCCCCGTGAACTTGTCCACTGTGCCGCCGAAGCGGTCCACCTGGGAGGCCAGGTGGCGCAGGGCCTGGTCCACCAGCACGTAGATCTCCTCGGGGTCCATGCGGGTGGAGAGGGCCGTGAAGCCGCTGATGTCGGCGAAGAGCACGCTCACCTTCCGGCGTTCCCGCCGGCCCCCTGTGGCGTCGGCGGCGAGGGCCCGGTGATCCCGCAGGGGGTAGGCGCACGTGCTGCAGAAGTGGGAGGAGGGGAGATTGAGGGCATGACACTGGGGACAGGCGCGCGGCAGCTCGGCGCGGCAGGCCGCACAGTGGCGGGCGCCGCTCAGGTTGGTGGTCCCACAGCGGACGCACGTCCTCCCCAAGTCGCGGCCACATTGCCCACAGAACCGGCTGGTGGCGAGGTTCTCGAATTGGCAGGCCGGGCAGCGTTGCAGCAGATAGGGTGGGTGTTCAAAGGCCATAGAGCACCAGGCAATCGGTTCGAGTTCACAAGCCCTCGGGCACCTCCCGACCGGCCGCCGGAGCTCTTCGCGTTTGCACCTGGTGGGGGGCGAACGGCCGCCACAAGGGGATGGGCGCCCCGCTATTGTAGCACAGGTGGGGGAGGAGGAGCAAGCGGGACACCGGTGCCCTGAAGTTTTTCAACGAACCGATATGTGCGTTCAGGTGGCAATCAGCCCGAGCAGACAAACGCACCGGGCGGGGAGTGCAAGCCCCCGCCCGGTGCACGGCACGGCTCATGTGAGAGGTGGCACCTGGACGACAATTGCGCGTGCGCTGAAACACGTGGCGCCCCGGGACCCCCTTGCTCAGGGCAGGATGCCCACGGTGACCGTCACGCTCTCCAGGGGGCCGCCAGCCCAGACCCATGTGCTGCCACTCCATGCCCACTTGCCAGTGCCGGCCCAGACCCATGTGTCACCAGCCCAGACCCATGTGCCACCAGCCCACACCCATGTGCTGCCAGCCCAGACCCATGTGCCACCAGCCCACACCCATGTGTCACCAGCCCACACCCACTTGCCACCAGCCCAGACCCATGTGTCACCAGCCCACACCCATGTACTTCCATCCCACACGAAGTAATTCTCCGGCAGGGGCGGGGCGTCGCTGATGTAGAAGAGGCCGGCGTCCTGGTCGTACTCGGTGTAGCCCTCGTAGTGGGTGCCGGAGGCGGTCACGTCCAGGTCGGCGTTGATGTCCAGGCCGTTGTTGGCCGAGCGGCGTTCCACGTCGGCGAAGACGGCGTCCCACGCTTGGACTTTGCCGGCGCCCTGCTCCCAGATGGTGTAGATGGCGCGGTTGCCCGTCTCATCGACGGCCAGGGCAGCCGTGTCCTGGAGGCGGGCCTTCACCTCGTCGTTGGTCAGGTCGGGGTTCTGCTCCAACATGAGGGCCACCAGGCCGGAGACCTGGGCGGCGGCCATCGAGGTGCCGCTGAGCTGGAAGTACCCGATCTTCTCGCGGCCCCAGCGGACCACGGGCACGTCGTCATCGTCGTCGTCATCGTGGCCCTCACCATCATCATCGTCGCCGTCGTCATCGTTGCCCAAGAAGCGCTGGGCCAACGCCGACTTCATGGGCATGGGGCCGGTGATCTTCCAGCCGGGGGCCAGCACGTCGGGCTTCACGAAGCGGGACTCCGTCGGGCCACGGGCGGAGAAGTCGGCCAACTCGTCGGCGCCCGAGTCGGTGAAGCGCGCTTCCTTGTACGCGCCCACGGTGATCACGTAGGGCACGTTGCCGGGCACGCCCACGCTGGCCGGCGTGGGCCCGTCGTTGCCGGCGGCCACGACGACCACCAGCCCGGCCTGCCACGCGCGCATCACCGCCTGGCCCAAGGGGTCAACCCAGTAGGGCACTTCGACGGGCGCGTAGAGGGAGAGGTTGAGCACGTCGATGCCGTAGACATCGCGGATGCTCACGATCCAATCGATGGCCGCGATCACGTCCGCGTAGGTGCCGCTCCCGTCCGCGCCGAGGGCACGGGCCACCACCAAGTTCACGCCCGGCGCCACGCCGGCGTAGACCGTGCCACCATCCTCCTCTTCAGCCGGGGTGCTGTCGGCGATGATGCCGAGCACGTGCGTGCCGTGGCCGAAGGGGTCCTGGCTCTTCTTGGCGTTGGGGTCGATGAAGTCCTTGTAGAGCACGAACCGGCCCGTGCGGCGGTCCTTGTAGAAGAGGCTGCCGTCCTGGGGCGCGCCGGCAGGCCGCCCGCCCCGGCCGCGCTTGAGCTTGGGGGTAAAGGGCATGCCCGTGTCCACCAAGGCCACGGTCACCCCACGGCCGGTGATGCCTTGCTCGTGGATTTCGTTCACCCCGGCAGCGGCAGACGCATAGTGGCCTTCGGGCAGCGTGCGCCGCGCGCGGCGGTCGGGCTGGGAGGTCACCTGCACCTTGCGGTTGGGCCACACGGCGCGTACAGCCGGATCGCGGCGGAGGCGCGTCACCGTGTCGGCGGTCACGCGAGCGGCCACGCTGTCGATGATGGAGAGAGGGCGGAGAACAGTGCCGCCGTAGGCAGCAACCAATTGGGCGGCCGCCTCGCTGCTCTGCGCCTGCACGATGACCTCGACGGGGGATGTGGCGACTGGCGAGGAGAAAGTAATGCCCAGGAGAACGGCGAGGAAGAGAACCAGGGTTAGCCACCGAAAAGCACGTCTGTGATGGGACATTGCTCCACCCTCCTCTGTGTTGAACGGTTGATCGTCGGCGAGGGTGACACTTTCAACGTTGAAAAGGCCACCCCGATACCCCTGTTATGATGGTTTTTGTGACGTGCATTGATACCTTGGTGTGACAGCAGTCCGGTGAAGTGTCAGGTGAGGGGATACCGGTCCACAAAAAAACTGTGCCCGGCGCGCCGGGCACAGTTCACGATCCGAAGCCTGTCTGCGTGCAAACAACAAACAGCGGATCCCTTCGGCAGCCCGGCCGCCCTAGCGTGTGTGACACACGCCGTAGGCCCTCGGCTTTGCGCACCTGCCTTTCGACAGGATTGCCCTTTCGGAAGATCCGTCTTTCAAGATATATGGACTTCAATTGTAGGGTAACACACCCCGGGGAAAAAGTGCATAGTACGTTGGGGCTAAGGGGATGGGGCCAAAGTACTGTGGCACCCCTTTCACGCCGCGCGGGCGCGCAGCCCTCGCCAGGCCAAGGCCAGGCCAAAGCCCGCGGCCTGGACGAGCACGATGGTGGCCCCCGAGGCGGCGTCGGCGTAGAAGCTGACCAACATCCCCAGCGCCCCGGTGCCGGCGCCGATCAGGGCCGAGAGGAGCATCAGGCGGTCGAAGGCGTCGGTGAGCAGTCTGGCCGTGATGGCCGGAATGACCAGGGCGGCCGCGATGAGGGTCACGCCGAGAATCTGGAGGGAGGCGATCAGCGTGGCCGCCAGCAGGAGGGCGAAGAGGGTCTCCACCCACGTCGTGCGCACCCCGTAGACGTGCGCGGTTTCGGCGTCGAAGGTGGTGAAGAGCAGGTGTTTGTAGAAGGCCAGGATCATCAGCGTCACCAACACGGTCACCCCGGCGACCACCACCACGTCTTGGGGGGAAACCCCCAGCACGTTGCCGAAGAGGGCGGCGTCGAAGGAACGGGTGAAACGGCGGTATCGACTAATGATGGCCACCCCCACGGCGAAGCTGGCCGTAGTGACGACGCCAATCACCGCGTCGGCCTTGATGGTCGTTCGGCGTGCCATCTCGTTGATGAGCACCGCGGCCAGAAAGCCCCACAGGCCGGCGCCCACGTAGAAGTTCCACTGCATCATGAAGGCCACGACGGCACCGCCGAAGATGGCGTGGGCCAGGCCGTGGCCGATGTAGCTCATGCCGCGCAGCACGATGAAGACGCCGAGCAGCCCGCAGAGCCCGCCGGCCAAGGTGGCCGCCAGGAACCCGTTGCGGAAGAACTCGAAGGCGAAGGGACGCCACAGTTCTGTCATGGGGGCACCTTGTCCGCCAGCAGATCGTGGTACGAGTGGCCGTGGGGCTTCTGGTAGACCAGTCTCAGCCCGTTGTGGTGGACGACCACCATGTCAGCCCGGTACGTGCGGTTGAGGATCTCCTCCACCAGCACCTGTTCGGGTGGCCCTTGGGCCACCAGCTCCCCGTTGAGGCAGAACATCCAGGGCACGTGGGCAGCAGCCGTGTTCAAGTCGTGGGTGGAGATGAGAATCGTCTTGCCCTGGCGGTTGAGCTCGGCCAGCAGGTGCAACACCTGTTCGGCCGTGTGCATGTCCACGCCGGAGGTGGGCTCGTCCAGAATGAGCAGTTCGGGGTCGGCCATGAGGGCGCGGGCGAGGAAGACTCGCTGCTGCTGCCCGCCCGAGAGCTCCCGAATGTGACGCCCCCGCAAGTGGGCGATGCCGAGCTGTTCGAGGAGCTCGACCATGCGCTCGTGGTCCTGCCGGCGGTACCACGGCCAGTAGGGCGCATGTCGGAGGCGCCCCATGAGCACCACCTGCTCGACGGTGACCGGGAACGTCCAATCGATGGCGTTGAGCTGGGGCACGTATCCCACGGGCATGGTTGGCCGGCCCTCCACCGGCTGGCCGCCGACCAGCACGCGGCCGCGTGTGGGCCGCAGCAGGCCGAGGAGCAAGCGCAGGAGAGTAGTCTTCCCGGCGCCGCTGGGGCCCACGAGGGCAGCGAACTGCCCCGGCCGGAGCTCGAGGGAGATGGCCCGCAGCACGGGCCTTTTGCCATAGCCGAACCACACATTTTCCAAGTGGACGAGCGGCGCGTGCCGGCTCACTGTTCGCCTCCTTCAGCGCCCGTAGCGCACGTTGGTGTCCGGCCCGGGCACATTGCTCGCGTCGAAGTCGGCAATGAGACTCGGGTCTCCGCCCAAGGACTCGGCCATGATGCGCAGGTTCTCGACCATGAGGCCAAAGTAGGAGTGAAGCGGGTCGCCGGCCTCGCCGGGCAGGTCGTCGTCCCGCAGGTCGTCCACGTAGCGGGCGCCTGTCTCCCGGGCGATCTGCTCCAGCACCGTGGAGGGGAAGACCTCGGAGCCGAAGATGGCCGGCACGCCCGTGGAGCGAATCTGCTCGATGAGCTTGGCTACCTCTTGGGCCGAGGGCTCCGAGAAGTCGGCCGGCTGGATGGCACCAATGACCTCCATGCCGTAGCGGGGTGCAAAGTAGGCCCACGAGTCGTGGTAGGTGAGCAGCTTGCGGTTGCCGGGCGGGATGCTCTCCACCGTGCGGCGGATGCGCTCGTCAAGCTCTTGGATGCGCGCCTCGAAGGCCGCGTAGTTGGCCCGGTAGGTCTCCGCGTTGGCCGGGTCCCGTTCGATCAGGGCGTCGCGCGCCAGCTCGGCGTACCGCAGGGCGTAGATGGGGTTGAGCCACAGGTGGGGGTTGGGGTCGCCGGCCTCGCGCGGAAAGGAAAAGTCGTACACGTATTGGTCGGGCGTGATCGTCTGCTCGCCGAGCAACAGCATTTCCGCGTCCTCCCGCTTGTTCTTCTCGGCCAGCCGGAGGGCCGGCAGTTCCAGGTTGAGGCCGTTGAGGACGATGAGATCGGCTTGGGCGATCCGGCTCACGTCCGAAGGGCTGGGCTCGAAGGTGTGAGAGTCCACTCCCTCGGGAATAATGCCCACCACCTCGATGGCCTGCCCGCCCACGTTGTAGACAATGTTGGTGATGGGCGAGACCGTGGTGACCACGAGGAGCCGTTGGTTCGCCGGGCTGCCGGGCTCCCCAGAACCGCCACACCCGGCGGCGATGAGTGCGAGGGCCAACGCGGTGAAAACGAGCACTGTTTTATGCCTCATGACTTCTCTCCTGTGCGTGGCATTCGGCGCAAAGGCCGTGAATGGCCAAGTGGGTTTCGTCGGGCGTGAAGCCGTGAGCGGCCACGATCTCCCGCAGGACTGTGCTCAGGGGTTCGGCCGGGACGGCCTCCACGCGGCCACAGCGCAAGCAGACGAGGTGGTGGTGGGGCTCGGCCGTGGCCACTTCATATTCGTTCGGGCGGTTGGGGGCGCTGAAGCGCCGGATGAGCCCCAAGGAGACGAGCAGCTCCAAGGTGCGGTAGACCGTCGAGAGGTCCACGTAAGGGGAGCTCTTTTGCACGTAGGCCAAGACTTGTTCGGCAGTTACGTGTCCGCCCAAGTGGTACACGGCCTCCAAGATGAAAAGCCGCTGGGGCGTGAGGCGATATCCGGCCGAGCGAATGACTTCCGACGCCTGGTGGTAGCAACTCACGGGGTGCCTCCTGGAACCGAAATTCGCGCGGAAGGCGGGCTGGGGAAACACGCCCTTGTGTCCCCGGCCCCGACCACGTTTCCGACGTGGCCGGGGGAAGTGTATCACAAGACCTTGTATGTGCAAATATTTGCAGTT
Source organism: Ardenticatenaceae bacterium (assembly GCA_026989095.1). GTDB lineage: Bacteria > Chloroflexota > Anaerolineae > Ardenticatenales > Ardenticatenaceae > WFWG01. The sequence continues at coordinate 16,595 of JALSKA010000246.1, forward strand.
CCAAGCCTGTGCATGAGACGGGTTGCTCCGTTAGGGGGATGCACGTTGGGCCGCCTAAGGGCGGAGCCTGCGAATTTGCACGCCACACCACATTGATATACACTCTGTACACTGATGAGGGGGGCAGCCGTTTTTCTTTGTCCGGTACATGTGATACATTTCACGAGTTTGCCTAGTCGGTCGTGCCTTTGGCCTGTGAGAGCGGACGGGAAGAGGCGCGTGTGCCCGGCCCTCTTCCTGTTGCCGGTGTGATGTGAACAGGCAGGATTCGGAACGGCTCCCCAAACTCATCATGTCGAGGAGGAAACAATCCATGCAGACCTACACGGAGATCGTCTTCGACCGGACGTGGCACGACCACACGGCCCTCTTGGCCATCAACCGCCCCCACGAGTACAACTCCTACACGCTGACCACCCTGCGCGAGATGGTGAGCGCCATCGAGGAAGCCATGTGGGACGATGACATTCAGTTCATCGTGCTCACCGGCGTGGGGGACAAGGCGTTCTGCACGGGTGGCAACGTCCACGAGTACGCCGAGGAGTACACGCGCAAGTCCTCCGACTTTTGGAAGTGGGGGGAGATCTACGGGCGCGTCTTCGACATGATCATGCACTGCGGCAAGCCGGTGATTGCCCGGGTAAACGGCGCGGTGGCCGGAGGTGGTTTCGAGTTCGTGGCGGCCTGTGACTTGGCCATCGCCAGCGACAACGCCCGCTTCATCTCCCCGGGGCCCCGCGTGGGCATGACCTCCGTCGGCGGCCTGTCCCAGTGGCTGCCGCTCCACATCGGCGTGAAGCGCACGGCCGAGATTGTCATGCTGAGCACCGAGATCGACGCCCAAACAGCCCTCGAGTGGGGCGTAGTGAACGCCGTCGTCCCGCCCGACGAGCTCGACGACAAAGTCCGCGAGTTCCTGGACCGCATGTTGAGCCTGTCGCCCTCCAGCCTCTGGTATTTCAAAGTCCACCTCAACTGGTGGCGCGATCTCATCTGGCGCCTCACGTGGGAGCACGCTAAGGCGTGGTTTTCCCTCAACATCGGCGGGGTGGAGCCGAGCGAGGGGCTGTGGGCCTTCAAGGAGCGCCGGCCCGCCCGCATGAAGGAGATTCGCGACCGCATTGGCGAGGGCATGGACCCCCGCTTTCCCTTCGGTCCTCTCATGAAGCGCTGCGGGGTGTGCGGCACCGAGTTCTTGCCCGAGAATTCCAAGTTCTGCTTGCACTGCGGCGCGGCGCTGTGAGGTGATGAAGATACAAGGTGGGCGTCAACGCAGGGCGGCCTTTCAGGCCGCCCTCAACGTTCTCCTGGGGCGAGGCGATCTCAGGTTCGGCAATGCCCTCGTCCCGGTGAAGGACAAGAGGGGGAGGCATCATGGCAGGCCCGAGGGGAGTGATGTGGGCAGTGGTGGCACACCTCCAGAGCCGCGCGAGGGGCCGGGTGGTGCTGTTCTTCATGGCCGTGAGCGCGCTGTTGGGGGGCGTGGTGTTGCCCGCCGGCAGCGCGCGCCTGCGGGCCCTTTCGGGCGGCGTGGGCCCGCTCGACGTGCGCCCCTTCTACACGCCTGCCCAAGCGTATGCGGCCCTCGCCGCTTACGGTGAGGCCGGACGAGCCACCTACCGCACAGGGGCGCTGACGGCCGACATGGCCTTCCCCCTCGCGTATGCGCTCTTCCTGAGCCTGGCCGTGGCGTGGCTGTGCCGGCGTGCAGGCGACCCCGACGTGGCGTGTGGGTGGCCGCTGTACCTGGTTCCCCTGGTGGCCGGTGCCCTCGACGTGATGGAAAACGTGAGCGTGGCCGCCATGCTCTGGCGGTACCCCAAGTTCTCGCCGGCGTTGGCTTGGGTGGCCGCCGCCTTCACCGCGATGAAGTGGGTGGCCGTGGCCCTGAGCCTCGGGGCGCTGGCCGTGGCCGCGTGGCGGGCGGCGAAGGCGGCCTGGGCGAGCCTTCACTGACGTCGCTCCTCCCACATGAGGCTTTCCCGGACCGATCAACGTTGTCAGGCCCTGCGTGGACGGCTGGCCCGTTTTCCCCGAAATCGGGAGCCGGGGTATAATCACACGTGGTCGTCGTGGGTGTGTCGAGTGATGAGGACCGGCAGGCCCTTCTTCCATCCCCGCCACCGGAGGCCGGCCCACACGGGTGGATCTCGAAGTTGAGGGAATGGGTGAGCGTTTGAGAGGACGCAGACAGGTGGCCGTCGCCCTGGCATGGGGAGGGGTGGCCGCCGGCGTGGGCGTGTTGGCGGCCCTGAGCCTCGGCCGCGGACCGGGGAGCACGCGGGATCTCGTGATCCTCGCCTTGTCGGCCGGGGGAGTGCTGGCGTTGGCCTTTCGCTCGGCAAGCAACACCACTGTGGCCCGCCAGACTTCGCTGCCGGCCGTGATCTGGGAGGGGCTCACGGAGCGCCCCTGGCGCGGTGTCGCCTTCACGGGAGCCTTTGTGCTCTTAGCCTCCGTCCTGCGCCGTCTGCCTCACATGGCCCCGTCGGACGATTTCACCGCCGTCACCGCCACCTGGGTGATCGCCTTCCTCTTCTACGTGTTGGCCGTCGCCCCCCCGCGCCCTCGCCCGCGCCACGACTGGAGCATTTGGTGGGAGGTGAACCGGACCAATGTCTTCATGCTTGTGGCCATTGTAGGGACTGCCCTAGTGCTGCGCACGTGGGGGTTGGAGCGGGCACCGGCCACGCTGGCCGGCGACGAAGCCACCTTTGCCCAAGAAACCCTCCGCGTCCTCCGGGGTGAGCTGCGCAACCCCTTCATGACGGGATGGCTTTCCCAGCCCACCATGACCTTCTTCTACACGGCCCTGAGCGTGCGCCTGTTCGGGGTGTCCGCCGTGAGCTTGCGGCTCCCGTGGGCACTTGTCGGGACTCTCTCCGTCCTGGTCACCTTCTGGCTGGTGAGCCGGCTGAAGGGCGGGTACTTGGGCATGGTGACCGCGGCGCTGTTGGCCACCTATCACCTGCACGTCCACTACTCGCGCCTCAACCTGAACAACATCGCCGACCCCCTCTTCATGGGGCTGGCGCTGTTGTGGCTCATGCGGGCGCTCGACAGGCGCAGCCCCCTGGACTGGGTGTTGGCCGGCGCGGCCGCAGCCGGAGCGCTCTACGGCTACACGGGGGGACGGCTGGTCATGGTCGTGGCCCTGCTCGTGCTCCTCTACCACTGGGCCGGAAGGGGGCAGCGCTTCTGGGCCGAGCAGCGCGTTGGCCTGTTGAGCGCCGTGGGCAGCTTCATCATTGTGGCCGCGCCCATGCTCCAGTTCGCCTACCGTTTCCCCGACGAGTTCAACGGGCGCATCAACCAGGTCGGCATTTTCCAGAGCGGCTGGCTGGCGCAGGAGATGGCGGCCCGCGGGCAGGGAGCGTTGCCCATCCTGTGGAACCAGTTTCAACGGACCCTCTTGGGCTTCCTCATCTACCCAGACCGCTCCCCCTTCTACGGCCTCCCCCGCCCGCTGCTCGACCCCCTGTTCGGGGTGCTCTTCGTCGCCGGCCTGCTCTACGCCATGTTCCGCCTGGTGGTCCCCCCGACCGACCGACGCCTCTTCCCCTTCGTGGCCTGGTGGTGGGCCGGGGTGATCTTCGGCGGCGTGCTCACCCAGGGACCGCCCTCCAGCCAACGCTTGGTCACCCTTAGCGTGCCGGTGACCTTCTTCATCGCCCTCGCCCTCTGGCGACTGGCCCTGCTGGTCCGCCGGTTCCGGGATGACGTGCCGGCCCTCCCCATCTTGTTGGCCGGGGTGCTCCTTTTCGGCCTGGTCAACGTGCGCCTCTACTTTTTCCAGTACGTCCCCTCAGCACAGTACGGGGGACCGGTGGCCAAACTGGCCATGCACGTGGCCCCCGTGCTGCGCCCTCTGGTGTCCGCACACCGTGTCTATGTCGTCGGTGCGCCCTGGTTCTTCTCGACGTTTCCCACCTTCAGCCTGTTGGTGCCCGGAGCTCGGGCGACCGACATCGTGGACCCGATCACCGTGCCCCCGGAGGGCTTGGTGCCGGAGGGCGAAGGGGCTGTCTTCCTCTTTGCCCCCGAGCGGGCCGCAGAGCTGGAGCTGGTGCGGCGGGCCTACCCTCGGGGCCGCGTGTACGAGGTTCACGTGCCGCCGCGCGGGGAGCTGGCCGGGCTCGTGTACATCATCCCTCCCTGAAGGGGTTGCGAACACCCCTCCTGCCAGACGCGCCGGCGTGAGCCGAAAGGCCAAAGGTCCCTTTGGCAATGCCGGCCGATTGTGTTAAGATGTGACTATTCCCTCGGACGTGGAACGAGATGGTCCCAAGGTGAACGTGCCCGCGTGCGGTGGGGCAGTTGGGGAGAGAGCAGGGCCCGCCTATGCACAACAACGGAGGAGACAAGCCGGTCACTCATCTGTCCAACGACGTGCTGGCCAAACGGTGTGCTGAGGAGCGGGAGCGCTTCTTCCGGCGCGAACCGGCTGACAACCGCTTCTGCTTCGAGCTCTTCCGGCGGGCCATCCTGTACCACAATCAACACGCCTGGCACATTCTCTACGAGCAGTACCACGCCCTCGTGAGCGGGTGGATTCGCCAGAGCAGCGGCTTTCAGGCCGGCCAGAGCGACTTGGAGGAACTGGTGAACTTGACGTTTACCAAATTCTGGCAGTCGGTGCCGGCCTCCAAGTTTCAACGTTTCGCCTCCCTCGAAGCGGTGCTGCAATACCTGCGCCTCTGTGCCGGCAGCGTAGTCATGGACATGGCCCGCCGGCGCAAGCACGAGAACCGGCTCACCGCCTACGAAACCGTCCTGGGGGGGATGGCCGACCATCATGACGTGGAACAAGCGGTCTTGGACGACATCACCCGCCAGCGCTTCTGGCAAGAAGTCCTCGCCCTGTTGACGAACGAGGCTGAAGAGAAGGTGGTCTTCAGCTACTTCGTCCTCGGCATGAAACCCCGACAGATCCAAGCGGCCTACCCGGAGACCTTTCCCTCCGTGGAGCTCGTGTACCAAACGAAGCGCAACGTGCTCAACCGCCTGCGGCGCTCCAAGATCCTGGAACGGTGGTTGAACGAGTGAGCCAAAAAAGGCCGGCCGCGCGTTTATACAGAGTAAGTGATTCAACTCCACCCAGCCTGCTGTTCAACACGGGTACGTTGACCCTCAGGAGGAGTTTGGGAACGGCACAGGTGTCAGGTGCGGAACACCCTTTCAACTCCATCTCTTCCCACCATATTCCCCACAGAAGTGGTGATGTGACCCGGAAAATGTGCGGGCAGAGCAAGAAGTGGAGAAGGAAGAAGGAGAAGGTGCTATGAGCGCACATGTCGATGAACGGGTACTGGAAGAGCTCCTGGCCGGCGAGGCGCCGCCCCACGTGGAGGAGCACGTGGCCAAATGCGCCCTCTGCCGGCGGCGGGCGGCCGACTTGGCCAGGGAAGAGGCCATCCTCATCCGGATGCTGTGGCGAATGTCTTGCCCCAACTCCCTGAAGCTCAGCGAGTGGGCGGCGGGCCTGTTGGCGGCACAGGAGGCTCAACAGGTGCAACGCCACGTTACTGTGTGCCCCCATTGCCGTGAAGAGGCCGCCTTGGCGCGAGAGATGCTCAGCTTCGACATTCAGGAGAGCACGCTTGCCGTGGCCAAGCGGAAAGTGCGCCGCATGGTGGCCACGCTGATGGGCGGAGAGGCGGCAACGTTGCCCACCGCCTTCGCGCTGCGGGGCGCGCCGAGCAGCGGCCGGCAGTACCAAGTGGGCCCGATTCGCGTGACCCTCGACTTGGAGCGGGAGTCGCCGGCCAACTACACCATCTTTGGGTTAATCTTGAGTGAGGCCGAGGACATCGGACACTTTGAAGGAATGCATGTGCGTTTGGAGCAACCTCCCGACCTGGAAGTGGCCACAACACAGGTTGATGATCTGGACACATTTGTCTTCGCCCACGTGACTCCCGGCACCTACATGATCGAGATCGAGACCGATGAAGGGGTCGTCGTCATCGAGAACTTAGTCGTGGGCAACGGCCAACAGTAGAGCTCGTCGTTCGAGGAGCGCCGGCGATGCCCTCCCCCGAGGTGTTGCTGGAACAGTGGGAAGCGTGTTCCCCCGCAGAGTTCCGCCGGTGGTTTGAAGCCCACGCCGATGCTCTCAGCGACGCTTTTTTCGAGGGGATGAAGGCCCGCATCTCCGAACGCTATCTCCAGGAGGACGCCAGGCGGGCCTTGGAGTTGGCCCAGAGCATTCTCCTCGCCGCCGAGCTGACCCGGCGTCCCTTCCACAGGCTCCTGGGCCTGATGGCCTTGGGAAACGTGTACGGCTTCGCCCAAGGCCGATACCAGGAGGCGCTGGAGACGTTCGAGGAGGCCCTGAACGTGGCCTCCGCGTGTGGCGCCCAGGAACACGCCCGCCGCATCCGCATGGCTCAGGTCTACGTCCTCGGTCTTCTGGGGCGCTTCGACGAGGCCATAGCCGTTGGTGAGGCTGTCTCCCGCGAGGCCAAGGAGGCCGAGAACTGGCCGGCCTACATGGGAGTGCTCAACAACTTGGCCATCGTCTGTCGGCGTCGGGGAGACCTCAATCGCGCCCTCGCCCTCCAGGACGAACACAAGCGCATCTTGGACCGCTACGTGCCCGACACCTCTGAGTATTACAGCCGCCTCTTCCGCCTCCAGCTCAACAGTTCCATTATCTACGTCCACATGAACGCCTTCCAAGAGGCCATCCAAGCCGCCCAAGAGGCCCTTCGCATTGCCGAGCAGATCATGAAGCAGCCGGCGCGGGTGGCGCGTGCGAAGGACAGCTTGGGGCTCATCTACTTCTACAAGGGCGCGTACAACGATGCTCTGGCCTACTTTCAGGAAGCGCGCCGCATCTTCGAGGCCAGCCACCTGGAGCGAGATGCAGTCATAGCTCGCCTCTTCGAGACCCGGTGCCTGCTGGCCCTCAACGACGTGGAGACGGTGGAGCAGGCGGCTTCCCACATCATCGAGTACAGCTTGAAGACCGGCATGGACCACGAGGTGGCCCTGGCTTACTTGTACCGCTCCAAAGCCCGCCGGCACATGGGGCGACTTTTGCAAGCGGCCAACGACTTGGAACAGGCCGCAATGATCTTCAAGGCCCACAACAACGAGGAGTGGCTGGGCCAAGTCTACTTGGAGCTGGCCTACGTCTTCCTGGCCACCGACAGCCTCTTCGAGGCCACACTGGCCGCAGAAGCGGCCCAGTACTATTTTGAACAGCTCGACTTGCCCCTTGAACGGGCCCAAGCGTTGCTCGTGCAGGGGCTCATGGCCGAACAGCGCAACTGGCCGGAGATGGCCCGGCGCCTCTACAGAGACGTGTTGCGCATTGGCCGGCGGGAGCAGTTGGCCATGTTGATCTATCCCGCCTGTTATGGACTGGCCCGTTTGGAGCAGCGCGTGGGACACGTGGAGGCGGCCCGTGCGCGCTTCCAACAGGCCATTCAGGCCATCGAGGAGTTGCGCGGCAGCGTGGCCGTCGAGTTGCGAGTGCCTTTCCTGGCCGACAAGCTGAAGATCTACGAACAGGCCATCGCCCTGGAGCTGGATGCCGGCACGCCCGAGACGGCCTTTCGGCTCGTCCAGTACGTCAAGTCGCGCGCCCTCCTCGACTTGCTGGGAGAAGAGCACAGCCTGCGCTTCCAAGCAGCCGATCCCCACGATCAAGAGATCGTGGAGGAGATCCACCATCTCCGCGAACGGTGGCGCTGGCTTCAGCGCAGGGCCCTCTACATCCCCATGCGCACCAAGCCCGACTCCGAGTTCGCCTTGGACCCACAGCGGCGCAAGGCATTCCTCGCCGAGGCCCAACAGTGCGAGGCCCGCCTGCGTGCTCTCTTCCGGGAGTTCCAAGTGCGTCGTACTTCCACACATGGCCTGACGCCCTCCTTGGCAGACGTGTCCGCCGAGGACGTGCGCGCCTGTTTGCCGCCGGACACGTTGTTGGTGGAGTATTTCGCCGTTGACGGCCGGCTGTGGGCGTTCGTAGTCAGTGAGGAGCACCTCCACGCCCAGGAGCTCTGCACCGTCACCCAGGTGCGCCACCTGATGGGACGGTGGCGCCTTCTCATGGGCCACATGGCCTCCTCCGGCCGGGCACGCTTGGGGGCCGCGCAGCGCGTGTTGGCCCACTTGTACGACATGCTCTTCGCCCCGTTGCACGAGCACCTCTCGGGCCGTTCGCGTCTCTACGTGGTGCCCCACAGCGTGCTTCACTATCTCCCCTTCTCCTCCCTGTACAACCGGCGGAGCGGGCAGTATCTCGTGGAGGAGTGTGCTGTTGCCAGGCTGCCCAGCAGTGGCCTGTTGCCCCTCCTGCGGGCCCGAAACAGGCACACGTCGGAAGGAACACCCTTGATCCTGGGGCACAGCCACCACGGCATGTTGCCCGTGGCCGTGGAGGAGGCCCGTGACGTGGCCGAGCTCGTCTGGGGAGAGTGCTACCTGGAAGAGGAGGCCCTGGGCGAACGGCTCACCAGGGGCGACACGTGGCGCCCCCTCATCCACGTGGCCGCACACAGCGTCTTCCGCGCCGACGCGCCCCTCTTCTCGGCCATCTACTTGGCCGACGGCCCCCTGACCACATTGGACCTCTTCGGGGCTTCCATGCCCGCCGACCTGCTGGTCCTGAGCGCTTGCGAGACGGGATTGGGCGTTGTCCACCCCGGGGACGAAATCATGGGGCTGAGCCGGGCATGTCTCCACGCCGGGGCCCAATCCCTGCTCCTCAGCCTGTGGCGCATCGAAGATCGCACCACGAAGACCTTCATGGTGGACTTGTACGCTCACCTGCTGGCCGGCGCCTCCCCGGCCGAGGCCTTGGCCCGCGTGCAGCGCCGCCGCCTGCGCGACCCGGCCACGGCACACCCCTTCTACTGGGCGGCCTTCTCCGTCACGGGCGACGCCTTCACTGCCGTTCGGCTGACGGCCGCGCGGGCCGAGAGCACGGCGCTCGGCGATTCCCCTTGACGCCCGGCACTCAATGTGCCACAATCCGTACAACGTTCATCTCCCCATCACAGGCGAGGAAAACCAAAATGACCTGCGCCGAGCCGCGGACAAAACATTCCGAATAGTCGTGCGAGAAAGGGGAGCGCGCACATGGCTCAACAGGTACACGTGTGGCCTGTGGCACGGCCAAATGCGGTGGTGCGCCGGCCGGGGAGCTGGCTGGGCCTGTGGGGAGCATGGCTTTTGGCCGCCGTCGTGCTCGTCGCCGTGGCCGTGTGGGCGACGAGCACGGCCTATTCCGGCCGCATCTACCCCGGCGTGACTGTGGAAGGCGTGCCGCTGGGAGGACTCTCGCCGCAGGAGGCCGAGGCCGTGTTGCAACGGCGCCTTCGCGAGCGGGAGAGCCGTCCCGTGGTGTTGCGCGCGGCCGAGCGCGAGTGGGCCTTCACGCTGGGCGACGTGGGCTATCGGCCGCACGTGGAGGCCACCGTGGCCCGTGCGTATGGCGTGGGCCGGGATGAGCCCATCTGGCGCCGCCCGCTCATCTGGTGGGCCCTGCTCAGGGGCGGGTATGATCTCCCCGTGGCGCACAGCTTTGACGCCCGTGCCGGCCTTGCGCTCCTCTCACACATTGCCCGCGAGGTGCACCGCAACCCCGAGGAGGCCCGCGTGCTCCTTGTGGGCTTGGATGCCTCAGCACGCCCGTCCGTGCCGGGGCGCACGCTTGACATCGAGGCGAGCCTGCAGCGCCTTCGTGCCCTCGCCCTCCGCGGCGATGGGGGCGAAGTGGAGCTCGTCGTGGTCGAGCGCCCGCCCGCCATTCTCTCGGCCGAGCCCGCCGTGGCACGTGTGCGCCACCTGCTGGAGACGAACCCTCGTTTGCAGGCGCTGGTGCCCACGTGGGTGGCCCAAGGGGAGACCGTCGAGCGTGTAGACCTTCCCCTGACGTGGGCCTTTCGCCGGGCCACCCTGAGCCGAACGCTGCGCTTCGTTCCCGTGGAGTCCGAAGACGGCCGGCGCACGTGGGACGTTCGGGCCGACCTCTCCCCCTTGCGGGATGACGTGGCGACCCTGGCCCGGCGCCTGAACCGGCCGGCGCGGGACGCCCGCTTCGAGTACGATGCCGACACAGGCGCGCTGCGCCCTCTCATCGTGAGCCAGCCGGGCCTGACTGTGGAACCCGAAGCCACCCTGCGGGCCCTGGCCGACGCCTGGCAGAATGGGCGCCCGGCAGCGTCCGTGCCCCTGCGCGTGACCAAACCGGCCGTCTCCACCGCCGACGCAGGGCGCCTCGACGTGAGCAACGTGGTGGCCGTGGGCGAGAGCACCTTTGGCGGCTCCCCGCCGGCCCGTGAACAGAACATCGCCGTCTCCTCGGCCCGCTTTCACGGCATCGTCATTCCGCCCCACACCGAGGTGAGTTTCAACGCCTATCTCGGCGACATCCTCGACGCCACGGGCTACGAGGAGAGCTACATCATCCTCGGCAACCGCACGGCCGTGGGCATCGGCGGGGGCATCTGCCAGGTCTCCACCACCCTCTTCCGGGCGGCCTTCTTCGCCGGGTTCCAGATCACCGAGCGGCGAGCCCACGGCTACCGGGTTCGCTACTACGAGCCTCCCATTGGCCTCGATGCCACCGTCTTCTCCCCCTATGTGGACTTCAAGTTCCGCAACGACACGGACAATTACTATCTCCTCCAGCGTGAACTCGACATGGAGGCCAAACGCCTCCGCTTCGTGCTCTACGGGCCGGATACGGGGCGCACAGTGGAGATGATCGGCCCTCAAGTGTTGGAAACCACCCCCCACGGTGAGCCCGTCTACGAAGAGGATCCGTCGCTGCCGGCCGGCGTGGTCAAGCAAGTGGACTGGGCCCAGGATGGCGCCAAGGTGAAGGTGGAGCGCATTGTGCGCGACAACACCAGCGGCCAAGTGATCTACCACGATGTCTTCTGGAGCAACTATCGGCCCTGGGTGGCCCGCTACTTGGTGGGAACTGGACCCTAAAAAAACCGGCCAGGCTGTGACGTGGCCCGCTGATCCTCCACCCACGCCACTCCCTGCGGCCAAGGCGACCCGCTGAATTTCCTCGTCCCCTCTTGTGTCCGGGCGCTTGCCTCACGGGCGTTCTGTCCTGAACGCATAACGGATTTGATTTTTCCCCGAACCTGATGTATGATAAGCCCACGTTGGAAAACTCCGGCCGGAGGTGCGACAGAGCTCATGGCGCCGTCACAGCAGGTCTACGGCGTTCGTTTTCAGAAGGTGGGCAAAATTTATCACTTCGTCAACCGAGCCGGCCACCCTCTAAAGGTGGGTGACCGCGTTGTGGTCGAGACGAGCCGGGGCACTGAATTAGGGTGGGTGGCCACCGTAGAGCCCATGCCCGAAGGCCGCCCTCCTGAGAGCTACAAGCCCATCGTGCGCAAGGCTACAAGCCATGATCTGCTGCGGCGCCAGCGCTACCGCCACTTGGAAAAGGAAGTGCTGGTCAAGGCCCGCATGGCTGCCGTGGAGGCTGGGCTGACGGTGAAGATCGCCAAGGCCGAGTACAGTTTCGACGGCAAGCGTGTCACCCTCTTCTACGGCACCGAGAAGAAAGTGAACCTGACCCCCGTGAGGCGCCGGCTGGAAAAACAATTCCGGGTGAAAGTGGAGTTCCGCCAGATAGGTCCCCGTGACGTGGCCAAATACTTGGGCGGCCCTGGTGCCTGCGGCTTGGAGACGCGCTGCTGTTCGGCCTTCTTGACCGAGTTTCAGCCCATTTCCATCAAAATGGCCAAGGCCCAAGATCTGCCCCTCGTACCTTCTGAGATCGCCGGCATGTGTGGCCGCCTGCGCTGTTGTCTGGCCTACGAGTACGAGTTCTACAAGGACGCCGGCGCCGGAATGCCCAAAGTGGGCAAGTGGGTGGTGACCGAGAAGTACAGCGGCAAGGTGGTGGAGCGCAACATCCTGAAGCAGACCATCACGCTCCAAACCGAACAAGGGCGGGTGGAAATCCCCGCCAAGGAGCTGTGGGTGAGCAAGTCAGGCCGACCGCCCATCGCCGGTGGATGCGGGCCGAACGGCGGGGGATGTGGGGGCGCGTGCGCCCTGTAAGGGAGAACCGAACGGAGCACCACCATGGCAGTGCGGCTTGAAGAACTCGTCGAGGAGCGCCAAGGTCAAACGAGCCTGTTCGACCGCTACGGCCGGCGCATCCACTATCTGCGCGTTTCCCTCATTGACCAGTGCAACCTGCGTTGCGTGTACTGTATGCCCGTTCGGGGCAACCACTTCACCCCGAAGGGGGACTGGCTGACGCCCGAGGAGATCGAAACCATCGTGCGGGCGGCCGTGGCCGTGGGGTTCGACAAGGTTCGCCTGACGGGGGGAGAGCCCACCCTGCGCCCTGACCTCATCGAAATCGTGGAACGGCTGGCCGGCATCGAAGGCATCCGCACGCTGGCCATGACAACCAACGGGCTCCTGTTGCCCAAGCTGGCCCGTCCCCTGAAACGGGCCGGCCTTACGAGGGTCAACATCCACTTGGACACGGTGAACCGCGATTCCCTCAGCCGGCTCATGCTCTACAACCGCTTTGAAAAAGTGTGGGCCGGCATTCTGGCAGCCGAGGAGGCCGACCTGACGCCAATCAAACTCAACGCCGTGGTCCTGCGGGGGTACAACGACGATGATGTGGCCGACTTGGCCGCGCTCACGCTCGAGCGTCCCTGGCACGTGCGCTTCATCGAGGCCATGCCCTTGGGCCCCCAGGCAACGGTGGCCTTGGAGCGCTTCGTCTCCAACGTGGAGACAAAGGCGCGCATCGAGGAACGCTTTGGGCCGTTGGAACCGGCCTTCGGCGGCCGCCTCGTGGGCGAGGCGCGCATGTACCGCATTCCGGGCGCCGCCGGGCTGATCGGGTTCATCAGCCCGGTGAGCGAGCCTTACTGTGACAGTTGTAACCGCTTGCGCCTCACGGCCGACGGCAAGATGCGCCTCTGTCTCCTGACCGACCACGAGCTCGACTTCCGCCGGGCCCTGCGGGAGGAGGGCGAGGAGGCCCTGAAGGCGCTCTTCGCCCGCGCGGTGCGGGCCAAGCCCGTGGGCCACCAGTTGCGCTCGGGCGTCTACCCGCTTGTCCGCAGCATGAGCCAAATCGGCGGCTGAACGGTGTCCACCCACCTTCCGCCGCTGTAAGCTGTAAAGCGTGCGATTTTGCAGCACACGCGGAAGTGAGTAGAGTAGGAGAATGCACGAGGGACAGGCACCATCGTGCTCAAGAACGACTGAAGGAGGGGTGCCATGACGGTCCAATTCCACCAGGATGAGGCGTTGGTGACAATGAGCGAGGCGGCCATCAACGTGGTCCGTTCCCTCATGGCCCAGAAGAACATTCAGGGCTATGCCCTGCGCGTCTTCGTCACCGGCGGCGGGTGTGCCGGCTTCCAGTACGGCATGGCGTTCGAGAAGGAGCCACGCCCCGGCGATCACGTCATCGAGGTGGCCGAGGACGTGCGCGTGGTTATCGACCCCACCAGCGCCGTCTACTTGGCGGGCTCCCACATTGACTACGTGGACAATCTGATGGGCGGGGGCTTCCGCATCGAGAACCCCAACGCGGTGGCCTCCTGTGGCTGTGGCCACTCCTTCCGCACCAAAGAGGCCGACAGCGCCGGCACGGCCGGCGGGTGCAGTTGTGGGTGACGTCGGCTGTTGACGGAAATGTCGCCCCGCTGAAAGTGTTAAGGAAGCGGGGCGACATTTGTGTGCCAACCCGGAGCAAGGCGGGGTGGCACGTCCACACCTTGGAAGCGAGGAGGTGAACCTTGCGCGTTCTGCTGATCAACCCGAAATTCCGCCTGCCCATTGACACGCGCACCACGCCCCACCTGGGGTTGGCCTACCTTGGCGCTGTCACTGAGCGGCGGGGCGACATCTGCAAAATCTACGATGCCGACGTCGAGGACGAGCCCTTGGCCGACGTGCTGCGCGACTTCCGGCCCGATGTCGTGGGCATTACCGCCAACACTCCCCAGGTCAAACAGGCGTGGCGCACGGCCCAGCTCATCAAGCAAGTCGTGCCCGGTACCCCCATCGTCATCGGCGGGCCGCACCCCAGCGTGCTCAGCGAGGAGAGCGCCATGCGGCCCGAGATCGACATCGTCGTCCGCGGCGAAGGGGAGGCCATCTGGGTGGAACTGCTCGACGTCATCGACATGGCCAAACAGGCTGATCCGGACTTCACCGCCGAAGACCTGCTCGACCCCGAGGCGCATCTCTTGGACACAGTCTTCGGCATCACCTACCGCACCAACGACGGCAAGATACACGTGAAGCCAGACCACCCGCCAATCCCCAACCTCGACGATCTCCCCTGGCCCGCTTACCACCTCTTCAAGATGGAACGATACACGAATCTCCAGCCGGCCACCGACCACGTGGACGGCGCCCGTTCCTTCAGCATTCTCACATCCCGCGGGTGCCCGTACCGCTGCACCTTCTGCTCACAGAGCATCATGCCACAGAAGTGGCGCTGTCGCTCGGCCCAGAATGTGGCCGACGAGTGGGAGCACTTGGTGCGTGACTACGGCGCCCAGGAAATCGGCGTCCTGGACGACAGTGCCAACATTCGGGTGGACCGACTCCACGAATTGGCCGACGAGCTCATCCGGCGCAAGATCAACCACGTCCCGTGGATCTTCGTCAACGGCATTCGTGCCAACTTGGCCTCGAAAGAGCTGCTCTCCCACCTCAAGGAGGCCGGCCTGAAGCGCGTGGCCTTCGGCGTCGAGACCGGCGATCCCGACATCATGCTCTCCATTGACAAGCGCATTGATCACGACACCATTCGCCAGGCTTTCCAGAACGCCAAAGAGGTGGGGCTGGAGACCATTGGCTTCTTCATCATTGGGCTTCCGGGGGACACCGAGGAGACCATGGAGCGCACCATCCAGTTCGCCATCGAGCTGGACCCCATGATCGCCAACTTCTCCATGATGACCCCTTACCCCGGCACTAAGGTCTATGAGATCGTCAAGCGCAAGGGGCGCATGTTGGTTAAAGACTGGGACGATTACGTCTTCTTCGACGGGAAAGCCCGCTACGAGATGGGCGAACTCACCGCCGAGCTCGTCGAGCGCAAGTGGCGTGAGGCTTACCGGCGCTTCTACTTGCGACCGCGCCGCATCGTGAGAACCCTTTTGCGCAAGGACTTCTGGCTCAACTTCCCGCGCACCAGCCGGGTAGCCTTCCGCACCATTTTCCCCCGCAAGGTCAAGAAGGAGCTGGCCCGCGAGCTTGGCAAGTCCGCAGTGGGGGCCCAGTAACTCGAGGAGGTTGCACCATGACAACCAAGGTGACGTTGGTCTACGCTGGCATTGCCGGCAAGGGGTTCAACAGCCTGAAGCAGGGCATGGACTCGGGGTGGATTAGCCACGGGCTGGCCAGCCTGTCGGCCTGTTTGAAGGAGGCCGGCTTTGAAGTGGACCTCATCGACTTGCGGGCCCTGCGGGGGTGGGAACATTTCCGCGAGGTCTTCGAACAGCGCGACCCCGACGTGGTCGGCCTGACCATGATGAGCGTGGACTTCAACCCCGTCATGGAGGCCATCTCCATCATCAAAGAGGTGAAGCCCCAAGCCGTCACCGTCGTCGGAGGCCCCCACCCCACGGCTGAGCCGGATGAGGTGCTCGAGAACCCGCTGGTGGATTACATCGTCATTGCCGAGGGGGAGATCACCTTCACCAACTTGGTGCGCTCTATCGCGGCCGGCTCCCGCCCCGAGAGCCGACGTCTGATCGGCATTCACCCGGACTTGGACAAGCTCCCCTTCGCCGACCGGGACCTCTTCCTGGAGGAGTGGCGCAAATGGGGCTATGACCTCGACTCCCCCGAGGTCCCCTTCGTCGAAGAGCTGCCTCCTCCGTTCGTCACCATCATCGCCGGGCGGGGATGCCGCTACAAGTGCAACTTCTGCAAGCCCATGGAGGACTTCCTCTTCGGCAAGGGCACGCGCCGTCGTTCGGTGGACAACGTTATCGCCGAGCTCAAGATGTTGCGCGACAAGTACAACTTCGCCTCCTTCATGTTCCACGACGACTGCCTGACCGAGGACCGCGAGTGGGTCATGGAGTTCTGCGAGAAGTACAAGGCCGAGGGCTTCACTCAGCCCTTCTTCTGTCAATCCCGCGCCGACATCATCTACCACCACGAGGACATGGTGGCCCTCATGGCCGATGCCGGGCTCAGGGGCTACTTCATCGGCTTCGAGAGCGGCAACGACCGCGTGCTCAACTTCATCCGCAAGGGCACCACAAGGGAGAAGAACATCGCGGCGGCCAAGATTTGCCGCAAGTACGGCCTCACCATCTGGGCCAACTACATGCTCGGCCTGCCCACCGAGACAGAAGAAGAGGTCATGGACACCATCAGCATGTTGAAGATCATCGATCCCGATTACTACAGCCCCGCCTTCTACACGCCCCACCCCGGCTCGGACCTCTTCCAGTACGGCCTCCAACACGACCTGCACCTCGTCATGGACCACGATTCCTACCGCCGGAACCCCACGGAGGCCAAAATCAAGGGGCTCGACATCGAATTCCTCATGTGGGCCCGCGACGAGAGCCAGAAGCGCCTCTTCCGCAACCGCGTTAAGCGGGCAGTCCGCAAGGCGTGGAAGAAGTACAGCGACCCTCACAAGTACGTGCGCAAGGCCCGCTCCATTTGGCACAACTTGACCGGCGGCGGCTCCGGCAGCTCTTCCGGCGGCCCTCGGCGCCGCCCCGAGTTCCGGCGCGCCTGAGCCCGAACTCGGCCACACACGTGGCCGTGGCCCCGAGGCCATCCACTGTTCCACCGCACGAGGAACGCCCCCGGCGACTTGAAGCCCGCCGGGGGCGTTGTCGTCCTTCCCCTGACCTCCGGCATCTCTCACCTTTTGGCGCGAAATGGAAAATTGGGGTAAGCTAGTGATGTCACCCGGCGGAGTCGGACAGGGCCCACCCAGACTGGCGAGCACGGGAGGACAGCTCATGAGCCTGCACCTCTTCTGGACCCTTGAGGAGTACGAGCGCCACTTGAGGCACCCCGAAATCCCTGTGCGTCTCTGGGCACTCCAGGGGATGCGAGCCCGGTCTCCCCGCCGCAGTGCGCAGGCAGCGGCCACACTGCTCAACGCCGAGGACAACACGCCTCGCCTGTGGAACGAGATTTTGAGCACGCTCCTCGACTTCCCGGACGTGGCTGCTCCCCATCAGGATCGCCTGTTGGCCCTGCTCCCCGACCTCAGCGGTTTCATGAAGGCGATACTCTACGAGCTTCTGGGCAAAGTGGCCCCCCAGCGTATTCGGCCCGAACTGCTCCGCCTGCTCGACAGCGTGCCTGACGACGAGGAGTTGCCCTCATCCCTCCGCCTGGAAATCGCGGGCGCCCTGAGAACCCTGGCCCGGGACAACAAGGCCCTCCGCGACCCGGACGTGCGCCAGGCCATGTGGCGCTACCTCGAGCGGCTTCTGAGGCATGAAGAACTCGCCTACATCGTGGCCCAAGCCCTCCTCGCCTTCCCGTCCCCCGAGGACATCCGTCGGCTGTTGGACCTCATGGTATCCAGGAGAACACGGTTCCCTGACACGCGGAACACCGCTCTTCTGTGGGAGGCCTGGATACGGGAGAGGAAGAAGAGCGTGTTGTTGGCCTGGCTCTCCTGTCTCGATTGGATTCTTCAGGGCACCTCCCTCTTAGACCATGTGGACAGGATCTTCAACGTGGAAGAGCCCGTCTTCACAGCCGTCCTCGAACAACGCCTGAAGGCCACCTACTTCTCGCCACGCGCCTACTTGCGGGGGCTCCTCCGGGGCGCCGAGGAAGAAATTCGGTTCATGGCGGCCAAGCGTGGCGACGATCTCGACGGGTGGCTGGCCGCTTGGGAGGCTGGCGAAGAAGTGCGGGGGTATCCCTTCCAGGCCGCCTACACTCTCTATCTTCTCGGCGAGCTGCGCCGCAAGCTGTCGCCCGATCAAGTCGAAGCCGTGAGCATGGCGGCCGCCGGACTTTTCTTGGCGGCCGAGTACATGCTCGAGGTCAACGAGGACGCCCTCCTCGGCCGAGCCGCCGACGACGAGGCACGGCTTCGAGCCTCCGTGGACTTGCTTCTCTCCCCCCAATTCCGCACGCCCGAGGGCCTCTTGGACGAACTGACCGGCCGGGGCGAGGAGCTCCTGGAACACCTGGAGGATCGTTTGGACCAATTCCACTTTCTCCCCACCTTTGCCCAGGAACGCCTGCTGCGCCTGTTCATCGACATGGTTCCCCAACACGGCCAGGCCATCGCGAGACTGTGGCGCCGCTATTTCCTTGACACAACATCACTTGAGGACCTCACCGGTATTTTCTTCGACTTGCTCTCATCACTGCTCGCCCTTCTGAGCCCGCACCTTGGCGACGAGATCGTCAGGTGGGCCCGGCGCGAATTCGACCTCCTCTCCCGAGCACGCGACGAACTGGACGAAGCCGAGGAGGACGCTCACCTGACCGACTATCAGAGTTGGCTCGTGGGCATACTCAGCTTCATCCCTGCTGAGCCGGCCCTCGACGCGGCCTTGGACTTCGCCCGTGAGCTCGCGGAGCCGGCCTACATCGACATCCTGGCCCCAAGCTTGGAGCGCCTGGCCCACCCGAGAACGTTGCCCACACTCCGGCGCCTGTACGACCTGGTCCAGGAGACAGATCAAGATGCCCAAGAGCGGGACACGATGATCGACGAGCTCTCCCACGCCATCTTCGTGGTCGCCACGTTGCACGACATTCGCTTGGCCGACGCGGATGAAATCCGCGAGCGGGCGTACCGGTTGCACGAGCAGACCGCGGGCGGGAGATTCATGCGCTTACGCGAGCAGGACGCTGAAGAGAAGAGATGAGCCGAACTTCACCCGTGCCCCTCGTGCGTTTGGAGAACGTCCATCACATCTACGCCGGCAGCCGCCCGGTGGAGGCGTTGCGGGGCGTGTCGCTGGCCCTCTGGCCGGGAGAACACGTGGCCGTCATCGGGCCCAACGGCAGCGGCAAGAGCACCTTGGCCCGCCACCTCAACGCCCTGCTCCTGCCCACTGCCGGCGACGTGTGGGTCAAGGCCTGGAACACGAAGGACCCACGCCACCTGCAGGACGTGCGCGCCACGGTGGGGATGGTCTTCCAGCACCCTGATGCCCAAATCGTCGCCACCGTGGTCGAGGAGGACGTGGCCTTCGGGCCTGAGAACTTGGGCCTGCCCAGGGACGAGTTGCGCCGGCGCGTTGACTGGGCCCTCGACGTGGTGGGCATGAGCGCCTTTCGCCGCCGGCCGCCCCACTGGCTCAGCGGGGGGCAGAAACAGCGCGTGGCCCTGGCCGGCGCCATCGCCATGAGGCCGGAACTCCTCGTGCTCGACGAGGCCACGGCCCTCTTGGACCCCATCGGCCGGCGCGACGTGTTGAACGCCGTCATGCGGCTGAACCGAAGGGAGGGTATGGCAGTCGTCACCATCACCCATTTCATGGAAGAGGCCGCCTTGGCCGACCGCGTGGTGGTCATGTGTGCCGGGGAGGTGGTGTTGGACGGCCCTCCACACCGCGTCTTCGGCCACGCCGAGCGCCTGCGCGCTTGGGGGCTCGACCTGCCTCCCGTTACCCAATTGGCCCACCGCCTGCACGCCCTGGGATTTCCCATCCCGCCCAACATCGTCACCGTAGAGGCACTGGTCGAGGCAATCTGTCGCCTGCAGGTGGCCCAAGGGCGAGAACAACACACCCAGAAGCACTCCTGAGCCAACACGAGGGGGGAGTTGTGGACACCCGTGAACTCGTTATCGAAGTGCGGGACCTGGTCTACACTCACCTGCGCGATACTCCCTTCGCCGTCCAAGCCCTCAAGGGCGTGGACATGGAGGTGTGGCGCGGGGAGGCAGTTGCCGTCCTGGGGCCCACGGGCAGCGGCAAGAGCACGCTCGTCCAACACCTGAACGGCCTGCTGCGCCCTCAACACGGGCGTGTGCGCGTCCTGGACTACGACCTCAGCGACCCCAACGTGGACGTGCGCGCCCTGCGCCGGCGGGTTGGGCTCGTCTTCCAATTCCCGGAGGCCCAGCTCTTCGAGCGCTACGTGGGCGACGATGTGGCCTTCGGCCCCCGCCAGTTGGGGTTGAGCCGGGAAGAAGTGCGCGCTCGAGTGCGCGAGGCCATGGAGGCCGTGGGCCTCGACTTTGAAGGCTTCAAGGATCGCCTTACCTTCACCCTGAGCGGCGGCGAACAACGGCGCGTGGCCCTGGCCGGCGTGCTGGCCCTGCGGCCCGAGATCCTCATTCTCGATGAGCCCCTGGCCGGGCTCGACCCGGCCGGCCGGCGCCGGCTCATCGCCCTCCTGCGCCGCCTGAAGGGCGAACGGGGGCTCACGCTGGTGCTCGTCTCCCACGACGTGGACGATGTGGTTCTGCTGGCCGACCGGTGCTTCGTCGTGGCCGACGGCCGCACCGTCATGGCCGGCACGCCCCGGGAGCTCTTCAGCCACCCGCCCGCCACACTGGCCGAATTCGGCCTTCGGCCTCCCTCGATTATGACCACCATGCACGCTCTGGCCGACCGGGGCATCCCCGTTCGACGCCATTGTCTCACCGTGGACGAGGCCGCGGACGAACTGGCCCGCGCGTTGGAGGGAGGGTGATCGTGGAGAGCCTGGAGCTCAGGCGTCACGTCACCATTGGCCAATACGTGCCCACCGGCTCGCCGCTCCACCGCATGGACCCCAGGTTCAAGCTGGTGGCCTTTGTGGCCCTGGTGGTGGCCGTGACCTTCACCGGTTCCTACCTGGGGAACGTGGCCCTGCTTGCCCTCATGGGGGGGCTCATCCTCCTGTCCCGCGTGCCCGCGCGCTACGTGCTGGGCGGGCTGCGCCCTGCTCTGCCCGTCTTGCTGCTCCTCGCGGCACTGCAGGTGTTGCTCTACACGCCTGAGTTCACCGGCGGTGAAGGGTGCGTGACCCTCTTCCGGGCCTGGTTCGTCCACAGCACCACGTGCAGCGTCAAGCTGGCCATCGTCTCGGCGGCCCGGTTCGTGGAATTGCTGGTCCTGACGAGCCTGCTCACCCTCACCACGACCACCACGGGATTGGCCCACGGCGTGGAACACCTCTTCGCGCCCCTCCAGCGGCGCTTCGGCTTCCCGGCCCACGAGCTGGCCCTCACCCTGACCATCACCCTGCGCTTCGTGCCCACCTTCGCCGAGGAGCTGGAGCGCCTGATCAAAGCCCAAGTTTCCCGGGGAGCCGACATGGGAGGAGCGAGCTGGTGGCGTGCTCTCCGACGGGCGCGGGCCCTCCTGCCGATCATGGTGCCCCTGCTCCTCGGGGCCCTGCGCCGGGCCGAAATGCTGGTGCTGGCCATGGAGGCACGTGGCTACGTGGGAGGGCGCGGGCGCACTCGTCTGGTTGAGCTGCGCAGCACGCCCCACGACGCCGTGGCCTTGCTCCTCGCCCTGCTGGCTGCCGCCGCCATCCTGACCGTGCCCTGGCCGTGGTGAAGGGGGGAGCGCCGCCTGAGCGCCTGAGAAGCCTTGTGGGAGGAGGGAAAAACGTGCGCGTCTGCAAGACCGTTGCCGAGTTGCGCGCTGTTCGCGCGGCCCTGCCGTCGCCAGTGGGGTTCGTCCCCACAATGGGCTACCTTCACGGCGGCCACTTGGCCCTGGTGCGCCGTTGTGCGGCGGAGAACGCGGCCACGGTCGTGAGCATCTTCGTCAACCCCACCCAATTTGACCGCCAGGACGACTTTGCCGCCTATCCCCGCGACATTGCGCGTGACCTTCGCCTGTTGGAAGCCGAGGGCGTCCACGTGGTCTTCGTCCCCTCGGCCGAGGAGATGTATCCCCCGGGCTTCAAGACCGTGGTGCGCGTGCGGGAGATCACCGACGTGCTGGAAGGGGCCCACCGCCCCGGCCACTTCGACGGCGTGGCCACCGT
>JALSKA010000247.1 GCA_026989095.1 Ardenticatenaceae bacterium
ATCCGCGGATACGGTATTATTAAATAATAAAACACATCACGAGGCGCCTCGTTCTGCCAACTCCTTGGCACTCTTCTCAAAGGCGAAGCACCAGTGGCTCACAACAACCTTACAGCGCCCACCATCACCACCGGACCATGAGGCGCACGCCGTGGCCCCGCACGGTCACCAGCAGCACGGGGTCGGAGGGGTCGGGCTCGATGGCCCGGCGCAGGCGCCAGAGGGTAGTGTCCATCACGCTCTCGAACTCCTTGTGGAACTCGTACTCCTCGTCCTCGGGCGAGCGGGGAACGCTGTCGCGGTTCCGGTAGAAGCGGAAGTAGAGCTCCGCCTTGCTGACCACCTGGCCAGGCCGCTCGTAGTAGAGGTACTTGAGCATCTCGTAGGCCTTGGCCGGCAGGCGACTGACGGGGATCTCCCGGGCGCCGACGAGAACGCGCCCCCGCTGCTCGTCCAGGTGCAAGCGGGGCGGGTATTTCCGGCGAAGCTCCCGCCACTCCTGGCCATCCACCGGCGCTCTGCCCCCCTTTTCCACGTATCGCTCCAGCAGCGGGCGCACCTGGGTCAACCACTCGCGCGGCGATTCCGCGCCCACCCGGCGCAGCCACGTGAGCAGGTGGGGATCGGAGCAGAGGCGCTCCAGGGGAAAGCGGTCGGCGCCCAAGGCCGCCCCCAGCCGGACCTCCACGATGTGGCGGAGGCGCTCCTCGTCCCACCGCAGCCGGTAGGCGTTCAGCCGGCGCCGCAAGAGGCCACCGGCCCCGCTCAGGACAGGCTCCATGTCGGCGGGGGCGAAGACCTTGAAGGCCATCTCGGGGCGCTCGAACAAGGGGAGGGTGTCCAAGAAAGCCCGCATGAGGGAGGACATCCCCTCGCGGTGGACGTGGAACCACCGCTCCACCCCCTCCACGAGCACCCAGATGCCCTTCAGGCCCAAGCCCAACACGGCGCTCATCAACTCGGCGATGATTTGGTCACGCGGGGCGTTCGGGTAGAGAATTTCCCGGGGCGATTGGCTCACGATCTCCCGCAGGAGGGCGGCGCCGGCCGAGTCCCCCTCGAGAAGAGGGCCCAGCCGCACGCCGAGGGCGCCGGCGGTGCAGGTGTGCAGGAACCAGACCACCCGCGCCCGCGCCCACTCGGGCGCTCCGGCCCACGCCCCCGGCTCGCGGGCCAGGAAGTTCGCCAGCGCGCGGGCGCAGGCGTCCAGCAGGTGATCGAACTGCCCGTAAATGGGCGACGGTGCTCGGCTTCCGCCGGGCGACGCATCGGGCGCGGGATGCCAGTCGAGTGTCAGGTACCCCTCCAGGCGAGAGTGCTCCCTGAGGGCCCGGGCCAGGGCTGTCTTGCCGGTTCCCACCCTGCCGAAGACGATGACCGACTCCGGCCCGATCACGCGCTCGAACTCCGGGGGGGGCACGAAACAGCGCATCAACCAGGGCTCATGTTCGGCGCGCAGGGCACCGAACGCCTCGACGCCCAAGGGACGGGGTGAACGGCGGCTGGAATCGCGCTGTGCGCTCACGGCTACAACTCACCTTTCTGGGTACGCACCCAAGATCTGACGCAGCTCGGCGCGGGAGAGGCGGGACTGTGTCCGCCCAATGTGCGCTAGGAGCTGCTGCACTCTCCCGATGAGCTCCCTCGGCGTGTTGACGCCGTGGATCAACCACGTGCTGATGTCGAGCATCTCCTCCCTGAACACCTCGGGGTCGCACCACGACCTGAGAATTTGCTCTCCCCCGCCGCTGTCCCGGTCGACCTTGGACAGCCGGCGTTCGAGCAGGCCCAGCAGGTCATCGCGGCGCCAGCGGAGCTTGAAGGGCTCGATGCTGTGCCCGCGCAGCACGCGGCGCGTGTGCTCGTCGGGGAGGAAGAGGTAAACGGCGGCGCCGGCGCGCGTGTAGCAGTCGAAGACGCGCAGGAGCTCGCGGACCACCTGTTCCCAGTCGCCGGTGTGCGCCGCGCCGACGCTCCTCGCCCGAACGTCCGCCAGGATGAGCACGCCGCCGAAGCCACTGGGGCACGCCTGCCACACCACTTGGGCCAACGTTCCGTCGTCGATGTCGGAGGAAGGGTGTGGCATGATGCCTTGCCACTTGTGCTTGATGGCGTTAAGGACTTCCCCGGTGTACCCGCTCTCGCTCCACCCGGCCAGGTGATAGTACACCTCGGTCTCGCCGCCCACATAGCGTTCCAGGAGGAAGGCGATGGCGGCCTGGCGCTCGCTGTCGAGGTCGAGAAACCCGGACGGCTTGAACCCGAGGTAGAAGCACAGGGCGTAGGCCGTTGCCCGGGCCACCTCGGCGACGCCCTGCTGGATCACGACCGGCCTGGACGTGACGAAGGGGAGCCGCTCCACCACCGTCCCGATGGCTCCCCTCACGCGCCTCCCCGAGGAGCCTGACATCTGGAACGAGACGTAGACGGGAAAGCACTTCCGGCTCATGAAGGCCTTCTTGGCGCGGTAGAAGGCTGTGGCCGTCTTGCCGCTCCCCCGGGGCCCCACGATGACGGCGGAGCGGAGTGGGTCCCAACACCATTCCCTCAACGCTTCCCACCATTGGGGTTGGAAGAAGGAGTCGAAGAGGCCTCTGTCCTCCTCGGCGAGGGAGGCGCTGAAGGGGTTCTCGGCCAGATCGAGGTACGTGATTCCCCGCTCGATCGAGGACGTGGCAGGGGGGAAAAGTTGTCGGTAGAAGGTGATCTCCGGCCAACACCGGAAGGCGCTCTGCCACTCGCGTTCCTCGATCTGTTGCACCAGTTCCTCGGGAACGAAGCGACGCCAGGGACTCTTTCCTGGGGGGTCGACCATCTTGGTGATCTTCTGGCGCCACGAGTCGTCGAGATGTCGGTACGCCCACCCGGTGGCCTTTTGGTACTGCTCGTCGGAAGAGGACGAGGGCGTTTCGGTCAGCCGGTCAGGATCACCGTGGCGAAAGGCACTCCAGATCTCAGAGAACAGGCGCAGCTCGCGGGGAGCCTTCTCCCAGACAGCCTCGAGGTAGTCCTGAACCCGGACGCTCTGCCACGCCCTCCCACCTTTAGCGCGCAGACTGCGGTAGTGGTCGAGGGCTTGCGCGTACTCCCGCTGCTGGAGATAGTGGTCGAGCTTATCCACCTCCTTCAGGGCCTCCTCGACGGCCCGGCGGCGCCGGAGGAACTCCTCCTCCATGTACTTCCACTGCTGGATGCCGAAGCCGGTCAAGGCCACTAGGAGGGCGATGAGGCCGGCGGTGCCGGGCGGGGCCACGCCGAGGACGCCCATGAGCGCGACGAGGGCAAACGCCGCCCCTCCCCAGAGGGCCAAGAGGGGCAGAGCTTGGACGAAGAGCACTACGGAGTACAGGGGCCACCGCTCCGACCAACGCCACCACCAGCGCCGCACGTCCCGGGCTCTCCTGCCCGCCCACGCCCTGCTGCTGCGCCACACCTCCCGGGTGTTGTTGCCCTCCGAGGCCCCCCTGCCACGCCGTTTCCCCCAGAACTTCCCGCCCACCAACGCCCTGCCGCGCCCACCCCACCTTTTGAAACGTTTCACCGCCATACACGACCCCACCCTGCTTCACCCAACCGTGACCCCCATGTTGTATTGTAGCACGTCCACAGCGACACGTCAACAAGATCTTTTGCTCGCAAAACATCAATACAAGGTACGCGATCAATGAAGAATATTATTTTCTCTTATTACCCAATTGTCTAATTATGAAATATTATTTTCCTGAGAAAAAACCCAGGGGTTGAGAAAAATTTCACACAAAAGCGCGACCAACGGAGCAGCCATTTCGCCCGAAGGGCTTTCAAGGGGCCGAAAAAGAAACCGAAAGGCGCCACATTGTCTGATGACCTGACAAAAGGAACGATGATAGACAATTCTAACGCTGTCTTAATTCTCTTTATGTTTTTCTCCGGTATCCTGGTCCCAGAACTCCCTTCGAGGCCCGTTTGTCCACACGGTCGTCATGAACCACAGGGCGTTGTGGGGTGGCCGTTGCCCGGCCGCTCCCGGGCCGACAGAGAGGAGACGAGGATGCCCCCCGCTTCCCCCACAACATCTGCCATGACCGCGGCCGCGCCGGCCAAGGGCGGATCGGCCACCAGGCGACAAATTCGCGGCTCGAGCCTGCTCCTGGCCGGGCGCTTCTTGGCCAAGGGCGTCAACTTCGCCGCCCAAGTGCTCGTCGTGCGCGCCCTGACCAAGGGCGAGTACGGCGCCTTCGCCTACGCCCTCTCCATCGTGGCCCTCGGGGAGACGGTGGTCACCTTCGGGCTCGACCGGGCCGTCACGCGCTTCGTGCCCATCTACCACGAGCGGGGCGAGTACGACAAGCTGTTCGGCACGCTCCTCATGGTGATGGGCACGCTGGTCACGCTGGGCCTCTCGCTCGTGCTCGCCCTCCACGGCCTCCGGGCGCCCTTGGCCCGCGTCGCCGTGGGCGACGAGCTGGCCTTCAGCCTGCTGCTGGTGCTCATCTTCCTCTCCCCCCTGCGGGCCTTCGACACAGTGCTGACCGGCCTGCTGGCCGCCTTCTCCAGCCCGCGGGCCATCTTCGCGCGCAAGTACGTGTTGGGCCCGGGGCTGAAGCTGGGCATTGTGCTCCTCCTCATCCTCCGGCGCAGCGACGTGCGCTTCCTGGCGTGGGGGTACGTGGTCGCCGGGCTCGTTGGCGTGGCCACCTACCTGGTGCTCCTCTGGCGCCTCTTCGCCCGGGAGCGGGTGTTCGAGCTCGTGCGCCGGCACGGCGTGACCCTGCCGGCCGCCGAGGTGTTGGCCTTCACCGTGCCCCTGCTCACGTCCGACCTGGTCTACACGGTGATGAACACCGCCGACGCCGTTCTGGTGGAGCGTTTCCAGGGCACGGTGGACGTGGCCGCCCTGCGGGCCGTCCAGCCCACGGCCAAGCTCAACCAGCTCGTCCTCTCCAGCTTCGCCCTGCTCTTCACCCCCGCGGCCGCCCGCCTCTTCGCCCGCCAGGACCGGCAGGGGGTGAACGAGCTCTACTGGCAGAACGCGGCGTGGACGGCCGTGGCCTCGTTCCCCGTCTTCGTGCTCACCTTCTCGCTGGCCAAGCCGATCACCGTGGCGCTCTACGGAAGCCGCTACGAGCAGTCGGCCGTCATCCTGGCCCTGCTCTCCTGTGGCTACTATTTTAACGCCGCGCTGGGTCAGAACGGGCTCACGCTCAAGGTCTACGGCAGGGTGAAGTACGTGGTGCTCATCAACGTGGCGGCCGCCCTGCTCAACGTGGTCCTGAACGTGCTCCTGATTCCCCGGTACGGCGCCCTCGGGGCCGCCGTGGGCACGTTCGGCACCCTCGTGGCCTTCAACCTGCTCAAACAGGCCGGGCTGGCCATGGGGACGGGCGTTCGCCTCCTCGACCCCAGGTACGCGCGCGTGTACGTGAGCGTGAGCCTCGGCGCCCTGGGCCTCCTGGTCGTCCAATGGGCCTTCAGCCCGCCAGTGGTCCTCAGCGTGCTCCTGGCCGGGATCGTCTCGCTGGCCGTCGTGAGGGCCAACCGCGCGCTCCTGCGCGCCGGCGAGATGTTCCCCGAGCTGCGGCGCCTGCCCCTGGCCCGGCACCTGCTGTGAGCACACCGCGAGGTGCATTGCCGAGCAACACAACTGCGTGGAGGGAACCGTGAGCGTGAAACCGACGACGTGGCCGGCCCTGCCCGACGTGTGGGAGCGCCCCGGCGTGCTTTCCGTGGCCCGCCTGACGCCCTACGTCCCGGGCATCAACGTGAAGGGGGAAGTCACCGGCGCCAACTGGACCTACCTCCTGCCCCACCTCGAGCCGGAGCACGTGGCCGTTCTTGGGATCCCACCTCCCGCCGTGCTCTCCCCCCTCATGCGCTTGGCCAAGCGGGTGACGTTGCTGTGCGTGCCCCGCCGGGCGCCCAAGCGCGGGGCCGACGTCGGTCGGCTGCGCCTCCAGTACCGCTCCTACCCCCTCCACATCGCCTTCCTGGAGACGTGGCGCCGCCTGCCCCTGGCCTCCCAGAGCGTGGACCTGTTGGTCTTGGACGACGGGGAACTCAGGGCCCGCTTCACCCGCCACGAGGCGTGGCCCCACGAGGTGAGGCGCGTCCTCAAGCCCACGGGCCTGCTCTACTTCCAGGCCGGCCCCCGTTCCACAGCGCTGGTGGAGCGGCTCCGGCATCACGCCGGCACCCTGCGCCGCTTCTGGATCACCCCGCTCGTCTGGGAGATGAAAACGGCCGTGCCCGAGCGAGACCCGGCCGCCGAGGCGTTCCTCGTGCGCCGAGGGCTCTACGCCACCGGCGCCCGCCGCCCCCCGCTGAGCTGGTTCGAGGGGTTCCTCTACCGGCACGGGCGCCTGCGCGCGCGCGCCCGGCGGATGAGTGTGCTCTGGACGCCGGACGAGGAGCCTGTCCCCCACGCCCTGCCCCGCTACCTGCGGGAGTTGGCCGCCACATCGGGGCTCGACTTGACGGCCCACCGCTGGGCGCTGGTGGCCAAGGGGGAGTACAGCTCCCGGAAAGTGCTCTTTTACGTGTTCCCGCCGGACGAGGGGGACAGGCCGGCACACCCGGCTTACTTGATCAAGCTGACCCGGGACCCGCGCCACAACTACCGGCTGGAAAACGAGGTGAGGGCCCTCCAGGCGCTCCGCCGCGTGCCCTTCCAGGGGGCCGAGGTGCTTCCCCGAGTGCTCTTCGCCGGCCACCACGGCGGCCTGGCCGTGGCCGGCCAGACGGCCGTCCGCGGCCGGCCCTTCGACCGCTGTACACTGGCCACGCCCGACTGCCCCCACGCGCGGGCGGCCACCAAGTGGCTGGTGGAGCTGGGACGGGCAACGGTCAACCGGGAGGAGGCCACCTCGGCCGACGTGGCCCGGGCGCTCCGCCTCCTACTGTGTCAGCTCGCCGAGGTCTACCGCCTCTCGCCCGACCACCACCGCTTCCTGGAGCGCCAACTGGAGCGCCTGGCCGGAGACGAGCGCCCCTTTCCCCTGGTCTTCCAGCACGGCGACCCCGGCCCGTGGAACGTGCTCGTGCGGCCCGACGGCCTGCCCGTCTTCCTCGACTGGGAGTCGGCCGAGCCGCTGGGCATGCCCCTGTGGGACCTCTGGTACTTCTGGCGCTCCTACAGCCTGCGCGTGGCCAGGGCCAGGGGAACTCGCCGCCGGCTGCGGGCCTTCTCCCAGCAGTTCCTGGCCGGCTCGGAGTTGAGCATCCGCATCGTGGCCTCGGTGCGACACTACCGCGAACAGGTGGGCCTGCCGTGCGAGTGGACGGCTCCCCTCTTCTACATGTGTTGGGTTCACCGGGCCCTCAAGGAGGCCACTCGCCTGCGCCCCCAGCTCGTGGAACGGGGCCACTACATCAACTTGCTCCGGCTCTGCATCGACCGCCGGGAGATGCCCACGCTGCGGCGCATGTTCGGCGAGCGGCGGGGCACGTAGCGCGCGCCTGTCAGGAGGCGACGGAGGAGCAGAGGGAGAAACGGCCATGTGGCAACGTCGAGAGAGCCGAATACTGCTCAGCACGGCCCTCCTGGTGCTCGTCCCCCTTGCCGTGGCCGTGGGGCTGAGGGGCGCCGTGCAGCAGCAGGTGCCCGCCGCCATCACGGGGCCTGAGGCCGTGCCGGCCAGCGTGGTGAGCCAGGATTCCCTCCTCACCGTGCCGGACAGGGCGACACCGTTGCCCATCTTCCCCGGCCGCCCCCCGGCGACGCCGACGAGCGGGCCCACCGTGCCGCCCGCCCCTGGCCCGGCCCGCCCCCCCTCGCCCACCCAGGCGCCCTTCGTGCCGGCCGTGACCCCAACGGGCAACCGCATCACCGCGCCACCCGAAGGCGCAGTGGTGCAGGGGGAACTCAAAGTCAAGGGCATCGCCGCCGGCCCCCTCTTCCGGCGGTGGCGGCTCGACCTGCTCCTCAACGGCGAGGAG
>JALSKA010000248.1 GCA_026989095.1 Ardenticatenaceae bacterium
GCCTCCTTGCCCTCCTCGGTGCCGGTGATCTCCAGGAGCGCCGCCTGGAGCTTCTCGCGCAGGTCGGCCGGCATGTCCGGGCTGACGCTCACGTTGTCGTTGGGAATGGGCGGGGATTCGGCCAGGACGTGAACCTTCTCCTTCACGTCGGGGTATTCGTCCTCCACGGCGTTGCGGGCGTCCACGTAAGTGGCGCCGGCGTCACACTCGCCGTTGTAGACGGCGATGACCACGTTGTTGTGGGAGCCGGCCTCCACCGTCTTGGCGAAGTCCGCGTCCGGGTCGATGCCGTTGGCCTGGAGCACCACCCGCGGGATGATGTACCCCGAGGTGGAGAGGGGGTCCACCCAGCACATCACCTTGCCCTTCAGGTCCTCGAAGGACTCGATGCCGGCGTCGGCGCGCACGATGATCTGGCCGGTGTAGAAGGGCCGGCCGAAGCGCACTGTGGCCAGGATGGGCTCCACATCGCACTTTTCGTTGGCCAACAGGTAGCCGAAGGTGTTGAGCCAGCCGATGTGGGCGTTGCCGGCGCACATGGCCTCCACGACGGCCGCGTATGAGGTGGCCACGTTGCTCTCGATCTGCAAGCCCGTCTTCTCCTCCAGCATCTGCTCGATGGCCTCGCCGCCGGCGATGATCTCCTGCGTGTCGCCCGAGGGCACGAAGGACATCACCAGCGGGTTCTCGGCGGAGCCCAGCGCGGGGGGCGGGGTGGGCGACGGAGGTGGAGTGGGGGTTGCTTGGGCGCCGCCACCGCCGCAAGCCACGAGCACCAAGGTCAGCACCACAAGCCCAATGAACAGACGAACGCGCATCATGCTCTCCTCCTTTGGATAGGTCTTGTGTTGTCCGACACCATGAGTTCCACGGAGATGGCCCGGTAATACAGTGACCTGGACACAATAGCATACGAGGACACGGAGAGCACACCGAGGAAAGGAACAGGGCCCTGTGCATCTCCGTGTTCCCTGGCTGGCCCCGCGTAAGGGCTCCCCCTCCGGCCTTCGCTGGCGGGGCCAAGGGCGGTGGCCGAGGCGTGCGAAGGGTCCGGCAGGATGTTGTGCTCGTACACGTACTATACACCAAAGTGGAAAATTCCACCAGCGTGACCCATTCACACGGGGTTGGCAAAAGCCGGGTTTGGCCCTACAATGTGACCCAAAGTGTTCCCCCCTCTGCCCGGGGGCCCTTGTGCCCGGGAGATGGCCCGGAATCCGTAACCTGCGCGCGCCGGAGGAGAAGACGGTGATGGCCCGGATGCCCGGCTGGCTTCAGGACGCCCTGGTGGCAGCGCTCATGGTGGTGGTGGCCGTGGCCGTGGAACGGTGGACCCAAGGGCGCGTGGCCAACAGCACCATTGTGCTGTGGGTGGGCGGTGTCTACTTCGCGCTCCTGCGCTTGGGCGCGTGGCTGGCCCGCCTGGGGCGCACGCTGGGATGCCTGTTCGGCTTCGGGGTGACGTGGCTGTTGCCCTGTGGGGTGGTGGCCTACGTGGCCCTCTCGGGCGACCGCATGGCCGTGATACGCGACTCCCTGCCCCTCTTCATGCTCCTGGGCCTCTTTTTGGTCCTGGTCATGGTGATCACCCTCGAGCGGGTGCGAGCCTACCAGCACTCTTCGACGCCCACCGAAGGGACGCCATGAGCGTGCGCCGGTTTCTCGACGAGGTGATGGCAACGGGGTACCGCAACCGCGTGGTCCACGTCGAGGAGATGGCTCCCAAGCCCCCCCGCTACGCCCGACTCTCCGTTCCCCTGCCTGACGAGCTCAAGGAGGCCCTGACCCGTCGCGGCGTGGAGCACTTTTACGTCCACCAGGCCCGGGCAATCGAGTTAGCCCTTGGGGGACAGGACGTGGTGGTGGCCACGGGCACGGCCAGCGGCAAGACGCTCTGTTACAATGTGCCCGTGCTGGCGCGCCTGTTGGGAGATTTCCGCCGGCGGGCCCTCTACCTCTTCCCCACCAAGGCCCTTGCCCAAGACCAAGTGCGCGCCCTGCGCGAGCTCACGGATCACCCTCGCCTGCGCCGCGTGGTCTTCGCCACCTATGACGGCGACACGCCCCGCCACGAGCGGAGCCGCCTGCGCCGCCGTGCCCACATCCTGCTCACCAACCCCGACATGCTCCACGTGGGCATTCTGCCCAACCACCAGCGGTGGTCCACCTTCCTGAGCCGGCTGGACTACGTGGTCATCGACGAGGCCCACGCCTATCGGGGCGTCTTCGGGAGCCACGTGGCCTGTCTGCTGCGGCGCCTCTGGCGGCTGTGCGATCTCTACGGCTCGTCTCCCACCGTGGTGGCCGCCTCGGCCACGATTGGCAATCCGCGGGAGCACCTGGAGCGCCTCACCGGACGCCGGGTGGAAGTGGTGGACCAGGACGGCGGCCCGCGCGGCCGGCGCACCTTCGTCCTGTGGAACCCGCCCTGTCTCACGCCCGCCTGTGGAAGCCGACGTAGCCCCAACGTGGAGGCGGCCGAGCTGTTGGCCGCCCTGGTGCGCGCCGGCCTGCGCGCGCTGGTCTTCACGCGCGCCCGCAAAGTGGCCGAGCTCATCCTGATCTACGCCCGCCGGCGCCTTCAAGACCACGCCCGAGACCAGGAGTTGGCAGCCCGGCTGGCCGCCTACCGCGCCGGCTATTTGCCGGAACAGCGCCGTGAGATCGAGCGCCGGCTCTTCGAGGGGGAGCTGATGGGGGTCACTGCCACCAACGCCCTCGAGCTGGGCATCGACGTGGGCTCGCTCGACGCCGTGGTCATGGTGGGGTTCCCGGGCACAGTGGCCAGCATGTGGCAACAGGCCGGCCGCGCCGGCCGGGGCGGCCGTGAGGGCTTGGCCGTGCTCATCGGCCAGGAGAACCCCCTGGACCAGTACGTGCTCCACCACCCTGAGGCCCTCTTCGGCCGGCCGGTGGAGCAGGCGCGCATCGACCCCCAGAACCCCTACGTGTTGCGCGATCACCTCATGTGTGCGGCCTACGAGCACCCCTTGGACGAGGCCGACCGGGAGCGCTTCGGCCCGGCCTTCGACCGGACCGTCTCCGAGCTGCTCGCCCTGAACGTTCTGGCCGAGTGGAACGGCCGGCTCGCCTACGCCCCCCGGGACTATCCTGCTCAACGGGTCAACATCCGCAGCATGGGCGGAGCGCCCTATCTCCTCTGCGTGCGCGACGAGGGCGGCCGGCCGCGCGTGCTGGAGACCGTCGAGGCCGAGAGCGCCTTCGAGCGCGTCCACCCGGGCGCCATCTATCTCCACCAGGGCGAGCCGTACTGGATCGAGGCGTTGGACATCGAACGGCGCACGGCTTGGGCCGTGCCGGTCGAGGTGGAGTACTACACCCAGCCGCGCGTGCTCACCGACGTGCGCCTCGTGCGCCACTGGGCGGCTCGCGAGGTGGGCGACACTACGGCCTTCCTCGGGGAGGTGGAGGTGACCCAACAGGTCGTGGGATACAAGCGGCTCCGCCACGGCTCGGAGCAGGTCGTTGGGGAGGAGTGGCTGGAGCTGCCCGCCACCCACTTCCCCACTGTGGGGGTCTGGTGGCACGTGCCGGCCGGCTGGGCGGCGCGGCTCCGCGCGCGGGGGTTCTCCTTCGAGGGCGCGCTCCACGCCTTCGAGCACGCGGCCATTGGCCTCCTCCCGCTCTTCGCCATGTGCGACCGGTGGGACATCGGCGGTGTCTCCACGGCGCTCCACCCGGACACAGGCGCCCCCCTCATCTGTGTCTACGACGGCCACCAGGGCGGCGTGGGCATTGCCGAGCGCGGGTTCGACGTGCTGGAGGAGTGGTGGCAGGCCGTGCTCGACCTGGTGCAGACCTGTCGCTGTGAGGACGGGTGTCCGGCCTGCGTGCAGAGCCCCAAGTGTGGCAATCAGAACATGCCGCTGGACAAGGGTGGGGCCATCATGTTGGCATATCTTCTGCTCGGCCAAAACCCGGGCACGCTGTAGTGAACATGTTGCCTCTTCGCTGTGGCGGCGCGTTCTCGAAGCAGTTCACACTTTGAGGGGGGAACGGGTATGGTCATCCAAAGTGCTCACGTGGCCGTCTTCACCGACGTTCACATCTTCCGGGGCATCGTCCTCACGGGGCGCAGGCGCGTTTCGGACCTGCTGAACGACAGCATGTCCCAATACATCGAGCTGGAGGATGTCCAAGTCTACAGCGTGCTTCGGCCCAACCGCTCCGTGCGCGAGATGGCCTCGGCCTATGTGAGCAAGCGGAACTGTCTCTTCGTCGCCGTGCTCAGGGAGGAGTTCAAGGACCCCCTGGCCCGCTTCTTCGCCTACGTGGAGCGGGTGGCGTGGCCGGGCATCTTGTACGTGGGCGCCTACGAGATTCACGGCACGCTCTTCTTCAAGACCAAGCAGGAGAGCAAGGGCCCCCTCGTGCGGCCCGGGGAGAGCTTCCTGCCGGTGGCCAAGGCGTCGGTCCACTCGCTGCTCAACCCGCGCGTGAGAGTCCACGCGCCGGTGGTGCTCGTGCGCGATGGGGCCTTCAGCGCCTTCTTCTACGAGGAGGCACGGTAGTCGAGAAGGAGGAGTTCAAGGTGCGCACACACAGGGCGCCGGCCCTCGCGGTTTTGGTGGGAGCCCTGGCCTGGGTGGGCGGCACGGGCTACATTGCCCACCGGATGACAGCCCGCCGGGAGCCCGACCCGCCCGACCGGCCGGACCACCACGGCGTGGCCTGCGAGGACGTGGCCTTTCCTGCCCGGGATGGCACTCTGTTGCGCGGGTGGTGGCTTCCCGCCTCGCCGGGGGCGCCCACGGTGGTGGTGGCGCCGGGACAAGCAGGGAGCGCGGACGGCGACGTGGGGGCGGCCGTGCGCCTGGCCCAAGAGGGGTTCAACGTGCTCCTCTTCGACTTCCGCGCCCACGGCCGCTCCGCCGGCGAGCGGGTCACCCTCGGATACGGCGAAGTCTTCGACCTGCGGGGCGCGCTGGACTGGCTGGCCGAGCGGGGCATCGTCCGGGCCGGGGTGTTGGGGTTTTCCATGGGAGGAGCCGTGGCCATCACCACAGCGGCCCTCGACGCCCGTGTGGGCGCCGTGGTGGCCGACTGCCCCTTCGTGAGAGTGCGCACTGTGCTGGCCGCCGGCCTGAGGAGCGTCGGCCTGCCGGCGTGGATGGCCTCCTGGGCAGCGCGCCAGGCTCTCCTGTGGGCCGACTTGACCTTGGACGTGGCCCTCGAGGTGGCCGAGCCGGCCCGGTGGGCCTCGGCCGTGCGCGCGCCCCTGCTCGTCGTGCAGGCCGGCCGCGACCGCTTCGTGCCCGCCGAGGAGATCCGGTGGCTCCGCGAGGCCGTGCCCGCCCCCTGTGAGGTGTGGTGTGTGGCCGAGGCCGACCACCGGGAGGCCATGTGGCTCTACCCGGAGGTGTATTGGGAACGGGTGAGCGGTTGGTTCAGGCGTCACTTGTCGAGGGGAAAGGAGCAGCCATGAACTTGGAGTGCGTCTACGTGACCTCGGGCCTGCTCACGGCCGAGGTCATCAAGGCCAAGCTGGAGGCCCACGACATTCCCGTGCTCCTCCAGTATGAGAGCGTGGGGCCCATCTACGGCATCACCGTGGACGGCCTGGGCGAGGTGCGCGTGATGGTGCCGGCCGAGCTGGCGGCATTGGCGCGGGAGCTTCTGGAGGACGAGGGCGGGAGCGAGGACCACGCCAACGTGTGGTGAGCGGGCGGTTCGAGGGAAAGAAGCCCCCGGCGACCTCCAAGTCGCCCGGGGGCTTCGGGTTTTACCGCACGACGACGGGCAGGTAGAGGCTGTATTCGATGTTGGTGGCGCCCCAGAAGCCGCCCACGAGGGCGTAGTTGCCGCCGCTCATCGTGCCGGCGTCGGCCTGGCCGACGGTGCCGCTGACGGTGTAGGGGTCGCCGCTGCTGGTGCCGCCCCCGCCGTCCACGGTGTTCCAGCTCAGGTCGTAGTCGCTCCCCGCCTGGGCCACCAACACGAGGGCCGGCAGGAGCACGACCACGAGCACCACCAGGATGAGCCCTGCGCGACGTGTGGTCATGAGCGCTCCTCCTTTCCGCGGTGACGCCGCCCCAGCCAGAAGGCCAGGCCGGCGAGGCCCAACGTGCCCACGTTGGGCAGCCACGTGCCCCACTGGCGGGCCCAGCCACCACCCCGCTCCAACGTCTCGACGCGCTTCTCCAGGGCGGCCAATTGCGCCTGCTGCTGCGCCAATTGGGCGTCCCGGGCGGCCAGGAGCACCTGGGTGATCCGCAGGGGCGGCAACCCGACCAACACCTTCACCTTGTGGACGCCGTTGCCGGAGGCGGATTCCAGCGCCTGGCCCACCACCTGGTTCACCTGCTCCAGCCTCAGGCGCTCGGGCGCCACGGCCACGCCCGTGCCGTCGTTCCGGCCCGAGGGCACGATGAAGTCCCCGGCGCGCACGGGGCCCCGCACCTTCACCGGCACCTGGCCCACGAAGGCGACTCGCTTCCACCCGGAGCGGTCTCCCATTGGCGCATTGCCAGCTACGATTGGAGAGGTACTGATGACCATCAAACGGATAGCTTGACCGGTCTGCCTTGTGATTCCCTCTGGCGTCCAAGCCACGATGTCGCCGGCTTCTAACCGCTCATTGGGCAGACGCATAGGCAGCCACTCTGCATAGTCGCTGCCGGGCCCAGCTAATGTGACTCCACCGCTGCCGTCACCCTCGATAGCACCGACACTGTCGGGAGCAGTGCCGGCATCAGGGCCGTCGGCCTTAAAGAAGGTTATGTAATTGTTGGCACCGGTGGGATTGCCAGCCGTTTGAATAACGATGGCCAATCCGTCTGCGTTGGTTGAATTGGCAGTATTTTCAATTTGCACGACGTGGTTATTGGGTGAAGCTGCTCCGACAATGTTGCCAACAACGTGTAGCCGGTTCTGGGGATTATTTGTCATAATGCCCACTTTCCCATCCCCAGTTAATCTCAAGATGTTGCCGCCGGCGCTGTTCCAAATGTTCAGGCGGTCGTCCGCTTGGGTGCTGCCGATGTAGCCGGCAATGTGCCAGCGGCGGGCCGCGTTCGTGTTGCTGAACTCCAGCCGGGCGTAGTCGTCGGCCCGTTCGTGCAGGCGCACAGTGGCCGTGCTCGTGGTGGAGTTGGCGGAGAAGTAGCCGGCGTTGCCGCTTTCCGAGGATCCGTAGACGCCTGTGCCTGAGGTGGAGGATCCGTAGACGCCTCTGCCCGAGGGCGACGTGCCATAGACGCCCCACCCAGAGCCTTCCTGGCTGCCCCACACGCCTATACCGAGGCCGCTTGTCCCCCTGTTGATCCCCCGCACGGCTGCTGAAAAACTGCCGGGGGAGGAAGAGGTGATTTCTCCCAGAAGAGCCACCGCGTTGCTGCTCGTCGAATCGCTCTGCACGGAAAGGGCGGGGGTGACGCCCGTCGTTGAGGGGTCCCGAACGGTGGCCTGCGGCCGCAAGCTCATGGCATAGGGCGCCGGGGTGAGGGGCTGGAGGGGGGACAGGGCGGTGAAGGCGTCCGTGCTGCTGCCCGGCCGCACGCCGATCTGGAGCCAGAGGGCAGTGCCGTCGAACACGCTGCCGAAGTCGAGGTCCACGGTGAAGAGGCCGTCGGTGACGGTCACGTCCTCCTTGGTGACAGTGCCTCCCACTTGGGTAGCTGTGTCGGGGTCACTGCCGTCGTAGAGCTTGAACTCGAAGTCGTAGGTGCCGTTGGCCGGGTTCCCCCCGTCCGTCAGGCGGCCCTGGTAGGTGAAGGCTGTGCCCACGGCTTCCTGCACGGCCGTGACCCCCTGGGGCGTTGCCCCCCCTTCGCCGACCTGGGGGCCTTGGGCGCGGGCCAGTCCGGCGGCCACGGCAACCAGCACCACGACGACGATCAGGTGGACGA
>JALSKA010000249.1 GCA_026989095.1 Ardenticatenaceae bacterium
TATAACACAGACACTTTTCCTTTGTCAAGCTTTTGTTCATTTAATTAAACATTATAGCCAAACGACCAACAACACATAACACAAAACTCGATAGCCAAGAACAGGACATCGAACACATCTTCCTTTACCACATGTTTCCAGAAGCAAGCCCTTCGCCACAGGGGTTACCCGCCACCCATGCGCCGCAGGACCCAATACCCCCCAAACAAGACGGCCAAGCCCCAAAGGGCCCAGGCCAACCAGGGGAGATGAGGAACGATGAGCCACCCGGCCAACACGAGGACGGCCAGGAAGAGGCTGTCGGCCAGTTGGCGCACGGCCAATTCCACGCCGGCAAGGCGCTCGAGCAAAGGGTCATCGTCGGCCAGCCGGACGGAGACTTGGGCCGTGCGCACAAATCGGAGGGTCGTCTCCACCTCCTCGGGCAGATGCCACAGGCGCAGGAACCATGCTGCCGCCGCCTGGAGGAGCTCTGCGGCCTGATCCGGGGCCGTCTCGCTGATGAGCTGTCGGGCGAAAGGCTCGATCTCTTCCACCGGGCTGAAATCAGGGTCCAAGCTGGTGGCCAAGCCGCTCAGGATGCCCAGACATCGGCCGAGGAGGATGAAATTTTGGGGCACTTGGAAGGGGAAATGGTAGAGCAACGAGCGAAACTCGGCCATGAGCTGGGCAATCTCCTCCCAGTCGATGCGGCGCAGTTCCCCCAAGGAAAGGCCGTAAAAACGCTCGAAGAGCCGTTCAAAGGCGCGAGCCACCTCTTCGTCGTCGGCCGAGGGCAGCAGAAAGTGCAGCTCCTTGGCCAGTTCGACGAGACGCCTGAAGTCCTGTTGCACAACGGCCACGAGCACGGCGCGCAGCCGCCGGCGCACGTCTGGCGGGATCTCGCCCACCATGCCGAAGTCCACGAAGACGAGCACGAAGGGCCGCCCGGTGTCGGGCGCCGGCGCCGAGTCATCGGGCAGCACGAAGAGGTTGCCGGGATGGGGGTCGGCGTGGAAGAAGCCGTCCACGAAGATCTGCTGCAGGTAGGTGCGGAAGAGCTTGCGGGCCACGGCCCGGCGGGAGATGCCGGCGGCCTCCAGGGCGGAGAAGTCATCGATCTTGATGCCCTCGATGCGCTCCATCACCAACACGCGGCGGGTGGTCATTTCTACGACGGGGCAGGGCACGCAGACAGCAGGATCGTCGGCGAACTGCTCGGTGAACCGTTTGGCGTTGGCCGCCTCCTGAACGTAATCCAACTCCGCCTGGAGACTGGCGGAGAATTCCTTGTAGAGAGCATCCAAGTCGGCCCGGCGGCGGATGAAGCCGATAAGCTTGAGCCAGCGAATCACCTGGCGTAACACGGCCAGATCGGTCTCGATCACCGCCCGAATGCCGGGGCGTTGTACCTTCACGGCCACGGGACGGCCGTCGGCCAAGCGGGCCAAGTGGACTTGTCCCAAGGAGGCCGAGGCGCGCGGGCGCCGTTGGAACTCGGCGAAGATGTGGTGCGGTGGGGCACCCAGCTCGCGCACAATCTGGGCTTCGACCAAGGGCCACGGGACGGCCGGCACTTCGTCTTGGAGGCCGCTGAGGGGCCGCGTGACTTCGGGCGGGAGCACGTCCACGCGCGCGCTCAGGAACTGGCCGAGCTTGATCATGACCCCGCCCATTTCGATGGCCAGCTCCCGAAAGCGGACGGCCAGGCGCTCGTGGCGCGCGGGGGCCCCGGCCCGCACCCACCCCAGCCGCAACACGCGGGGGAGGAAAAGGTCGTAGAGCCAGAGGGAGAGCAGCGCCCGCAGGAAGAAGAGCAAAAGGCGCCAGTATCGCCGGCGCAAGCGTGCTGGCGGAGGAAGGTTCGGAGCCGTGGCCACTTCGGCCGAAGCGGGCGTCGCGGCAGGTTGGTTTCCGCCCAATGGGTTACCTCGTGCCCCCGGTGTTGTTCGAGTTGCCTGTGTGGCCGCTCAACGGAACAAAGTATAGCGCGGGGGATGGGGGTGGAGAAGTTGGGTGTTGTCTCCAAACCCTCAACCCGGGATACTGCCGTCCGGCCTTCAGGACTTTTGCCCTTTCGGAACAGGACGAAAAGGGGATGCCGGACGCCTCACGTCACTCTCTATAATTTTCCAAGCGTTTCCGGGACAACTCCCCCTTGTCTCACGAATCTTTTTCACACAGAACAGGGCCACTTGAGGGCTTTCTGCACCGGGGCACCACGAATGCCTTTTTTAAGACGATGGCCGCTGTGGTCAGCCGGGCTCCTGATACTCTGGGGAATGCAACGCCCCTTGCCCCCGCAGCCAATATCCCTCACAGGTCCCCCTGCCCTTCTCGACACCCTCTTGAGCTTGTCGCTGTGGATGTATGTGGTGCTTCTGGGCTCATCTCTGGGGCTTCGCCTTCTTCGCCTGTTGCGCCTGTTCCAGCCTTCCCGGAGTGAAGCTCTCGTGTGGGGGCTGCCCACAGGTCTCACCCTAATAGGATATCCTGTTTACGCTTTGGGCCTATTGGGATTGTTCGACCGCAAATGGATGGGTGCTCTGCTCGCGATCTTAGCCCTTGGGCTCGAAAAAGACATGAGGGAGGCATTCAAAGCGTGGAGTTCTGTGGCCCAAAGCCTCCTTCACTCCTGGCTTGAGGCACCTGTATGGGAAAAGGCCGTCTGGGCGTGGACAACTCTCCTCATGGGGGGAAGCTTCCTCCTCGCCCTCACCCCTCCCACGGCCTACGACGCCCTCTGGTATCACCTCCAGGCCCCACGGCTCTTCTTCGAGGCAGGCCGCATTTATCCCGAGTGGAACAATTGGCCGGCCAATTACGCCTTTGCCACGAGCATGTTGTATGCTCTTCCCATGGCACTGGGCAGTGATGTCACGCCCGGCCTGCTGCACTGGACATTTGGGATGAGCTTTTTGGGGCTTCTCTATCTCCTCGTTCGGCCTGCAGCCAAGTCCGTGGCTTGGATAGCTCCTGTCTCTCTCCTGACAACCCCTTCGTTCTTCATCACCTTAGCCCCAGAAGCGCTCAACGACTTAGCCGCCGCGAGCTTGGAACTCATGGTCTACGGGGCTTTACTAAAAGCACTGCACACGAAGGAGAGACGGTGGCTCTGGGCTGCGGGAATGTGGTCGGGACTTGCGGCGAGCACCAAGCTCTCTGCTTTGCCTGTCTTAGCAGTGAGCGTCATATTTTGGCTGTGGAGAGGCACATCAACGTCCAAGCTCAGAGATGCAGCCATATATGTGTCACTCGCCTTGTTGTTGATGGCCCCTTGGTATCTCAAGAACACCATTTGGTTCGGAACCCCTCTATTTCCAACGGGAATTCCTCGCCCTGACAGCGAGACAGCTTTTCGGGCATCTATTTTCGACAAGTACATGAACAACGAGTATCACAACAAACCAAAAATATACAATCTATACCTAATAATCGCATCCCCTCTTACGATAGACTTTGTTATTCCCCCATTCCCCTTGGCCCCCTTGCTTTTTTTCACCCTGATTTCATTCACCACATGGACAGCACTTCCAGTTGTCCTTGGTGGATTACGAACAATTATGTGGCTTGTAGGCCCTCCAAAAACACGTTTTCTGCTCGCCGCCTTTGGATTGTGGAGCATGGCAGCCACAACCGCAGTCGCCACACAGTGGCACGATGCCCGCAAATGGCGTCGCCTGTCGGCACGAGCGTTTACGGGCGTGCTTCTGATCTTGTTCTTCATCATGATCCTTCCCATGTGGGAAGCCCTCACCAGCTACAGGCCTTGGGGTGTTGCTTTAGGAATTGAGAGCCGAACCACGTACTTACAACGGGCCAGCGATGGGTACACCGGTTGGAAATATGTCAGCACGAACCTCCGCCCAAGTGAACGCGTTCTCCTCATAGGTGATGCCCGCCATTACTATTGCCCCAAACGATGTTACCCAGAGGCGGACCAGTTCACCTGGCCACGGCTCGTGTGGGCCTCGAATTTCGATGTGGGGGCTTTGGCCGAACGCCTAGGAACCATGGGAGTTACACACCTCTGGTTACACGACGGAAGCATTCAATGGCTGTTGACTCGCGATCCGCAGGGGTGGATGCGGCGAAGCTACGAGTTTTTGATGTTCCAATTTGCACCCCGCTGCGCCACGGAAGAATACGCCGACAACGACGTTGTCCTCTTGCGGCTCACGTGTGTCAAGCCACCCTCCTGAGCATTGCGGAGTAAACACCATGAACGACAACGATTCGCCCCGCCGCCATGAGGCACGTTGTGGCACGGGCATTGTACTGTTCGACAGTGCCTTCATTCGCGTTCCGTACACTGCCCTCTTAATCGGAATATGGACGTCCAGTTTGGCCATTATACTTTACGAAATATGGCTTTATTTTCCTACACACACTATCGACTTTGCCCAGCATTACTTCCTTGGAAGGTGGGTGAACCAAGGAGGGGCCGTCACCGACGCCCGATGGCCCTATGAGACAGGAGTTCAATGGGTGGACTGGATGTACACCGTTATTCCCTATCTTCCTTATCAGCCCCTCCTCCTCCCTGTGATGCGCCTGTTGGCCTCTCTGCCCTATTCCGTGGCAGCATCCGTATGGCTCGGAGGCGCCATGGTGACGTGGTGGGCTTTGAGTCGGCCGCTGGCAACCTCTTTGGGCTGGTCGGCGCGATGTACACGCTTGGCCCTTGCCTCCTTTCCCTTTCTGTGGTTGGGTCTATATTTTGGGAACGTGGACATCTACCTCGCCCCGCTCACCCTCGGGGCCGTCCTGCTCCTTCAAAAAGAGCGCCCCCTCTGGAGCGGCTTCCTCTGGGGGTGGATTGGCGCTTTCAAGCCCTCGCTGCTCTTTGGGGCTGTGCCCGGCTTGCGCTCCAACGCTCGCCCTTTTCTCGCAGGACTCGTGTTGGGGGGGCTCAACGCATTAGGAGCAGCGTATTTGGCCGTAGGCATGGAGGGCTTGCTTTTCTTCGCACGCCACTTTCGGGAGTTCTCCCGAGAAACCTTTTGGCAACTTTTGCCCGTCAACGCCTCGCTGGCCGCATGGCTTGCAGCGTGGGTCGGTCCCGACACCCCATCTTCCCGTTCCCTTCTCGGCCTGCAATGGCCCGTGCTCCCCCTTGCCTTCCTCGCAGGCGCCCTGTTCCTCTTCCTCACGTTTTGGGTGTGGCGCCGCCTGAGAAGCACCCGATCGACCCTATGGATCGAAGCGGGCTTGTGGTTGAGCACGGGGTTCATCGTTGTGCCGGTCACGTGGTTTCAATACTTTCTCTATTTGCTGGCCCCGATGCTCTACACCGGCAGCATCATTTCACAGCGTGCCGACAAATGTGTGCGGTTCTTGTGGTCCGCATTTCTCGTTTTCCTCGTCGCACCCTGGGGCAAACTTCTTTTCCCCACCCAACCTTTTCGCACGCAAGCGCTCGTCATGGGCACAATGTACATGTGGGCATGGTTCTTCTTCCTGTACGCCGCTCGCCGACTTCAAGAAGAGGAACCCGGGGAGCACGATGTGGTCGAGACGCTGTTGCATCCTCCTCCCACCCGCTTGCCATAAGACGCACTTCGGCTACAATTTCCTTGGGATACTCGCACCAAGTATGCCCCCACGTTGCACATCCGACCTGAAGCCCGAGATACAAGGAGAGACGAGGCACCGTGAGCCCGCAGGAATTCGCCACCATTGACGAGATCCAGGAGGCCCTGCTCGCCCACACCTACGTGGCCGACCGGGCGCTGGCCACGGCCATCTTCCTGGCCCTCAAGCTCCAGAAGCCCCTGTTGTTGGAGGGCGAGGCCGGCGTGGGCAAGACACAAGTGGCCAAGACGCTTGCCGAGCTGCTCGGCTGCCCCCTCATTCGCCTCCAGTGCTACGAGGGGCTTGACGTCAACAGCACCATCTACGAGTGGAACTATCCCCGACAACTGCTCCACATCCGTGCCATGGAGGTCGAGGGCCGGCGAGGCCATGAGATCGAACAGGACCTCTTCAGCGAGGCGTACTTGATCAAGCGCCCGTTGCTCCAGGCCATCGAGCTCACCGAAAACGGCTCCGCCCCTGTGCTGCTCATCGACGAGATCGACCGCGCCGACGAAGAATTTGAGGCCTTTCTGCTCGAACTGCTGAGCGACTTCCAGATCACCATCCCCGAGATCGGCACCATCCGGGCAGCCGTCCCTCCCGTGGTCATCATCACCTCCAACCGCACGCGGGAGATCCACGACGCCCTCAAGCGCCGGTGCATCTATCACTGGATCGAGTACCCGTCCGCGGAAAAGGAGTACCGCATCGTGCTCCTCAAAGTGCCCGAAGCGCCCACTCACTTGGCCCGCCAACTGGTGCACTTCGTCCAGGAGCTGCGCCGGCTCGACCTCTACAAGCTGCCGGGCGTGGCCGAAACCCTCGACTGGGCCAGAGCCCTCGTGGCCTTGGACGCCCAAGAACTGGACGTGCCCATCGTGGACGACACGTTGGGCGTGCTGCTCAAGTATCAGGACGACATCGAGGCCATCCGCAAAGGCCCTCTGCAGGAGTTGGTCGAGCGCGTTCGCCAACAGGTACGTGCCCCTCACGCACAGGAGTGAAGCCCCATGTCCGCGGAGCAGGCCACATTCAAAGGCGGATACCTGCTCGGCCACGTGCTCCGCTTCGGCCGGCTCCTGCGCACCATGGGCGTGGACG
The DNA here is from genome assembly GCA_026989095.1 of Ardenticatenaceae bacterium. Taxonomy (GTDB): domain Bacteria; phylum Chloroflexota; class Anaerolineae; order Ardenticatenales; family Ardenticatenaceae; genus WFWG01. The sequence continues at coordinate 6,658 of JALSKA010000249.1, forward strand.
TGAGCCTGAGCCAGATGATCGACCTCGTGCGGGCGCTCAACGTTGTGCCCATCACCTCCAAGCGGGACTTCTACTACGCCGCCCGGGCCCTGCTGATCACCCGGCGCGAGGACATCCCCCTCTTCGACCAAGCCTTCGCCCTCTTCTGGCGCACTGCCGACGCCACGCCCCCTCCGGCCGACGGCCAGCCGGCCCACCTGCGGCGGGCCCGCCTGCCGGCCGAGGAGCTGTCCGCCCAAGGAGAAGGTGAGGGCGAAGACGAAACGTGGCTCATCGAGCGCATCATGGCCTACAGCCCCCTGGAAGTGCTCCGCCACAAGGACTTCGCCGAGATGACGTGGGAGGAAGTCCAAGAGGCCAAGCGGGCCATGGCCGCCCTCCAGTGGAAACTGGGCCTGCGCCGGACGCGCCGGTACCGGGCGGCCACCAAGGGCCGGCTCCACCTGCGCCGCATCCTGCGGGACAGCTTGCGCCACGGCGGCGAGCCCATCTCCCTGGCCCACAGGGCCCGCCTGTGGCAACCGCGCCCTCTGGTGGTCTTGTGTGACATCAGCGGATCCATGGAGCGCTACACGCGCATGTTGCTCCACTTCGTCCACGCCCTCAGCCACGGCCTGAAAGAGGTGAACGTGGAAGCCTTCGTCTTCGGCACACGCCTCACCCGCATCACCCACCACCTGCGCCACCGCGACGTGGACGAATCCCTCGACGAGGTGAGCCGCGTGGTCCAAGATTGGTCCGGGGGCACGCGCATCGGCGAGGCCATCAAAGCTTTCAACTTCCAGTGGGCGCGCCGGGTCCTGGGCCGGGGAGCCGTTGTCCTCATCATCAGCGACGGGTGGGACCGGGGCAACGTCGCCCTTCTGCAGCGCGAGATGGCCCGCCTCCAGCGCTCGGCCTACCGCCTCATCTGGCTCAACCCCCTGCTTGGCTCCGAGAGCTATGAGCCCATCCAGCGGGGCATGGCCGCCGCACTGCCCTACGTGGACGACTTCCTGCCCGTCCACAACCTGGCCAGCCTGGAACAGCTCGCCGACGTGCTCTCCTCGGTGGGGAGCCGGCCAGAGCGCCCCAGACACACCACTCCACAACAGACAAGGAGGCCCCCATGAAATGGCAAGCCCATTGGGAGCGCGTCTACACCACGACGCCCATCGACCGCGTGGGGTGGTACACCCCCCACCTG
>JALSKA010000250.1 GCA_026989095.1 Ardenticatenaceae bacterium
GGCATCGGTCAGGAAAGCGCCGGGACGCCGGCGGCGCAGCTCGTGGTTGGCCGCGTCCAAGTAGACGAGCACGTCGGGCCGGGTGAAACGCTGCCACATGGAGGGCGCCCCCGAGTGTTCCTGGGCCGGCGTGCGCACCTCCAGGCCACGCCGGCGCAGGCGTTCGGCCAGCGTGCTCTTGCCGCTGGCACAGGGTCCCACAATAGCCAAGCGCACCCTCTTCCGGCCCATCTCTTTCCGAGTGCTGCTGCGGAACGGTTCCTGTGGCCGCCGAGACGAGCGGCTCAGGGAACGGGAAACTCCACGTGGAGCCGGCGGACGTCCTGGGGTTTCACGTGGGGGCGGACGAGCAACGCCACCACGCTCATGTCGTCCCGGGCGAGTCCCCCTTCCAGGTCAATGGCCCGCGCCAACAGGGCGTCGGCCAGGGCCTGAGCCGAGGTGGCCGCCACCCCTTCGGCCAGGAGCGCCTTCACTTCGGCGTACAAGTCGATGCGTTCTCCCTTGCGCAGGCCGGCCTTGACCAGCCCGTCGGTGAAGATGACCACGCCCAAGTTGACCTTCAGGGGGTACTCGGCGATCACGGGTTTGGTCTGGCGGTAGATGCCGATGGGCTGTGCCGGCTCGTCGAGCCAACGAAGGGCCGCTCCGTCGATGAGCAGGGCCGGGCATTCGGTGTTGCGGGAGATGACCAGCGTGCGCGTCTGAAGGTCCACGCTGAGAATCTGGAGATCGGCGCGCACTTGGCCGCGGCGCACGGAGAAGAGGTAGTCGTGGGCCGCCCGGGCGGCCACGCCGTCCCGCGCGCCCTCGGCCAGCAGGGTGACGGCCTTCCGGGCGGCAATGTTGGAAATGAGTTTGGCGGCCCGGCCGGAACGCTGGCCGTCGGCCAGCACGAAGGAGATGCCCCCGTGCGGGCGCTCGACCATCTCCAGGGTGTCGCCGCTCTCCCGGCTGGCGTATTTGCGGACTTTGGCCGCTCCCACGTCAACGAGCATGTGGGCCACACTCCTGTCGAGTTTGAGATGTGGCGCTCACGGCCACGTTGGCGTCACGGGTAGGCCGCCGGCGTGGCCGTGGGCGCGGCGGAATTGCCCGGCTCCGGGTAGGGGGCCGGCGTGTTGGTGGGCGATGGGTTGTCCCCGGGCTCCGGGTAGGCGCCGGGGGTGGGCGTGGCCTCGGGCATCACTGTCGGAGTGGGCGTTGCCCTGGGCGCCGACGAGGTTGTGGGCTCGGGTGGCGCCGTCGCCTCGGGAACCGGCGTTGGCGTCGGCGTTGGCGTGGGCGTGGGCGTGGGCATCCCCTCTTCGCCCATTGTGCCGGCCTGCTCGCCACGGGTGGGGGTGGACGAGGGCACTCGAGTGGGCGAGGGGAGCGGGGGAAACGTGGCTGTCGGCCGCGGCGCTGTGGCCGTCGCCTGGCGGGAAGGCGTTGCCGTTGCCTTGCGGGGCTGGTCCCGCAGCACCGGAGGACGGGTCGGCAGTGGCGGCGAATTCGACTGTGAGGGCCGGACCACGATTTCGGCCGGGCGTTCGCCCTCGAGCCAGACCACCATGCCAAAGCCAACCACCAGGAGGCCCAGCACCACCACGGCCACTGCGGTGAGCATCACAATCAGTTGTGCGTCCGACCAGGAACGGTTCACCCCAGGCTCTCCACATTCGAGATGCCCTCTGGCCTCACCCTACACGGGTTCACCATCGGCGGGCCGGGGTATTATACCCGAAATGCGCCCGAAGGGCGATCGAGGCCGGCAGGCGCCACGTGCCTCACGAAATCAAGCTGACGAGCACGTTCAGCACGTTCCAGTAGAGGCGGTAGAAGGGCGTGGGCCAACGGCTGGAGGGCAACACGGGGGGAAACGAGGTGGCCCCGGGTTGGTCGAACCGGTTGTTGTCGCCCGAACCGTCCCACAGGATGTCGGCGCCGGGAATGCCGAGCTCCCGCACGCTCGGGTCAGGGTCAAAGCCGTTGTTTTCCAACACGTTGTCGTGAATCCAGTTGTCCTCCGGGTTGGGGCCCACGTCGATTTCCTCTTCCTCGAAGGCGACGCTCAGGTTGAAAACGGCAATGCCGGCCGTCTTGTTGCCACGGATGACGTTGTTGTAGACTTCGTTCTGGTCGGCGGCGAGGATGAAGAGCCCCAAGCCGGAGGGGACTTGGGCGGCCAGGGAGTCGGGCGGCGCGAAGTTCTCGCCGTTGTTGTTCTCTGACACATTGTCGTAGACCTTGCCCCGCAGGGACACCTTGGCCTCCAACTGGGGCAGCAAATCCACGAAGATGCCCAAGGCGTTGTCGTATGCGCGGTTGTTGTAGATCTCGAAGCCGTCGGTGTTCTCGACTTCGATGCCAATGACGTTGCCGTAGGCCTCGCTGTCCCGGATGATCACGTTCTCGCACTGGCCGGCGTAGATGCCCGCGTCGTTGATGCCCGTGGCCACCACCCGCTCGATGAGGGCGTCGTTGCAGTGGACAGGGTAGACGCCGTAGGTGCCAGTCCTCTCCGTCACCAGGTCGTGCAGGTAGACACCCCGCACCCGTTCGGCGAGCACGCCGTTGTCCGTGTAGTTGCGCAGGCGGAAGAAGGCCATCTCGAAGCCGTCGGCGGAGACGACCACGCCGTCGGTGAGGGTGTTCTGGCCGTCCAAGATGGGCCACTCGCCTTGGGCGTTGGGCACCCCGCGCAAGGTGAGATTGTCTACGGCGACCACCACCTGCTCGTTGTAGACGCCGTAGGGGACTTCCACCACGTCACCTGGACGGGCACGGTCCACCACCTCTTGGATCGTCTGGCCGGGCTCCACAACGAGGACGGTGCCGACGCGCCCGGAGCTCTCCTCGCCGGCCGGGGAGGGTTCACGGCCGGCACCGGTGCCATACGCCTCCGGCGGCACCGCCGGGTCGCGGGGCACGGGGCGCAAGGCTGCCACCGCCAACAGGAGCACGACGACAACGAGGAGACCGACCACCAGCCGCACAAGCCTCTCCCGCCACACTGTGTGACCTCCTCCCTCACATGCGCCGCCCGAAACGCCACGAGCCCCCCGGGACGCGCGCTCAGTTGACCTCGCGATAGGCGCACTGGACGTTAGACAACTGTTCGATGCGAGCGAGGATGCGGGCCAATTGGGCCCCGTCCTTCACCTCCAACGTGGCCGTAATGATAGCGCTGTGGTTTTTCTTGTTTGTGGTCGCTTGGGCCGAGCGCATGTTCACTTTCTCGCGGGCCACGATGTCGGCAATGTCGCGCAGCAGGCCGCCCCGGTCGAACGCCCGGACCACAATGCGCACGGGGAAGACTTCCCCTTCATCTTTGCCCCAACTGAGTTCGACGATTCGGTCCGACGACATTTTCCTCAGAATGTTCTGGCAGTCACGCCTGTGTACGGTGATCCAATGGTTCTTGGTCACATATCCGATAATCTCATCCCCAGGTATGGGGTTACAGCACCGGGCCAGACGTTTCCTGATGTTGCCCACCCCTTGGACGTAAATGTGGACATTCTGCTCGGATTGGTCAGAAGGCGCCAGCTCGAACTCGACCTGCTCTTGTACCAGCTCCTTCCGCCGCTGCTCATCCAAAACGCGCACGGCCACCGATTCGGCGTTCAAGTCCCCGGTGCCAATGGCTGCCAGGAAATCGTCCACATTTTCATAGTTGTTCATGCGGGCTAGTTTTTCAAAGGGCACCTGGCTGAGCCCTAGCCTCTTCAGCTCGTGCTCCAAGGACTTGCGGCCCTGTTGAATGTTCAGCGAGCGATCCTGCTTGCGGAACCACTGGCGGATTTTGCTGCGGGCCCGCTGCGTTTTCACGTAGCCCAGGTGCTCGTTGAGCCAATCCCGGCTCGGCCCACCCCTGTTGCCGGTGATGATTTCCACTCGGTCGCCGTTGTTCAACTTGTAATTGAGGGGCACCATGACGCCGTTGACTTTCGCTCCCTGGCACCGGTGGCCCACTTCGGTGTGGATTGCGTAAGCGAAGTCGATGGGCGTGGCGCCGGCCGGCAACTCCTTGATGTCCCCCTTGGGGGTGAAGACCAACACCCGTTCGGGCAACACGTCCGACTTCACGGACTCGACGAACTCCTGGGCGTCGGTCATCTCTTGGCCCCAATCGATGAGAGAGCGGAGCCAGCGAATGCGTTCCTCCAAGAACGTGTCCCGGTGTTGCAGCTCTTCCTTGTAGCGCCAGTGAGCGGCCACGCCCAGCTCGGCCTTGCGGTCCATCTCGTGAGTGCGGATTTGGACTTCGAGGGGCTTGCCGTCGGGGCCCACGACAGCGGTGTGGAGGGATTGGTACTGGTTCTCCTTGGGGGTGGCGATGTAATCGTCAAACTCGCCGGGAATGGGCTTCCAGAGGCTGTGGACAATCCCCAGAGCGGCGTAGCACTCCTGGACTTCGTTCACGAGCACGCGCACGCCGTGAATGTCGTAAATCTGCTCGAAGGGGCGGTTCTTGCGGAGCATCTTCCTGTAGATGCTGTAGAGGTGTTTGGGCCGCCCCTTGATTTTGGCCTGGATTCCCGCTTTCTGGAGGGCAGCTTGGAGCTGTTGAATGACTTTTTGAATGTAGCGCTCTCGTTCCTCACGCCGCTCGGCCAACCGGTTCACCAACATGGTGTACATGTCAGGCTCCAGATACCGGAAGGCCAAATCCTCGAGCTCCGCCTTAAATTGCCAAATGCCCAGTCTGTTGGCCAGAGGGGCAAATATTTCCAGCGTTTCTCGGGCAATTCGGAGCTGTTTCTTAGGAGGCAATGCGTGAAGGGTGCGCATGTTGTGAATGCGGTCGGAGAGCTTGATGAAAACCACGCGCACGTCTTGGGCGAGGGCGAGGAACATCTTGCGCAGGTTCTCGGCCTGCCGGGTGTCCAACTCGCGCCGGCGGTGGCCGGTGTACTGGTTGATCTTCCCGAGCTTGGTGACGCCATCCACCAGGCGGGCCACTTCGTCGCCGAACTCCCGGCGGATGTCCTCCAGCTCCAAGTCAGTGTCCTCCACGGTGTCGTGGAGTAGGGCGGCCGCAATGACGGGAGGATCCTTGCACAGCTCTGTGACGATCATGGCTGTCTCCAAGCAGTGGGTGATGTAGGGCTCCCCCGTCTTGCGGCGCTGGTGTGCGTGGGCCTTAGCTGCCACCTCGTAAGCCCGGAGGATCGTCTTGCGGTCGTCCTCGCTGAGGGAGGGGCCAACGGCTTCGATAAGTTGTTCAATGGTGACCATGGCTCAACAGCTTGTGGTAATGGGCCGGCGGGTCAGATGCCAGGAGAAGGTTCATGTCCTGTCGAACACCCAACGCGAGAGCGTTTCGCCGTGTTGGTGGGGTAAAGTATAATCACTCCCCGGGAAAAGTAAAACGCACGAAACTGAGGAGGAGACCCATACGTGGTTCAGGGTGGACACGCGCTCCCCACCAGGCCCCAAGGTCGTTTCACGGCGACGCGCCTCTGGCGTCTCCTCGCGTGGGCCTGCCTCTGGCTCCTGGCCCTTGGGGGAGGCGCGGCCCACCTGTGGCCTCAGCGCCCCGACGGCGACGCCACCGCCCTCGCCGAGTACCAGAGCGTGCGGGCCCGCCACCCGGTCGCCGACGCGCTCGGGCTCCTCGACGTGCGCCGTGCTTTCTGGTACAACGTGGCCGGCGCCGGGCTGGCCGTCTGGCTGCTCGACCGCCTCTTGGCCGGCCGGCCGAGGAGCTGGCAGGAGTGGGGGAACACCCTCGCGCGTGCCGGCGGGCTGGTCTGGCTGGCCGGCTGGGGGTGGACGCAGACCGTAGGGTGGCAGGGCGATCTCTTCCTCGCGCCGGGACAGAGGGCTTGGGTTGGGGAGGTGGCGCCCCTCAGCGTCCAGTTCGTGGAGTTCGTCGTGCCGCCGGCCCCGGCCGGACCGGGCCGCGCGTTGCACATGGCACTTGCTGTGAACAATGTGCCTGTGGAGATCAGCACTCGCCGGCCCTACCGCCAAGGGGGATGGACACTCGTCCCGCGCTGGTACGGCGGCATGGTCGAGCTGGGAGGAACGCCGCTCTACTTCGGTGCCAGTGGCACGCGAGTGGCCGAGCTCCCCGACGGACGCACGGTCACCGTGACCTTGGAACTCGAACGGCTCCGCGCGCGCACCGCGCCCCCCGTGCCGGCGCAGGCCACGTGGTACGCCATCGTGCGGGCACGGTATGACCCCGGGCACAGGCTACGCCTCGTCGGCGGCTTGGGCGTTGCCGTGGCGGCCGTGTTCATGGGAGGTGAGCGCCTGTGGCAACGCCTCGCCGGCCGGCGGGCCGTCGGGGTTGCCCGCTGAAGGGGCGGCCAGACGCCAGAAGGTGATCAGCCGCTCCAACTCCTCCTCGCTCACGTAACAGCCCTGCACACGCCGGGGAACCGAGGCATCCGAGGCCAGGTAGAGCATGTCTCCCCGCCCGAGCAGGGTTTCGGCGCCTGGGCGATCTAGGATCACCCGGCTGTCCACTTGGCTGCTTACAGCGAAGGCAATTCTGGCCGGGAAGTTGGCCTTGATGAGCCCCGTGATCACGTCCACGCCGGGGCGTTGGGTGGCCACGATGAGGTGAATGCCCGTCGCCCGCGCCATTTGGGCCAGACGGCAGAGGTGATGTTCCACCTCCTGGGACGCCGCCAACATCACGTCGGCCAGCTCGTCGATCACCGCCACGAGGTAGGGCAACGGGCGCTCGCCGCGCGCCGCCGCACCGGCGTTGTAGGCCATCAGGTGGCGCGCGCCCGCCGCGCTGAAGAGGGTGTAGCGCCACTCCATCTCGCGGATCAACCACCGCAGGCCGGCGACAATCTCCTCGGGCTCGGTGAGAACCGGGGTGATCAGGTGGGGCACGCCGTTGTATCCCGTCAGCTCCACGCGCTTGGGGTCCGCCAGCAGGAGCTTGAGCCGGTCCGGGGAGTGATGGCAGAGGAGGGAGGCCACCAGCACGTTGATGCAGACCGATTTGCCGCTGCCCGTTGCGCCGGCGATGAGCAAGTGGGGCATGGCGGTGAGCTCGGCCACGACCGGGGCGCCCTCCACGTCGCGCCCCAAGGCCAGCCGGAGGGGACCGGGCAACTCCGCGAAGGCCGGCGAACGCATGACGCCCTTCAGGGAGACGAGGTCCGGGCGCGCATTGGGGATCTCGATGCCCACGATGGGCCGGCCGGGAACAGGAGCCTCAACGCGCACGCGGCGTGCGGCCAAGGCCAAGGCCATGTCGTTGGCGAGGGCCGTGATGGCACGCACCTGCACCTTCGTGCGCCGCTCTTCCCCCCGGACGCGGCGCACGGTGTACCCCGGCTCCACGCCGAAGCGGGTCACCGTGGGCCCCCGCGTGACCTCCACCACGCGCACGGGAAGCCCAAATTGGGCTAACGTCTCCTCAATAAGGCGGGCTCGCTCCCGGAGGACGCCCACATCGGCGTCGTGGCTCTCGTCGTCGGCCAAAAACTCTTCCCAAGGGGGAAGGGGCCAGCGGGATTCCTGTTTGGCCCGAGTCGGGCGGCCGAACAGGTCCGGAAAGCGCGCGCTCCACCGGCGCAGGGCACGCGCTGAGCGCCGGCGTCGGGCCACGCCGTCGCGGAGGCGGGCGAGCAGGGCAGTCACTCTCGGGCGGGCGGACGGCCATGCCACTCTGATGACCAAGGCCCGGGTGACCTCGGAGAGGGAGACCTGCCCAACCATGAGCAGGCCGATGAGGAGAGCGCACGCCATCACCACGCTTGCCCAAGGGTGGCCAAAGGCCACTTGGCTCCACGTGGCCACAGCGCGGCCCAGAAGCCCTCCCACCTCGCCGGGGGAGCCG
>JALSKA010000251.1 GCA_026989095.1 Ardenticatenaceae bacterium
GGTCCCCAGGCCGGCTTTGGGTTTGGCTCCGGTGTCGGCATCGACTTGGGCGATCTCTTCGAGGAATTCTTCGGCTTCGGCCGGAGGGCGTGGGCGCAACAGCGAGGCCCCATGCGGGGTGGCGACATCAAAACCAGCGTCACCATCTCCTTCGAGGAGGCGGTGCGCGGCACTGTCAAGGAGATCGCAGTCTCGCGCCTGGAACTCTGCCCCGAATGTGGCGGGAGCGGGGCGGCCGTGGGCTCGGCGCCGGTGCGCTGTGGGCGCTGCGGTGGCACCGGCGAGGTGCGCATGGCCCGCCAGAGCATCTTCGGACAGGTGATCATCAGCGACACCTGTCCGGCCTGTCACGGCGAAGGTGAGGTGGTGCAGACGCCATGCCGGCGCTGCCGCGGCCAGCGCCGTGTGCGGGTGGAGCGCCGGCTTCAGGTGACCATCCCGCCGGGCGTGGACGATGGAATGCGCATCCGCCTGACGGGCGAGGGAGAGCATGGTCTTCGGGGCGGGCCGCCCGGGAACCTCTACGTGGATGTCCACGTGCGCCCCCACGAGTACTTCCGCCGGCAGGACCAAGACATCCTGCTGGACGTGGAGATCAACGTGGCCCAAGCGGCCTTGGGAGATGAGATCGAGGTCATCACCGTGGACGGCCCGGCCAAGCTCAAGATTCCGCCGGGCACTCAAACGGGCCACGTCTTTCGCCTTCGCGGCAAGGGCGTGCCCCACGTGCGCAACCCCCAGGTGCGCGGCGACCAGCTCGTCACCATCTTCGTGGCCGTGCCCACCGACTTGACCCCCGAGCAACGGCGACTCTTCCAAGAGCTGGCTCGCACCTTGGGCAAGGAGGTCATTCCCCAGCGGCAGAAGGGGCTCTTCGACCGGCTGCGAGAGGCCTTCAATCTGTCGTGAGCACGATCACGATGGAGTGGCTGGAAGTGAGTCTCACAGAGCTTGACGGAGAGGCTGCGGAAGCCGTCTGGGAAGTGCTGAGCCGTTACGCCCACGGAAGCCCGGTGATCACGGAAGAGGTCAAAGCTCCCGGGCGTTTCACGGCCGTGGCCTACTTGGCCGACACACCCGAGGGGCGCCGGCAACTCCGCCGCCTTCGGGAAGCCCTCTGGCACCTGAGTCACCTCCGCCCTCTGCCTGAGCCGGCCGTCAGGCGCCTGAAAGCCGCCGATTGGAGTGAGGCGTGGAAGTGCCACTACCGGCCGCTGCGCGTGGGGCAACGCCTGTTGATCGTCCCCGCGTGGGAGGATGTGGCCGAGGAGGACCACGTCGTGGTGCGGCTGGACCCGGGCATGGCCTTCGGCACCGGCCAACACCCGAGCACGCGCACGTGCCTTCGCCTGCTGGAGAGCACGCTGTGTCCCGGAGACCGCGTGCTCGACGTGGGCTCGGGGAGCGGCATTCTCGCCATCGCCGCAGTGAAGTTGGGCGCTGGCGAAGTGTGGGCCGTTGACGTGGACGAGGTGGCCGTCCGCGCCACCCGCGAGAACGCCGAGCGCAACGGCATCCCGTGGCGCGCCGACCACGCCCCTTCAGGCGGCCTCTGTGTCCGCCGGGGCTCTGTCGAGGCCGCCGAAGGTCCCTTCAACCTGATCGTCATCAACATTCTGGCCGACGTCATCGTCCAACTCATGGCCGACATCGTTCCCCGCCTTTCCCCTGAAGGCCACCTCATTCTGGGAGGCATCCTCGCTCACCAAGCGGACATGGTGGTACAGGCCCTGGCCGAGCACCGCGTCAGGGTGATCCGCCAGGAGCAGGAGGACGATTGGGTGGCCCTGTTGGCCTCCACGTTCGCAGCCAATGCCACAGAGTGAGGCCCATGCACCGCTTCTTCGTCCCCCCGGAACGGTTTCACGCCGGCAGAGTGCGCTTTACCGACGAACAGGCCCATCAGATCGGCCGCGTGTTGCGCCTGCGCCCCGGCGATCATGTGGTGGTGTTGGACGATCTGGGGTGGGAGCACGATGTCGTCTTGGAGCGCATCACCCGCCGCGATGTGGAGGGGCGCATCGTTGCCCGCCGGCCGGCGGGTGGGGAGCCTCATGTTCGGATCACCCTCTACCAGGCCATGTTGAAGGGCCAGCGCTTCGAGCTCGTCTTGCAGAAGGGCACCGAGTTGGGCGTCACCACATTTGTGCCCGTGGTGACCGCTCGCACCGTGGTGGGCAGCTTGAGCGGCGTGAGCGCCGGCAAATGGCGCCGGTGGCAACGCATTGTCACCGAGGCCGCCGAACAGAGCCGCCGGGGCCGACGCCCCTCCGTCGAGGAGCCGGTGCTCTTCGACCAGGCCCTCTCGCGCGGCGTTCAAGCGGGGGAAACGCTCCTCATCCCTTGGGTCGGGCCTGGGAGCGTGCCCCTTCGCCGGGCACTTGCCGACTTGGGGGTGGGGGACGACCTCACCCGTGCCATGGGGCTCCTGGTGGGCCCTGAAGGAGGCTTCGAGCCCGCAGAAATCGAGCGCGCACAACAGGCGGGGGCTGTGCCCATCTCCCTGGGGCCCCGCGTACTGCGCGCCGAGACGGCGGCCATTGCGGCTGTGGCCGTCTTACTCTACGAGTTGGGGGAGTGGGATGGAAAGTGAAAAGGCGTGTGGCTCAAGGCCACACGCCTTGCCCTGGGAAGGCGGGGAGGGCGGGATTTGAACCCGCGAGGGAGGTTTTAGCCCCCCTAGTCGCTTAGCAGGCGACCGCACTCGACCAGGCTATGCGACCTCCCCGTGTGAACAGAAGCGGAGGAGGAGGGATTCGAACCCCCGTGGCCTTTCGGCCCATCCGCTTTCAAGGCGGCGCCGTTTGTCCACTCCGGCACTCCTCCAAGAAGGGCGGTGCCGCCTCTGTCCGTGCTCTATAGTATAACCGGCTGAGGGGTTTTGTCAAGGTTCCCGTGTCAGGTGATCTTGGGAGAATGGGACGAGGAAGCTGGCGTCACAAATACCCGTTTCTCTTCTTGACGGCCATTGTGCTCCTCTTCTCCGCCCTGGGGGCGTGGTATAGCCTGCGTGTGCCCTTGGGCGAGGGTGTGGACGAGGTGCCCCACTTCCAGTACGTCGTGTACGTCAAAGAACGACGCGCCCTGCCGGTTCAGCCGTGGGGCCAGAACGGCCGGCGCCTGGAGGTGTTCATGGGCCATCATCCGCCCCTCTACTACGCGCTGGCCGCGCTCCTGATCGCCCCCTTTGACACTTCCGATTTCACCCAAGTCATGCGGCCGAACCCCCACTTCACGTGGGCGGAGTTCGTGCCACCCCACACGCCCCCTGATGGCTGGACGGTCTACCTCCACACGGCGGCCGAGGCGTGGCCTTTTCGTGGCACGGTGCTGGCCATGCACGTGTTGCGCCTCTTCGGCGTGGTCGTGGGCGCTGTGGCCCTCCTGGCCATCTTCGCAACGGCTCGCCTGGTGGTGCCCGATCACCCGTGGATCGCCCTCACGGCCACGGCGCTGACGGCCTTCAACCCGGCCTTTGTCTTCATGAGCGCCACAGTTCACCACGACGTGCTGCTGAGCGCTCTTGGTGCCCTCGCTCTCTGGTGGGCCGTGCGTACCGTGCGGTTGACGACCACGCCGGCGCCGGCGTGGTGGCTCTTGGGCGGGGGGCTGGTTGGCGCCGCGATGCTGACGAAGATTTCGGGGGGAGTTTTCCTGGGCGTTGCCGGGTTGGCTCTGCTCTTCCGCCTGCGGCATCGCCGACATGTGCGTTCGTTTCTGGGCGAAGGCGCTCTCTTCCTGGGCACGGTTTTGGTTGTCGCCGGCTGGTGGTACGCGCGCAACTGGGTTCTCTACGGCGACCCCCTCGGGTGGCAGATGTTCTTGCAGACCCAGGCCCACATGGTCCGCACGACGCCCTACACGTGGTTTGTCTTCCGCCACGAGTTTCTGGGCCAATTGGCGCGCACCTTCTGGGGAGCCTTCGGGTACATGCACATCTTGTTGCCCCGCCCCTTCTGGAGCACTCTGTGGGCCGTGGTCGGCCTGGCATTGGTGGGGTGTGCGGTGGGCCTAGTCGTTCCCAAGCTGCGCCGGCACGTTTTCAGCCGGGCCAACGCGCCAATGTGGGTTGTCCTCGTTGGGGCCTCGTTGGCCCTTTTCGCCTCCTTCGTGCGCTTTTCGATGGCCACGACTGGCGCCGGCCACGGCCGTTATCTCTTCCCGGTCGCTGCCGGCCTCATGCTCTTCATGGCAACGGGGCTCCACGCTGCTTTGGGCTTCCGAGCTCAGGCCCTGATGTCTCATGTGACTGCGCTCGGCATGTTCGGGTACGCCGTGTTTGCGCCGGCTACTTACGTGTGGCCCCTCTATGCCCCGGATCGCCTTCTGCCCGAAACCCTTCCGCCGGGCTCCCTGCCCGAAGAGGCTGTGTCCGTAGGCGTGCGTTATGGAGAGGCTATGGAGTTGGTGGCCGTGCAGTGGGACCCCCCTCGTGCGTTGCCCGGCGATCAGAGCACGCTCACCCTCTACTGGCGTCCCTTGGGGCCGAGCCGGCCCGATCTCTTCATGCGCCTGCAATTGCTCGACCGATATGGCAACCCCTTCGTCACTCTCGAGGGATGGCCTCACGTGGCCTCCAGCACGTCGGCGTGGGACCCTGACCTCATCTACGCCGTGCGGCGCGTGATTGCCGTGCCCGAGGGAGTGCCCTTGGGGCGGGCCAAGCTGAACGTCGAGCTCACCGAGGGCCGTGGCGGAAGGCCCGTGTCCCCGAGCTCGTCTGACCGCTTGGCCGCCGTGCCCCCGTTATTGATCGGACAGACGCCGGCGGTCACCTTGGGCGAATACGAGAAGGCCCAACCGCGTCGCGAACGCTTGGGGGAGCACATCTTGCTGCGGGGACTGAACTTGCCGCGCACCAGATGGCGCCCCGGTGAGCGCGTCGAGGTGACACTGTATTGGGAGGCGGTTGCCCCGGTGGAGGAGAACTACACGGTCTTCGTCCAGGTGCTCAACGCGGATGGGGTTCTCGTGGCCCAACACGACGCCGAGCCGGCCAACGGGACCTCCCCGACCTCGACGTGGGAAGTGGCCACCCTGGTGCCGGACACGCATCAGGTGGCCCTTCCCGATGACCTCCCGGCCGGCACCTACACCTTAATCACAGGCATGTACGCTTATCCTTCCCTCCGGCGTCTGCCCATCACCGTGGAGGGGAAGGCTGCCGGCGATTTCATCCCCTTGGCCACCCTTGAGATTGCCCCATAAGCACCAGGAGCTCAAAGGCGAAACAGGGACAGCCTGACAAAGCTGTCCCTGTTTCTTCCGCCCTCTTTGTCCAGAAGGCGCTTGATTATCGGCGCCACCACGTGCTGAAGAACGTCCCCCTGTCGAGTATGTGGGCTCCAGTTTCCCCTGATGCCTCCCGGTTCCACGTGTTGGGATCACAACTGCTGCTCGTGTCCGTGGGCGCACATTCGCGGAACGTCATGGCCCACACAGTGCCGTTGTTGGTGTCGAAGGAGTACTTGCGGGAGACGACCCCATCGATGTCATCCTTGACCCCTGGCGGGAAGGGCGAACGCCAGAGTTGGACGTAACCGCGGCCCTTATACCGGTTGCCCGGGCCGGCTATGGGGACTTGAAGCCGTCCATCGTCGAAACTATGCCCTGCCGGCGAGTAGAAGCACTGGCCGCCGACAGGCCCGTCGTAGAAACAGACTTGTGCGAAGACCGAGTACCCCCGTTCCCACCCGTTGGGCGGGTTCCCGTTGAGGTCCAACACTTGGGCGTAGAACGTTGTGCCATCACAATCCGCGCAGTAGACCGTATCGCCCTGCTTCTTGTAGACATTCGTGTACGGAACAGGCGTCGGTGTGGGTGTGGGAGTAGGCGTGGGTGTGGGCTGGCGCATGACAGCCGGCAAATAGACCGGCGGCGGCGGCAAGACGAGCGCCGCCGTGATCGCCCGGGTGCTGCTGATCATCACCGTGCCTGTAAAGGGATCGGGAATGAAGGGCAGCGTCTTCAATTCATACCGGCGCGTCTCGGAGACGGGCACGGTATCTGTAAACGAGGCGACCGGCGTGCCTTGGGCGTTGGCAAAAGTGTGGTTCACGGGCGCGTCGACGGTGTCAAGGTTCGTCACCGTGTAGGCCGAATCCTTGGTGACTGAAAGGGTTATGGGCATGAGGAGGACCCCACGGGCACGAATTTCAAGAATGCGAAGCTGAGTCAGCATCAGAAGGGCCAACAGCGGTATGAGGAGAACGCTTAGGGATGGCAGAAAGCGTTTCATGGAGGTACTCCCTTTATCCTGAAGGGTTTGTCCGCATGACGTGAATTTTCCCTAGGGCGGAACAAGTGCTCACTCTGGGCTGATGACGCCGTGCATTATATCCGAGCTTGGCCGGACTTCAAATTGCACCTCTCCCGGCACCTCCTGCGAAGCCGTTATGACCAGGAGACGCGGACGTGTGCCGGCCGTCCGAGGCGGCGGTCCCAGTAGATCAGGTACCCGTGCTCACGGCCAAACTCGTACAGCCGGCGCGTGATTTCCACATCCTGTCGGCAATACTCTCGCAGGCGGTCGAGCTGGCCCGTGCGCCACCAGTGAAGCGCCATGAGACCGTTGCCCCCCTTGGACACGCCCAACGTGTGGCGGGCCAAGGTGTCCAACTTGACGCGGAAGCCCAGCGCCCGGTGGACGTGGTCCAGAATGTCCAACGTGGGCAGCGTGTGCAGGGGAAAATCAGTGTACGGTTGGAGCACCGGGTAGTCGAAGTGCAGCAGGTTGAACCCCACGACGAGATCGCTGTGGCGCAGGGCGGCTATGAGCTCCGCCACGTGGGATTCGTCGTAGTGGGCATACCGGTCATCCCGGTACCGGTAGAGCACGCCCACGGAGATGCCCAGGCGAGCCAGCCCGTTTCGCCCTCCCACTTCCGAGAAGGCTCGCTGCGTTTCCAGGTCGAGGACGACGATGTTGGGTGTGGTCACGGCCTGCCTCCGCTCCAGAGATTGGGCGGGCACAGGTGATGGCCCGCCCATCTTCGTGATTGTACCACGTGCCTGCGACGCCTGCGGAAGGCCCTCTACGCGCCGGGCTCCCTGTCCGTGGCCACGTGGCCCTCGTGGGAGACCACGAGCCGGTCGGGGTCCCACGGGTAGACGATCCAATCGTCCGTCTCCATGGCGTAGAAATCAGGCCGGTCGCCGGGGAATTGGTTGCGGGCCGGCTTGAAGTGGAGCACGGCCACAGTGGGGTGCCCTCCAGCCTGTCGCACCCGTTCGCGCACGGCCACGGCCGTTTTTCCCGTATCCCACACGTCGTCCACAATGAGCACGCGCTTGCCGATGAGGAGCGCGTCGCTCGGAAACTGGAGGAAGCGGGGCTCGTCGAGGGTTTTGCCCACGTCGGTGTAGAACATGACGGCAGCCGTCAACACGTTGCGCAAGTCGAGCGCCTCGCTGACCAGGCAGGCTGGCACCATGCCCCCGCGCGTCACCGCCAAGATGACGTCGTAGTCCTCTCGCCGCAGTTGAGCAACCAACTTGGACGCCAACGCCACGATTTGATCCCACGTGTGATAGTCCTTGCGCATGGCCGTATCTGCCTCCCTCCGAGATCGTAACACGAGATGATCTTCCTCCACTCGACACGCCGGCCGAGCAGCTCCCGTTCACGTCTGATTACAGCGCGGCTGCCCGTTCCCCCTCGGCCACAGGAGAGGCCGAGGCCGGCTCCACCCAGACGCGCACGTCGTAGAAGCGGGCTCCTCCGCCCATGTCCGCTTCCTCCTGGGAGGTCACCTGGT
>JALSKA010000252.1 GCA_026989095.1 Ardenticatenaceae bacterium
ATCCCCTTGGAGGCGGGTCTCGGGTTGAAGCACGGCCGAGCAGGTCGCGCAAGCGCGCGAGTTGCTCGACATCGCAATCCCCTTGGAGGCGGGTCTCGGGTTGAAGCGCGACGTCATTCGACGTCGCTCGCCGGGAGCACGTGCTTAATATCGCAATCCCCTTGGAGGCGGGTCTCGGGTTGAAGCAGACCACAGTGGTGTGGGCAGAAGTGTAGCACATGTTGCCGCGAGAGGCAACTGTGGAGGGTCGAGGATGGCCGCAATGATGAAAAGTGGGGGAAGGAAGGCAGACACCTCCCCACCGACGCTGGCCTTCGGCCGTGTCGAGCCGATTGGAAGAGTAGCGCCACGTTGTCTGCCTTCCACTCTCACACAATCCACACCTCGGGGTCGGTCATCAAGGTGCCCGAGCCGTGAACTTCCACGCGGCGTTGGCAGGCGCCGCAGAGCAGGTAGATGCGCAGGGTGTCCTCCTTGGGGTCGAGCAGGGGGAGGACGCGCTCGCGGAGCCGTTGGGCGGTGCGCTCGTCCACTTCGCCCTCGTACACGCTGCGCTGGACGCGGTCCAGGGCGTTCAGCAGGGCGCGCGCCACCCGCAGGCGCCGCTTGTTGTCCCGAATGTCATAGGCGATGACGATGTAGGCCATTTTACCCCTCCCACTCGAACGGCTGATACCCAGTCCCCGATTGTACGGCGTGTGCCAGCCGGCGGACCTGGAGGTCGATGACATCCCGAAAGGTGACGTGACGGTCGGCCGGCATGTCGGCCGGCCGGTTTCGCCGCCACGTCAGCGGCCGGCGCATGGCTGCCTCGTAGGCGTTCAAGAAGCGCTTGAGGGCCGGCGGGGTGAGCCGCACGGCCCCGTCCTCCTCCCGCACGGTGAAGTCCGCCGGCTTGAGCATCTGGTGGTTTACCACCCGCAGGACCAGTCGGTCCACCACGGGATGGCGCAGTTCCTCCATCATGTCGAGGGCCAACGACGGCCGGCCGTAGCGCAGGGTGTGGTAGAACCCCAAGTAGGGGTCGAAGCCGTGGACGCTGAGCCGGCCCAGGACTTCGTTCATCAGGAGGGTGTAGCCCAGGGAGAGAAGGGCGTTCACCGGGTCCCTCGGCGGGCGGCGCTGTCGGCCCTCGAAGGTGAAGGAGCGGCGCACCATGTGGCCAAAGGCGCGGAAGTAGGTGGCCGACGCGGCCCCCTCGATGCCGCGCACGGTCTCGATTCCCGGGGCCTCCAGGGCCTGCTCTTGGAAGGCTCGCAGCCGTTCCACCGCGTCCCCCAAGGGGGCCTCGGGGTGGTTGCGCGCGAAGCGCATCACCACCCGCCGCGCGTTCCCGATCTTGGCCCAGACGAGGCGTGTGGCCAGCCGGCGGGCGAAGGCGTCGTCGCGGGCGCGCTCGAACTGGCGCACCCGCAGGACCACGTTGCGGGAGATGGTGGCCACGAAGCGCCCCTTGAGCCGGCCCTGCATGGTGAAGAAGCCCACGTCCACGCCCTGGCCGGCGAGGAGTTCCAGGGCCTGGGTGGTGACTTGCACGTGTCCGAACAGGGCCACAGCCTCCACCTTGAAGGCCGGCACGCTGAGGAGCACCTGCCCTTCTCGCCGCACGACCAGCCGTTCCCCCTGCCGCGCCAGCACGGCTCCCTGTTCGATCACGTAGAGCGGCGGCATGGCTCACATCTCCCGCTCCAGGCGTTGCTGCACCCACTCGTTGATCTCGTCGTGGGGGTTCTCGGCGCCGACGGGAACCCCGATGGCCTCCAGGGCGCGCCGCAGCTCCTCCAACAGCTCCTCCACGCTGCCCTTGGCTTGCCGTTCGACCTCGCCCCGGCTCACCCCCTGCCAGCCGTGGGCGATGATGGTCTTGTTGCGCAGGTCGCTCAGCTCCCGCACCTTCTTCACAACCCCATAGACCGGCCCCAACTGCCGGCCCCGGCCGGCACGTTCCACCCAATACCGGATGACCGTGAAGAGCACGAAGGTGTTGGGGGTGATCTCCTCGCCATCCAGCCCGCGCACGCCCTCCTGCTCCAGGAAGGCCATGAGCTCCTCGTCGGCGCGCAGGGCCGCGGTGAAGTCGGCGAAGCTGCCATCGATGCGCTCGGTGCTGTGGCGGGTCTCCTGCTCGAAGATCAGGCGCTGGACCCCCTCCACCAGCCGGAAGAGCCGGCCCAGGAAATCGACCCACTCGTGGCGGGCGGCCTTGATGGCGGCGTTCCAGTAGAGCTCGGCCAGCCCCTCGCGCTGGCGGCGCAACCACGCCTCCCACTGCTCGTCGTTGTCGTCGGCGCGGGGCGGGGGGATCTCGGCCTGCCAGGCCTTCAGGTCTTCCCGCAGGCGCTCCAGGCGGGCCCGCGCCTGCCCGGAGGCCTGCGCCGTGGCCGCCTCCAGGGCCTCCACGGCCCCCTGGAAGTCGAAGCGGAGCCGCCGGCTCTGGGCCCGCAGCAGGTGGGGCACCCACGTCCCGCCCCACTCGGGGAAGGTCTCCACCAACTCCGCCAGGGGCGCGTACTCGTAGTGGTGGAGCAGGGTCAGGGCCTGGTGGCGCCGGAAGTCCCGCAGGAGCAGGCGGGCCACGGGCAGCTCCTCCACGCTCCCGTCCGGCATGACGTAGATCATCTCCACCCGGGAGCCAAAGCGGCGCAGGGCCGTCAGCCACAGGCCCACGTTGGAGGCGTCGGCCCCGCCCACGGGGGCCACGTAGACGGTGGTGACCCTTTCGGGCACCACGGCGGGCAGGGCCCTCTCGTAGAAGGCGAGCATGGCCCCGTAGTCGGCCGGGTTGCCCGAGATGCGCTCCACCACCACACGGCCCACGTGGGGGGCCAGCTCCTCGTGCTCGGCCAGCCGCCGGCGAATGAGCTCGGCCAGGAAGATGGTGTCGTTGTCCCGGTACTTGGCCGGCGTGGTCTCCGGCTGGTCGCTGGCGAAGAGTACCACCAGGTCCACGCGGCCGGCGCTGCGCAGGGCGTGGCGCAGGCCCGGCTCCAGGATGGGGGCGGCCAGGCGGTGGCGCACCTCGTCGTACCGGCCCAGGAGCTCCTCCCCCTGCCGGCGGGGGGGCGCCACGAAGGCGTCGTCCAGGGTCAGGTCGCGGGTGCCCACGTTGGCCACGTACACGATGCGGACTTCATCTGACATGGCGCGTCCTCCTCACGTCCGTTCTGCGTGTGTTTTCTCTGGGGAAGCGCCTGGCTCCTCGGAGGGGTCAACGGGCTCCAGCCGGAGCCACCCCAGGGGCAGGGCCGGCTCCCCCTGCTCGAAGACAATGCGGCGCGTCTTGGGGAAGATGGGGCCCTTGCCCAGCCGGAAGCTCCGGCGGATTTGGGCCACGAGCTCCTTTCCCAGGGCCTCGGCCACGCTCTTGGCCCGCCAGCCCGTGCCCCAACCCACGCACAGGAGGAAAGCCCCCGCCGGGCACCGGTTGATCTCGCGGGAGAGCCAGGCGTAGAAGTTGGCCAGCTTCTTGAAGCCACACGCTTTGGCCCACTCGTACTCGCCCTTGGCCACCTGGTAGGCGTCGCGGCGACAGGCGAGGGCCCAGCGCGCCAACACGTGGCGGCGTGCCCGGAACCCCAGTTCCTCCGGCGGGTTGCCCGGGGCCGCCTCGCCGGTCAACGTGCTCCCGCGCACCAGGTACTCGTCCAGGGTGATGCCCACGGTGAACGTGGTGCGAGGGATGATCGCCTCGGCCCAGATGGAGGTGGCCTTGTCGGGCTCGTCCACGTGCTGCCTTGGCCTGACGAACCAGGTGAGAGAGCCGTTGGGCTCCCGCACGGCCACCTTGATCTCGGCCACGCGGAGGCGGTTCACGGGCACGGGGGAGCCGTCCTCCACGCGCAGGGCGCGCAACACGTCGTGGTTGGGGTCTCGGCCCAGCACGGCCCGCTCGAGGGATTGGCCGGCCCCTTGGGGTTTGCCCCCTGAGGGCACCGTTTTCCTGTAGCCGGCGCGCACGTGTTCGTCGGCCCGCTCGATGGCCTGCCTGAGCAGGGCGGTGCGCAGGGCCCCCTTCAGGGAGGAGCCGGGCACGTAGGGCCTGCCCAGCAGGTCGGCGATGTGGGCGCGCACACGTGGAGGCGCCTCGCCCGGACCCCAGGGGTGGACGTACCGGGCGCAGGCGCGCCGCACCTCGGGGGGCCACGCCGACAGGGCCGCGGCCCCCTCCGTGGCGTAGCGGTCGGTGAGCCGGCGGTCGCCGGCGAGGCGCTCCACCACCCGGTCCACGTCGAAGCGCCACAGTTGCCCCTCGAAGAGGGCCACGTCGTGGGCGGTGAGCTCCTGGCCGGCCCCCACGTGGACGGGGGAGAGCACGGTCACACGGTAGAGAGTCCGTTTCAACATCGCGTTGGCGGTCATAGGCTCACTCCTGCGGGAAAGGCGAAGCCGTACCGGTAGACGCGGTGGGGCAGTGGCCGGGGGAGCTCCGTGGGCGTCACGTCGGCCAGCCCGCCCCACACGCCGTCGGCGCGGCCGGTGAGCAGGGCGCCCTCGGCCAGGAGGCGCACTGTGCGCCGGCGGTAGGGCGTGGGCGTCAGCCCCCCGATCCAGCCGCCCCGCTCCAGCCACAGGTAGCGCGCCTCGGGGCCCAGCAGGGCGCCGAGCTGGTCGCGGCGCAAGTAGACGGGTGCCAGGGTGACGAAGGCGGCCGCGCCCCTCTCGCCCGGCGCGGGAAGCGGCTCGAAGGCCGGCTCGAAGTGGCCGTGGCCGGTGCTGCGGTCTCCCCCGAGGCCCGTGTCCCCCAGCAGGCGCACGGCGGCCCGGAAGTTCGCGGCCGCCGAGGCGTCCAGGTAGCGCACGTGGAAGAAGAACCCCGCCCCCCGGCGAAAGGTCACCCGCCCGAAGTGCCAGATGTGGGAGCGGCCGGTGAGGGCATCCAGGGTCACGCGGGGCACGCGCGCCACGCGCCAGAAGAGGGCATCCTCCAGGGTGCGCAGGCCGGCGTGCTCCCGGAGCGCCTCGGCCTCGTCGGGCAGGAGCAGGGCCGTGCCGCCGTGCAGGCTCTCCAGGCGCTCCGGGTAGGCGCGGTCGGCCAGGAGCCGGGCGAGGACCCCGCCGGAGACGAAGCGCACCTCCTTGAGCCGGCGGAACAAGTCCGCCCCGTGACCCTGTCGGGCCAGGGGGAGCAGGGGGCGGGGGTAGAAGCGCACCGGGCCGGCGAAGGGGAAGGCCGAGGAGACGAGCAGGGCCGGCCTGTCGCGCAGCAGGGCGCGCGCCATCGCCTCGCCGCCGAAGAGGTGGGCCCAGGCCACGCAGAGGGCCGCGTGCAGGGTGTCGGCGTGGACCACCTCGGCCGTCTCCTCCAGCCCGATGCCCCGCTCCCCCAGGTGGAAGGCCCCGCGCGGGTGCAGGTAGACGGTCTCCTCGCTCATGATCCCTCCTCCCCGTTCCCCCAGATGGCCCTGGCCACGCGGTCGAACTCCCTCAGCAGGCCCTCGGGCGTGGTGCCCTGGGCAACGGTCTGCTCGGGGGCGGTGGCCGGGTCGCGGTAGAAGGCCACGGGGCGCCAGATCAGGGAGAGGTCCTGGAAGCAGACGCGGCCGTAGCCCCGGCTGCCGCTGCTGCCCAGGGAGTCGTCCTCGAGCAGGCGCATGCCCAGCAGCAGGGTGCGCAGGCACTCCCGGTCGTGCTTGTCGTAGACGGAGAGGAGAAGCTCGACGCCGAAGAGGGCGCCGGCGGGCACGCGCTCCATCTGGCGGGGGTTGGCCGCCGAGGTGATCACGTCGATGACCGCCTCGAACTTCACCTCGGTGTAGGGCAGCTCGGTGTTGACCGCGCCCCAGGGGATGCGCTGAACGGCGCCCGTTTCGTCCTTCACCTCCAGCTCGTCCAACAGGTGGGCGTCCCGCACGATGGCGCGCACCGGCTCCTGGGCCCGCTCGCCGGCCGTGCCGAAGGTGCGGCAGAGCACGCAGGGCCGGCCGTCCTGGGTGTACTCCTCGGGCTCACACCAGTGGATGCGGATGTCGGGCGCGTTGTTCCGCCCCTTGACCAGTGTGCGCACCGGCTTGCCCAGGGCGCGCGTCAACAGGGAGCGCATCTTGCCCTTCAGGGAGGAGCCGGGAATGTAGGGCCGGTCGGTAATGGGGTCGCGGATGACGGGGTTGTCCATGCCGCCGATCTCGGTGCCGGCCGTGCCGCCGATGCGCAGGCCCGTGAGGGCCTTGATGTGCCCCCGGATGACCACTTTGCCCCGGAGGGCAGCAATCTGGTGAGCGCTCATGATCGTCCTCCTTTCGCCCTGTGATAGGCTACGATGGCCTCGAAGAAGTCCACCAGCCGGCGGAAGCGCCGCCGCTGTTCCTGTTCGTCCGCGTTGCCCTCGAAGACCTCGTCGATGGCCTTGGTCAACACGTCGCGGAGCAGTTTGCCCTCTTTCTTCTGGGAGACCCGGGCCGCCATGTAGGCCAGGCGGGGCCGGAGCATGAGGAGCCGGTTGGCGTCGTAACGCCGCTGGAGGCGTCGCACTTCGCCGAAGACGTTGCGGAGCTGGGAGGTGCTCAGGCGCTTGAGCTTCTCGCCCACCTCCTCGGCCACTGCCACCAGGGTGTGGTAGTCGCCCTCCCGGACGATGGCCCGCACGTCTTCCGGCCTCCAGCCCTGTTGAGGGGGATGTCTGTGCTGTTGGTGCTGTGACATCGTTTCACCTCCTTTCCGGGATTTTTGGCGCGATGGTGGCGCGGTTACCGTTCCTGTTCCCGCCGGGTGGCCAGCTCGGCCCAGCGGGTGAGGGCGCGCACGAGGGGGAAGCGCCCGGCAGGGGGCTCGACGAGCTCCTGCCGCAGGCGCTCGAGGGCGGGGCGCACGGCCTCCGGCGCCCGCGCCAGGGTGTAGACGAGGTGGTAGCGGGCGCGGTGGTAGGCGACCAGGCGGGCCAAGTCGGCCCGGGTGTAGCGCCCCGAGCGCAGGATGGCCGCTTCTTCCTCGGGGAGCGCGGCCAGGCGCGCCAGCCGGTGGAGGAAGCGGCGCGGCAGCCGTGCGGTCTCGATGGCGTCGGCCAACGTCTGTTGCCAAGCAGCCACCCACTCCGCCTCCTCCCACGACATGGTGACCCCGAAGAGGGTGCAGGCGTCCTTGGTGTGGCCGTCCTGGTGGCGGAATCCTTTGGCCTCCTCCAGGGCGCGGCCGGCGTCGGAGGCAGCCTGGTAGAGGGGGTATTTGCGCCGGTGGAGGGTCACGCCCCCGCACAGGGTGAGGGCGGGGTTGTGGCCCGTGAAACGGCGGAATGCCTCCCGCAGGCGCCGGAGGGCGGCCACCACCCGATCCCAGCTCCCCACCAGGAGCAGGTCGTCCCCGCCCGAGTAGATGAGGTAGAGGTGGCGCCCCTCGGGGTCCACGTGGGCACAGAGGCGGTTGATGTACCCCTCGAAGAAGAGGGAGACTTGGTGGCTGAGGGTGGCCACGCGGGAGAGGGAGTAGCGCGCGCCCAGGCCGGTGCCGAAGACGAGGCCCAGGTTGTCCACGTCGGCGCGCGCGCAGGCCCAGAAGTGGGCGCCCCGGGAGGTGGCGGCCATGGTGTCCAGCTCCACGATGGAGCCATCCCGCTCGAGGGGGGTGAAGGCCGGAAGCCAGCGGAAGCCGGCCACGGGGGCGTGGGTGCCGTCCAAGTCGGCGCGGTTCAGGCGGAAGACCAGGGCACCCCGCTGGGGCTGGGGCGGGCTTCCCTCAGTCCAGAACTGCACGCCCACGCCCAGGCGGGCG
>JALSKA010000253.1 GCA_026989095.1 Ardenticatenaceae bacterium
CCGCACGATGTTCTCGATGGCGCTTGGGAAAACGTTGACGCCCCGCACGATGAGCATGTCGTCGATGCGGCCAATGACGCCTCCCTCCATGCGGGCGAAGGTGCGGCCACAGGCGCACGGCTCGCGGTTGAGGCGCACGTGGTCGCCCGTGCGGTAGCGGATGATGGGGCTGCCCCACCGCCCGAGGTTGGTGATGACCAGCTCGCCCTCGTCGGCGGGCTCGTCGGTCGTCGGGTCGAGGACTTCGACGATGAATTCCCCCTCGTTGAGGTGAACGCCCTGCTGGTAGATGCAAGTGAAACCGTGGGCGCCCACCTCGGTGGCGCCGGTGTGGTCGTAGACGCGGGCTCCCCACGCCTGTTCGATGCGCTGGCGGGTGGCCGGAATGCTCCCGCCCGGCTCCCCGGCCACGATGATGGCCCGCACGGCCGAACGGCGGAGCTCGTCGGCCAGGCCCATGTCGCGGGCCACCTCGGCCAGGTGGAGGGCGTAGCTGGGCGTGCAGCAGAGGACGGTGGCTTCCAGCTCCAGGAGGTTTTCCACCCGCTGGCGGGAGTTGCGCGCTCCCCCGCTGATGGCCAGGGCACCGATGTGGCGCGCGCCTTCCCAAGCGGCCCAGAAGCCGATAAAGGGTCCGAAGGAGAAGGCGAAGTAGACGCGGTCCTCCTCGGTGACGCCGGCGGCGCGGTAGACGGCGCCCCAGCACCGCCCCCACCAGCGCCACGATTCTTCGGTGTCGAGCCAGCGCATGGGCTTGCCCGTGGTGCCCGAGGTCTGGTGGAGCCGGGTGTACCTGCTGATGGGGTACGTCAGGTTGGTGCCGAAGGGAGGATGGGCCTCTTGGTCGGCCATGAGCTCCGGCTTGCGGGTGAAGGGCAGGCGGCGCAGGTCGTCGAGGGAGCGCACATCCTCGCCTCGCTCCAGCCCGGCCTCGCGCAGCTTGCGCCGGTAGAAGGGGTTGGTGGCCAGCACCTCGTTGAGCATGGCCTGCACCTGTTTCACCTGCCGGGCGACGATGGCCTCACGGTCGGCACATTCCAGGTCTTTGTCGAAGTAGAGCACCTTCATGCCTGCTCCTCCTCGGTGTGATTTGCGGAAGAATTGACCGTGCTAGGCCGTGCGACGTTGGGCCTCGTCCGTCAGCCCGGCGAGCCGGCGGAGGGCACGGGCCACGTAGACCGGGACCATCTTCTTGCGGTAGTACAGGGTCAGGTCCGTGTTGTCCAGGGGCCGAGCGGGTTTAAAGCAGGCTTTGGCCGCGGCCTCGATAACATCAGGCTCCAGGCGGTGGCCCACCAACGTGGCCGCTGCCTCCTCGACCTCCACCGGATAGGATTCCACGGCCCCTAACACCACGCGCGCCTCGGCCACGGTGCCGTCCTCGCGGCGCCGCAGGGCCACGGCCACGCCGAGGATGGGGAAGTCGAAGGAGCCGCGCCGGCGCAGCTTCAGGTAGACGCTTTCCCACCCCTCTGCCGGGGGGAGCAGGATGTCGGTGATGATCTCGTCGGGCCGCTTGCCGGCCAGAAAGTTGATCCCGTCACGGCCGTACAGTTCCCCCACGGGGATGACGCGCTCCCCTTCGGGGCCGACGAGGCGCACGCGGGCGCCGAGGGCGACGAAGACGGGCGCGGTGTCGGAGGAGGAGACGGCCCAGCAGCGGGGGCTGCCCGGCGCCACCCAACAGATTTCGCCGTCCTTTTTCATGCAGAAGTTGATGGCCTTGCGCCAGTGGTAGCTCTGGTCGTAGTAGGTGCAGCGGGTGTCCACGCAGAGGTTGCCGCCGATGGTGCCGGCGTTGCGCAGTTGGGGTGAGCTCACCACGCCGGCGGCGTGGGTGAGGCCGGGGTAGGCAGCCCGCAGCTCGGGGTGGAGGCTCACTTGGGTGAGAGTGGCCATCGGCCCCAGGCGGTAGCCGCCCGCCTCCAGGCGCCGGATGCCGTAGAGGTCACGGATGCCGCGCAGCCCCACGAGGAGGCGGGGCTCCATCTGGCGCCGTTTCATTTTGGGGAAGAGGTCCGTGCCCCCGGCCACGACCATGGCGTCGGGGCCGTGATCGCGGAGCGCGGCCACGGCCTCCTCGACGGAGGGGGCCGCGTAATAGTCGAAGGGGGGAAGTCGCAACATCGAGCACCTCCTTAGTTTACATAAAATTGCACCCGTGTGTGGCCACTTCCGGCCGGGCCGGCGCCGTGTCACGAGGAGCCTGTGGCCGGCACTAAGCTTGGGTCGTGCTCCAAGTCAGGCGGCTCGACGTAGATGGGCTCACTCCACTCCACGTCGGGCATCCGATCGGGGCCCACGCGGGGTTCTTGGCCCTTGGCCTTGCGTTCCAGTGCTTTGAGAATTTTGTCGGGCGTCACGGGCAGTTCGTCAATGCGCACGCCCACGGCGTCGTAGATGGCGTTGCAGAGGGCCGGGGGCACGGGGAGCAGGGGGCCTTGGCCCGCCTCCTTGGCGCCGAAGGGGCCGTGGGGGTCGTTGGTTTCCACCAGAATGGTTTCGATGTCGGGCGTCTCCAGGAAGGTGGGGCTCTTGTAATCGAGCATGGAGGGAATCTTGTGGAGGTTGCGCCGGAAGACTTGCTCCTCCATGAGCGCTTCGCCCAGTCCCATGTAGACGCTTCCTTCGGCCTGCCCCTCCACGAGGATGGGGTTGATGGCCCGGCCGATGTCGTGGGCGATCCAGACCTTGGGCACGCGCACCCAGCCCGTCTCCGGGTCCACGTCCACTTCGACGACGCAGGCGGTGTAGCTGTAGGAGGGAGAGGGGCCGACGCCGGCGCCCTTGTAGCGCCCCGGCGTCTTGGGGGGCGTGAAGCTGCCCACGGCGGCCAGAGTGCCGAACCTGGCTTCGGCCAGTTGGGCCACTTTGGCGAAGGGCAGTCCGACGCCGGGATCGTCCCGTCGGAAGATGCGGCCGCCGGCGGCCTCCAACTGTTCGGGGGCGGCGCCCAGCTCGTCGGCGGCGGCCCGGAAGAGGAGATCGCGCACCTTCTGGGCGGCCTCAATGGCCGCGTTGCCGGTCATGACGGTGACGCGGCTGGAGTAGCTGCCCAAGTCCACGGGCGTGAGGTCCGTGTCCGCGGTGACCACGGCCACATCGTGGGGGCGCACGCCCAGAACTTCAGCGACCACGTAGGCCAGCACGCTGTTGGAGCCTTGGCCGATGTCCGTGGAGCCGCAGTAGACGGTGACGCCGCCTCCCCGGTCCACCTTCACCATGGCGCCGGAGTGGGGCATGTCGTTCCAGTAGATGGGGAGGTTGGCGCCGCTCAGGTAGGCGGAGCAGGCCAGGCCCACGCCCCGGCCGTAGGGGAGCTGGCGGAACTTCTCCTTGAAGCCGCTGGCTTCCACGACCTTCTCGATGCACTCCCTGAGGCCGATGGTGGTGATGCGCAGGTAGTTGGCCGTGAGGCTGAAGGGCTCACAGGCTTGCCGTTGGCGCCACTCAGCCGGGTCCCAGCCCATGTGCTCACAGATTTTGTCGAAGTGGACTTCCAGGGCGAAGCGGGGTTGAGGGGTGCCGTGGCCCCGCTTGGGCCCACATGGGGGCTTGTTGGTGAAGACGCGCAGCCCCTCGAACTTGTAGCGCGGAATCTTGTAGGTCACGGTTTGGAGGGCGCCGGTGTAGTAAGTGGTCGCCACGCCGTAGGAGCCGTAGGCGCCCCCGTCGAGCATGGAGCGAAAGTGCATGGCCGTGATTTCGCCTGTCTTCTTGACGCCCGTTTTCACCCACATGAGCACCGGATGACGCCCCCGGTGGGCGTAGAAGACCTCCTCACGGGTCAAGGTGATCTTGACCGGCCGGCCGGTGAGCATGGCCAGCTTGGCCGCACAGATCTCGTGGTGGAAGGGGTCGGACTTGCCACCGAAGCCGCCGCCCGGGTGACAGGCGATCACGCGGATGCGGCTGGGGGGGAGCTCTAGCACCTTGGCAAGGGCACGGTGAACGTAGTGGGGGGTCTGGGTGGAGCTCCACAGGGTGAGCTTGCCGTCGGGGGAGTAGTGGGCCACGGCGCTGTGTTCTTCCATGGCCAGGTGGTTGTTGCCCTGGTAGAAGAAGAGGTCCTCGCGGACGTAGTCGGCTTCGGCGAAGCCGGCCTCCACGTCGCCGAACTGGAGGGAGACCATCTTGTGGATGTTGCCGGCGTGGCCGTATTCCTGAATGCGCACCTCGGTCTCCTCGAGGGCTTCCTCGATGCTCATGATGGGCTTGAGGGGTTCATATTCGACTTCGATGAGCTCCAGGGCGCGCTCGGCCGTCTCCTCGTCCACGGCGGCCACAGCGGCCACCGGCTCGCCGACGAAGCGCACTTTGTCCACGGCCAGGGCTGTCTCGTCCTGGCTGACGGGCAGGATGCCGTATTTGATGGGCAGGTCACGGCCGGTGATGACGGCGAGAACGCCGGGCAGGGCTTCGGCCTTGGAAGTGTCCACGCGCACGATGCGGGCGTGGGGTTGGGTGCTGGGGAGCATTCGGGCGTAGGCCATGCGGGGCAGGTGAATGTCGTCGGCGTAGAGGGCCTGGCCGGTGACCTTGCTCATGGCGTCCACTTTCATGAGGGGGCGGCCTATCACCGACGTTTCCCGTTTCAGGTGGCTGCCCAAGTTGGTGCGGTTCTTGCGGTCGTCGTACCCGTTGGTCGGCATACGCAATCCCCCTTTCGTTGTTCTCCGTCCACTACGCGCCCGGCTCGCGCACGACACCCTCGTTGAGGGCGCGCTCGATCTCGTCCACCACAGTGCCCAAGTCGCCCTGCTGGCGGCGGGCGGCCAGCCGCACGGCCTCCACGATCTTGACGTAGCCGGTACAGCGGCAGAGGTTGCCGGCCAGGGCCTCGCGAACTTCGTCGGGGGAGGGATCAGGGGTGCGGTCGAGCAGGGCCTTGGCGCTCATCAACATGCCCGGGGTACAATAGCCGCACTGGGCCGCGTTGAGCTCGGCAAAGGCGACTTGGAGGGGGTGGGGCACGCCTTGGGATGCCAGGCCCTCGACAGTTGTGATGTCGCGCCCTTGCACTTCCACCGGCAACGTGAGGCAGGAGAGGATCGGTTCTCCGTCCACCAGCACGGTACAGGCGCCACATTCGCCCAGCTCGCAGCCGTGCTTGGTGCCCGTGAGCCCGAGCTCCTCGCGCAGCACTTCCAACAGGGTTTTGTGGACGGGCACGTAGAGCTCGTGGCGTTCGCCGTTCACCTGCAGGGAAACGAGTTGTTTCATGGTGTCACTCCCCTTTCCTTTTGCGTTCCAGTCCGTTACACGGTGACGCGCAGCGCGCCGTTCCAGGCCGGATAGCGGATGGCTCCCAGTTGTACGGAGATGGCCCGACAGGCGTCCGGGATGGCCCTTGTCAGGCGGGTGAAGGTCTCCCCGTCTACCTGAGAACAGAACCCCACCACACACAGGGAAGCCACGACGTGGCCGTCGCGGTCCACGATGGGCGCGGCCACAGCACAGACGCCCTCCAGGTACTCCTCGCGGTCCAGGGCGTAGCCCAAGGTGCGCACTTTGACCAGCTCGCGCTTATAGGCGGCCACGTCCACGATGGTGTAGTCGGTGAAGGCCCGCAACCCCTGATGGGCCAACAGGGCATCCAGCTCCTCCAAGGGCAGGGCGGCGTGGAAGACTTTGCCGAAGGCGCCGGCCGAGTGGGGAAGGCGACGCCCCACCGAGGTGGAGATGCTGAGCGTGCCCTCGGGCACGACGGCGTCCACCGTGAGAATGTCGTGCTCGGCGGTGAACTGGCCCAAGATAGCCGTTTGCCCGAACTCGTCGGCCAGGGCACGCAGGAAGGGGCGGGCAGCCTCCCGCAGATCGGTCCGCGCCTGGACTAAGTGACCCAACTGGAGCAGGGCTGGCCCCAGCCGGTATTTCTTGGTGGCCTCGTTCCGCTCCAAGAAGCCAAAGTGAGCCAGGGTGTTGAGAATGTCGTACACGGTGCTCTTGTTGATCTGGAGCAACCGGCTGAGCTCGGTGACGCCATATTCCGTGTGACCGGAGTCGAAGGCCAACAGGATGCGGGCTGCCCGCTCCACCGCGGGCACGAGGTGAACTGGGGTGGTGGCTTTCGTGTCAGGAGATGCAGGGGCGGACATGGGCTTGCTCCACATGTGTGTTCTCTACAGGGAAAGTTGTTCTCTTGGGAGAATTATACGGGGGCAGGTCGTCCATGTCAAGCTCGGGTGAGGCCGGCCACTCTCCCTGTGCCGCGTTGATGCCGGGGCGACAGGGGCCATCAGGAGCCTCTAACACCCCAAATGGGGCGTCCAAGCGGCGGGCCTTGCCGTTGGCCCGGACGTGATCTCCTCGGGAAAAGGAGCCGGCTGGCGGAAGAGAGGATGTTTGACGGCACTTTTCCAACAGGTATACTTCTGGCAACGGGTCGGGTTGGTTTCTGTTCCGGTGCGGGGCGTGGGGCAGTGAGACTGAAGGCGAGGAGGTCACGCGATGAGCGAACGGGTGGGGTTTATTGGCTTGGGTATCATGGGCCGGGGCATGGCCCGCAATCTGCTCAGGGCCGGCTTTGACCTGTGCGTCTGGAACCGCACGGCCGCCAAGATGGAGGAGTTTGCCAAGGCGGGCGCTCGCACGGCCGCGGACCCGGCGGACCTGGCGGCCCAGAGCGACATTATCATCACGTGTGTGAGCGACACGCCTGATGTGGAGGAGGTGCTGCTGGGGGAACGGGGGGTCATCCACGGGGCGCAGCCCGGCGCGCTGGTGATCGACACGAGCACGATCAGCCCGCAGGCGACCAAGGTGATGGCGGCCCGTTTGGCCGAGAGGGGAATCCACATGCTCGACGCGCCCATCAGCGGCGGCAGCGAGGGGGCCGAGCAGGGCACGCTCAGCATCATGGTGGGCGGCGATGCCGAGCAGGTGGCCCGTGCCATGCCCGTCTTCCGGGCCATTGGCAAGACGATCACTCACGTGGGAGGCCACGGGGCCGGCCAGATGGTCAAATTGGTCAATCAGATTCTCGTGGTCGTCACCATGTTGGGCATCAGCGAGGCCTTGGTCTTCGCCCAAGCTGGCGGGCTCGACTTGGAGAAGACCCTCCAGGCCGTTTCCGGCGGCGCGGCCGGCAGTTGGATGCTCACCCACCGGGCTCCCCAAGTCATCAGGCGAGATTGGCGCCCCGGCTTCACCATTGACCTCCAGCAGAAGGACTTGCGCCTGGTGTTGGAGGCGGCCGACCAGCTCGGCGTGCCTGCCCTGGGCACGGGGCTTGTCTTCAACCTCTACCGCGTGCTCCAGCGGGCCGGTTTGGGCCACGAGGGGAACCACGCCCTGGTCAAGGCCCTGGAGCGCCTGGCCGGCATCACGGTGGGCGAGCGTTAGGCCGGCCCACCCTCCCCCCACATGGAGGTCTTCATGCCGCCCCGGCGTTCGTGCCGGGGCGAGATTTTTTGGCTCCTTGCCCCTTCCTCCGCCCAAGCTCGCCCTCCCGCGCGTCCTCTCGAAATCACCGTGAGGCACAAATTCACCGTATCCCCCGCAGAGCTCGGCCGTATACCCGGACGGAGAGCTGTCTCTCTGGCAGGGGAGTGTGATCGTGCCCGGGGTTGCTCTCCTGTGGAGGCCTTAACCCAAGGTAAACAGAACGTTAAGGCTCTGTTAACCAAGGCGGCTCGTGAAGCGGGTACACTCGACGTAGAGAGGGAGTCTATTGGCCCTCCGAGGCAGT
>JALSKA010000254.1 GCA_026989095.1 Ardenticatenaceae bacterium
CCGGTTGCCCTCCCGCCGCACGGAGCGGGCATACTGGTTCTCCACCCCCCAACGCCCCTCCTCAAGGGATCGCACCACCATGAAGATCCCCTGGAGGAGATCCAACGGCTCGAAGCCCGTGACCACGATGGGCACCCGATATGTGGATGCCAGCTCCTCGTACTCCCAGTACCCCATCACCGTGCAGACATGGCCCGGCGCCAAGAACCCCTGCACCGCGTTCTCAGACGCCTCCAAAATCGCCTCGATGGCCGGGGGAACCCGCACGTGGGCACAGAGAATGGAGAAATTCGTCAGCCCGGCCCGCGCCGCCTGCCACACGGCCATGGCATTGGGAGGTGCCGTGGTCTCGAAGCCCACAGCGAAGAAGACCACCTCCCTGTCGGGGTGCCGGCGTGCCAGCTCAACGGCGTCCAGGGGGGAATAGACCACGCGCACGTCGCCCCCCTGCGCCTTGACGCTCAACAAGTCTCCCTCAGTGCCGGGCACCCGGAGCATGTCGCCGAAGGAAGTGAAGATCACCCCGGGCCGCCTGGCAATGGCGACAGCCCGGTCGATGAGCTCCAACGGCGTCACACAGACAGGACACCCGGGACCGTGGACCAGCGTGATCTCGTCGGGCACCATGTGGTCGATGCCGAACTTAACGAGCGTGTGTGTCTGGCCCCCGCAGATCTCCATGATCACCCAAGGGCGGGTTACCACACGGCGAATGGCCTCCACGTAGGCCCTCGCCTTCTCCGCGTCGCGATACTCGTCCACAAAGCGCACGTCACGCCTCCTCCCGAGGAGCTGAGAGCTCGTCCAAATCCCCCATTTGCTCCAGGAACTCAAAGACCCGCCGGGCCTCGTCCTCGTCGATCCGGCTGATGGCAAAGCCCACGTGTACGATGACGTAGTCGCCCACTTCGGCCTCGGGCACGTAGGCCAGGCACACTTCCTTCACAATGCCCCCAAAGCTCACCTTACCCATGCGCAACCCCGAGGAGGTCTCCCACACCTCGAGCACACGTCCTGGAACGCCCAAGCACATGTCACGCCTCCGTTTCCCCCAGCCGAGCTGCAGCCACGGCCACCTGTCCCAAGCTCAGACCCCCGTCGTTCGGGGGGACATGGCGGTGCTGGAACACGGGGATGCCAATCTCAGCCAGGCGCCGCGACACCAGCTCGGCCAGCAAGGTATTCTGAAAGACGCCGCCCGTCAGGACCACACGGGGCTCCCCCACAGCCTCGGCCACGCGGACCACCCACTCCGCGAGCGTGTGGTGAAACCTCGCCGCCATGATAGACCGGTCCACCCCCCGGCGCAAATCATCCAGGAGCGCTGCCACCATCTCCCGCCAATCCCAGCAGAGCACGCCGGGCTCGTCGGGCAGAGCGGCCAGCTCCCACGGGCCCAGGGGATACCCTGCGGCCACGCTGGCGGCCCCGGCCGCGGCGAACTCGAGGGCCATTGCCGCTTGGCCCTCGAAGGAGACTTCCTGGCACAGGCCCAACAGGGCTGCCACGCCGTCGAAAAGGCGGCCCACACTCGTGGTCAACGGCGCGTTCACACCACGGCGAACCATGTGAGCCAGCATCTCCCCCTCACCGGAGCGCAGGGCCCGCACGGCGGGCACATCGTCACGCGCCAGAGCCCCCTCGCCCCAGAGCTCCCACAGGAGGGCGAAGGCCACGCGCTTGGGCGCCATCACAGCAGCGTCACCCCCCGGCAGGCGGAAGGGGCGCAGCGTGGCCACCCGCCGGGCCTCCCGAACACAGCCCGCCAGGAACTCACCTCCCCAGACCATGCCGTCCGGCCCGTATCCTGTGCCGTCCCACGTCACGCCCAAGGCGCTCCCCTCGATCCCGTGCTCGGCCAGACAGGCAGCCATGTGGGCGTGATGATGCTGGACGGACACGAGGGCACATCCCTCCAACGCCGAGAGCACAGGGTCAGCCTGGGGAAGGCGGCCCCCCACCGCCTCCTGGGCCCACAGGGTGCTGGCGTAGTCGGGGTGCATGTCGTGGGCCACGGCCACAGGCGTTGCCCTGTAGAGACGCAGCAAGTCGGTCACAGCGCGCTCGAAGGCCACGCGGGCCTCCAGCGTCTCCAAGTCGCCGATGTGCTGGCTGATGAAGACCTGCCGCCCAAGGCCAAGGGCCACGGTGTTCTTCAGGTGACCGCCCACGGCCAGGATCGCGGGCACCCGGCGGGAGAGCATCACCGGAAAGGGGGCATACCCCCGCGCACGGCGCAGCAGGCGGGGCACGCCGCCGACGACGCGCGCCACGCTGTCGTCCACGTGGCGCGCGATGGGGCGGTTGTGGACGAGGAAGGCGTCGGCCACGTCCCCCAGGCGCTCCAGGGCCTCCCACTCGTCGGTGCAAATGGGCTCGCCCGTGCGGTTGCCACTCGTGGCCACTACGGGGAACCCCAGCTCCCGGAGGAGCACGTGGTGCAAGGGGGTGTAGGGCACCATGATGCCGAGCTCAGGCATCCCCGGCGCCACATTTTCGGCCACCAACGCCCCCTCGCGCCGGCGCGCCAGCACAATGGGCGCCTGGGGCGAGGTGAGCAGGGCTTCCTCCTCGGGCGAGAGCTCACAGAGCAGCCGGGCCTGGGCCACGTCGGCCACCATGAGGGCGAAGGGCTTCTCCCGGCGGGGCTTGCGCGCCCGCAGGCGGGCCACGCCGGGGGCGTTCCGCGCGTCCACCATGAGGTGAAACCCGCCCAGCCCCTTGACGGCCACAATCCGGCCGGCCCGCAAGGCGCGGACCGCCAGGGCCAGTGCCTCCTCCCCGAGGGCCACCAGGGCGCAGGTGCCGCGCGTGGGCGGGAAGTCAGGGTGTGCTGGGGCGTGGGAGGGATCGCCGGCCGGGGTGTAGAAGGCCAGGGTGGGACCACAACGGGGACAGGCGTTGGGCTGGGCGTGAAAGCGGCGGTTCTGGGGGTCTTCGTACTCGGCCAAGCAGTCGGAGCACATGGGGAAACGGCGCATGGTGGTGTTGGGCCGGTCGTAGGGCAGGGCGGTGATGATCGAGAAGCGGGGACCACAGTCCGTGCAGTTGGTGAAGGGGTACCGGTGGCGCCTGTCGCCGGGGTCCCAGAGTTCGGCCAAGCAGGCCTCACAGGTGGCCACATCGGGCAGGACGAGCGCCCGCATGACGCCGTCCCCTCCTTCACTGTGGCGGATGCGGAAGCCCCGCTCCCCGCGCGGGGAGAGCGGGGAGATATCCACCCCCTGAATGACGGCCAGGGCCGGCGCCTCCCGCGGAAGGCGCTCCACGAAGGCGTCCACGAGCTCCGGGGAACCTTCCACCTCGAGGCACACGCCGCCAGCGTCGTTGATCACCCACCCGGCGAGGCCCAGCGACGTGGCCAAGCGGTAGACGAAGGGGCGAAACCCCACGCCCTGAACGGCGCCCCGCACCTCCACGCGCACCCGCCGCCGGCCGTTCATGGCTCCTCCACCACCTCGATGCTCTCCACCCACAGCCCACCGGCACCGCCGCCGTACACCGGGCGACCGCAGCGCGGGCAGGCCACAGGCGGGGCCTCGCGGGCGCCGAAGGTGTGACCACAGGCATCACAGGTGGCCGGCTCCCGCCGCAGGCGGAGGGTAGCCCCTTCGGCGGGAGTCTGGCGGCCCAGCAGCTCGAAGTAGAGGCGCACGGCCTCCTCCGCCACGTCACTCGGCTCGCGGATCACCACATCCACGGCCCGCACACGCCGCCCCCCGGCCGCCCGCACCACGGCCGTCACCAAGCTCCGCACAGCCGGCAACTCATGCACCGCTCACCTCCTCGGCCTATCCCGTTCGCGCACCTCCACGCCCCAACGGCGCAGCTCCTCCGCCAGGGCGCGGACAAGCTCGTCCAGCCGGCCGGCCACCTCGGAGGAGAGGGCCGAGCCGGGCTCCACAGTGGCCGGCTCCATGCCCCACACCACCACGTGGGAGGGCAAAGAACCTTGGAGCCGGGCGAAGAAGAGCAGCTCGACAGGGCCCACGTCGTGGGCCGAGAGGGCGCCCGTGCGGGGCACGGGCACGTCGTCGCCCTCCAGGCGCACGATGGCGCCCGGCTCGCGGCCGGCCCGCACAGCGTCCACAATGAGCGCGTGAGTGGCGCCCGCCAGCCGGGGCAGCAGGGCCAGGCCCCGCACCCCGCCGACCACCACGTCCACCTCCTGCGGCAGCTCGTACTGGGCCACCAGGCGCTCCAGCGCCCGGACGCCCAGCCCATCGTCCCGGCGCATGGTGTTGCCCAGGCCCAACACGACCACGCGCCGGCGCTGCCGGACAGTGTCCATCACCCTACCCCGGACGGCACCTGTGCCCCCTCGGGGCAAGTGCTCAGGATCACCACCGCGTCCTTGCGGAGGGAGAGGCGCACCGAACGCCCCTCCTCGAGGTCCAGGGGGGTGTAAGTGTAGTGGGGGAAACGCACCTCCACCTCGTGGCCGTTGGGCAGGCGCACGTGGAGCTCGCGGAAGCCCGACCGGTGTCGGCTCTCCACAATGAGCCCCTCCACGCAGTTGTGCCGCACGGCACGGGTGAGGGGGCGGTCGGGGTAGAGCACTTTGATGTCCTCGGGGCGGATGTAGGCCGTCACAGCCGGCCCCTCCACCGGCTGGGGCGCGGCCTCCAGGACGAACCCGTCCCAGTCGAGCACCACGCCGTCGGGGGAGATGTCCACCACCGAGGCGTGGAAGAGGTTGCGCAGGCCCAGGATCTCGGCCGCGGCGCGGGTGGCCGGCCGGCGGAACACATCCTCGATGGCCCCCACCTGCTCGATGCGCCCGTCGCGGATGATGGCCAGGCGATGGCCCACGGCAAACGCGTCCTCCAGGCGGTGGGTGACGTAAATGACAGGCACGCCCAACTCCTCCTGGAGACGCTTCACGTCCCGCTGGAGGCGTTCGCGCACGGCCAGGTCGAGGGCCGAGAAGGGCTCGTCCAGGAGCAAAATGGCCGGGTCCACGGCCAGGGCACGGGCGACGGCCACCCGCTGTTGCTGCCCGCCGGAGATCTCATGGGGGTAGCGGTCGGCCAGGTGGTCGATCTGCATCATGATGAGCAGGTCCATGGCCCGGCGGTGGGCATCAGGCCGCCGCCACAGGGGATAGAGGACATTCTCCAACACTGTCATGTGGGGGAAAAGGGCGTAGTGCTGGAAGACGTAGCCCACGCGCCGCCGGCGCGCCGGCACATTCACGGCCGGCACGCCCGGTCGGCGGCGGAAGAAGAGGGTCTCCCCGAGGCGAATTTCCCCCTCGTCCGGCTCCGCCAGGCCGGCCACGGCGTTCAGGAGGGTGGTCTTGCCGGCGCCGGAGGGGCCAAAGAGGACCAAGATCTCGTCCTCCACGGCCAAGGAGACCTCCAGCCGGAAAGCTCGCAGGCGCATTCTGATGTCAACGGTGAGGCGGGCCATCATGCCTCCTCCAGGCGACGCACAGCCCACAGGCTCCCCAGGGCGAGGACAGTCATCAGCACCACCAGGCGGTTGGCCAGCGCGTACTGGCCGCCGAGCACGGCGTCGTAGACGGCGAGGGGCAGCGTCTGAGTGCGGCCGGGGATGTTGCCGGCCACCATCAGGGTGGCGCCGAACTCGCCGAAGGCACGGGTGGCGCCCAGCAGCAGGCCGGCCAAGAGCCCACGGCGCGCCAGGGGCAAAGTGACGCGCAGGAAGACCTCCACCTCCGAGGAACCGAGAGTGCGCGCGGCGTTCTCCAGGGCCGGGTCCACGCCGGCAATGGCTGCCCGGGCGG
Organism: Ardenticatenaceae bacterium; assembly: GCA_026989095.1. Lineage (GTDB taxonomy): Bacteria > Chloroflexota > Anaerolineae > Ardenticatenales > Ardenticatenaceae > WFWG01. The sequence continues at coordinate 5,750 of JALSKA010000254.1, forward strand.
CCTGCACGAAAAGGGGAAGGCCCACAACAGCCGCAGCCACAACGGCCGCCTGCCAGGTGAAGAGGATATCGGCCCGGAGCCAGGCGGCCACGGGCCCCTCCCGCCCCAAAAGGCGCAACAGGTAGTAGCCCGTCACGCTGGGGGGCAAAACCAGGGGCACCATGATGCCCACCTCGACCACGGTACGCCCCCGAAAGGGCCGGCGGGCCAACAGGAAGGCGACGGGCAGGCCCACGGCCACCATGATCAGGGTGGCCAGGGAGGTCACGCGCAGGGAGAGCCAGAGGGCATCCCAGCTCACGGCCCCGCTCCCCCCTCGGGCGAGACCACGCCGTAGCGGCGCAGGAGCTCCCGGCCACGCGGGCCAACGACGAAGCGGACGAAATCACGGGCGATCTCCTGGCGGGGCGAGGCGGCCACCACGGCCAGGGCCGGCTTGAGGGGAGTGTAGAACTCCGGGGGCACGGGCACCCAGCGACCGCCGGCGCCCACGGCCAGCGAAAGGGCCACCAGGGCCACATCCGCGTTGCCGGTCCGGGCAAAGTGAAGGGCCTGGCGCACGTTGGCGCCAATCACCAGCTTGGGGCCAAGCCGCTCCCAGAGGCCGGCAGCCTGCAGGGCCTCCCGGGCAGCCTGCCCGTAGGGGGCGTACTCGGGGTTGGCAATGGCCACCCGCCGCACCTCGGGGCGCGCCAGGTCCTCCAGGGAGGCGACCCGCACGGGCGCCTCGGCCGGCTGCCAGAGCACCAGGCGCCCCTCGCCGTAGACGGCGACGGTGTCGGGCAGGAGCAAGCCCCGCGCGGCCAACGGCTCGAGGAGGGCGATGTGGGCCGCGGCGAAGACATCCACCGGCGCCCCCTGCTCGACCTGGCGGGCGAGCACGCCCGTGGCCCCGAAGTTGTAGCGCACGGCCACGCCCGTCGCCTCCTCGAACTGCCCGCCGAGCTCCTGGAAGGCGAAGGCCAGGTGGGAGGCGGCGGAGACGGTGAGCTCCGCCGGCCGCGCCTGGGCCCCGGGGCCGCCGCAGGCGCCCACGAGCCCTACGAAGGCCACGCAAGTGAAGAGGAGAGCCGCGCGCGCAGTCATGGCGATTCATCCTGCTGTGATGCCCCTTCTCCCGCAGCGCCTGCCAAAGCTTCCAAGGCTGCCAGGGCGGCCTCTTGGCTCTCCAAGGCCGCCTGCACGAGGCCGAGGGCCTGCCGGTCCACCTCGTCCAACCGGCGGGCCAGGGCCTCCCAGTCCCGCTCCCCGGCCAGCACACGCAGCAGGGCCGAGGCCAGGTGGCGCCAGTCCTCTGTGCGGCCCAAGTGGCCCAGCGCATCCCGCACCAGGTGTGCTTCTCCCTCACCGGCTTGCCCTTTGGCCACGGCCACCACGCCCAGGAGCAGGGGGGCCAAACGGGCCACAGCGGGGTGGAAGGCCGCCTTCAGGAGCTGGAGAGTGTGGTGGGTGAAGCCCAACTCTTGGAAGAGATAAGCCGCCCTGAGCAAAAGGGGACGCGACTCGTCGGGGCGGCCCAGGCGGAGCAATTCGAGCCCGAAGTTGCCCAAGTCGGCGGCCACGCTGTACGTGTCCCCAATGGCCCGGTGAAGGCGGACGGCCTCCTCCAGCAACCGGCGGGCGCGTTTCTCGTCCCCCTCGTGGAGGGCCAAACGGCCCAAGGCCGCGCGCACGTTGGCCTCCCCCAGGCGGGCGCCAATGGCCGGGTAGATGGCCAGGGCCGCCTCGTAGTGGGCCCGCGCCTCGGCCAAGCGGTCCTCCCGCAGGGCCAGGTCCCCCAGG
>JALSKA010000255.1 GCA_026989095.1 Ardenticatenaceae bacterium
AACGCGGGTGGCAGATCACGCGGGCAGGGCGCAGGCGCAAGACAACGGAGGAGGACACACCGCCGAAGTTCAACGTCCTCTACGAAGACCTGCTTCGCCTGCCCGAGCACGCGGCCTCCTTCATCCGCACCTACTTTCTGCGCAGGCCCGAGCGGGTTCGAGACCTGCGCAAGGACGACCCTCGTGCTGAATTCTCCATCAAATCCGATCTGGACCTCGTCTCATGGACTTTGCTCGACCTTTTTCTAAGGAAGGTGGTGATCATGGACAAGACACGCATTGAACACATCCGCGCATTGGGAGACACCCTGGCAGAGTACGTTCGTACAGAAAACGACCGACGCTTCTTCCACACATTCCTGACCACCGGCCAGTATGGGCACTTGCGAGGAGCTCTCATCAAAGCGAGCAAGGCTCGTCTGCAGCGAGGTGAGCCGCCCTTCATCGCCATCTTTGAGGAAGGGGAAAACCTCCCCTACTTCGACTGGCGGCTGGCCCGCGACCTGGTGCTCATCCGCATGATCGAGCGACTTTACCAGGATGGCTGGCTGCAATCGCATGCCGATGTCCTTTCCGAAGAGGACGAGGAAGTCGAATAACATCCACCACTCTCACAAGTAACAAGAAGACGGGAAACAATAAGGAGGTGATTCATGGCATTCCTGACTGGCATGTTCCTCATCGACGCGCCCGCGTCCGCGCTCAACAACCTGGGCCAGATCCCCGGCGCGCGCACGGACAACACCGTGGGCGTCAAAGTCATCCGCACCCGCGAGGGCGCCTACCCTTACGTCTCGGCCCAGGCCTTCCGCTACTGGCTGCGTCGGACGCTGGAGCACGGCCCCTGGGGCTGGCAGGCCGCGCCCATCTTCCGAGAGCAGAAGGTCGCGTACACGGACGGCAACCCCATCCTCTACTGGGACGACGACCTGTTCGGCTACATGCGGGCCGCGTCCAAACGGGCCTCCGCGGCCGCCGCGCGCGCGGAAGACGCCGACTACGCCGCCCTTACCCCCATCGAAGGCGTGGACACCATCACCCGCGCCTCGCCCTTCCGCGTCAGCACCCTCGTCTCCATCGCGCCCGTGGGCGTCGTGGACGACTTCGGCGTCATGTCCCGCCACGAGGGCGACCCCGTGCCCCACGAGCACCAGTTCTACCGTGCCACCCTCAAGGGCCTTTTCTCCCTGGACCTGCACGCCGCGGGCACGTTCACCTATCGGGCCAAAACGGGCTTCCTGAACCTGGACAACGTGCGCAAGCAACAGGCCGAGGAAAAGGGCCTGGAACACCTGCCCGAGGAAAAGGCCTATCGCCTGCCCGTGTCGGAACGCCTCCGCCGCATCACCGCGCTGCTGGAAGGGCTGGCCCACCTGGAGGGCGGCGCCAAACAGACGCTCCACTACACCGACGTGAGCCCCGTGCTCGCCTTTGTGGCGGTCACCAAGGGGGGCAACCACATCTTCGGCCACGTGGTGGGCGCGGATGAGCGTCATCGTCCCGTGGTCAAAGTAGAGGCGCTGAAAGAGGCTTTGACCGTGTTCGCCGACGATCTCCTGTCCGATGTCTACGTAGGCTGGGTGCGGGGTTATCTGGACGAGCAGCGCGCGGCCTTCGAGCAGGCCCTCGCCGAGGACGGCGTTCTGGCCGAGTGGCAGGAACGCATCCACATCATGCACCCGCGCGAGGCCTTTCTGGCCCTGGCCGAAGCCATGCGCAAGCCCGAACACACGTCCTGGCTGGCATAAGCCGCACACGGGGAGGCGACCATGCGTGTCCTCAAAATCACCGCCGAGGGGATAGTGACCTCCTTCCGCTATCCCTTCTTCATGCAGGAAGTGCAGCCGACCTTTGACATGCCGCCGCCGACGACCATCTACGGGCACATCGCCAGCGCCCTGGGCGAGTGGTTTGACCCCGCGGGGGTGCGCTTCGCCCTGCACTTCACCTACAAGGCCAAGTTCGAGGACCTGGAACACACGCACATTCTCAAACCTGCGGGGGGCAAACTTCCCGGCACGCGCCTGCCCAAAGTGTTGGAGGGGAGAATAAACCCCTTCCGCCGACAACTCCTCTTCGCGCCAAAGTTGACCCTGTACATCAACCGTCCTGAGTGGGCCGACGCGTTCCGCCACCCCCGCTACGCGGTCGTCCTGGGGCGCTCGCAGGATCTGTTCACCTACACCGACATCCGCGTCATCGACCTGGAGCAGGCCGACCACGCCTACTTCGAGCACACGCTGCTCCCCTTCGACTTCGCGCGGCGCACGGCCAAAGGGATTACCGTGCAGATGCCCCGCTTTCTGGACTACCACCGCAACCGCTTCCCCACCTTCGCGCGGTACGTGGTTCTGCGCCGGCGCGTCCACTCGCGGGACTTCCTTCGCTTCCAGGGGGAACCGCCGTTCACCTTCTGGGTCGATCCCACGTCGCCCGAGGTGGACGGCGACCGTCTGGGGCTGGTGTTTCACTCCTGGGTGGGAGATGATGAGCCGATCAGCGCCTTCCCGATGGCCTGAGGGCCTGGGCGACATATGGGCCAAAAGCCCCGCGGAGGGGGATGTGGCGGGCGAATCCCTCGCCCGTCACACATGGACCGTGCTCACTCGCCTCTCCGAACTGGCCCGCCTTCGCCCGACCCTCCCCGAGCAGGTGGCCATGCCCCGCCTGTGGCACCTGCTCTTCTGGGCTGGCTTCCTCCACGACTGGGGCAAGTCGGCACGAGGGTTTCAGGCGCTCCTGCGGGGCAAAATACGGCGCTGGCCCCACCGACACGAGGTGCTGTCCGTGGCCTTCGTCCCGTGGGTCGCCCACGATTGGCCTCAGGAGGACGCGCTGTGGCTTGCCGCGGCCATCCTCTCTCACCACAAGGACGCGGACGAGGTGCTGGACCTTTACCCTGCGGGACTGGACGAGGAGGACGATCCCCTGCGCGCGCTCCTCGACGAGTTGGACGAGGGCGTCGTCGTCCGCCTCTGGCGCTGGCTTGCCGACCTGGCCCCCGAGTGGATAACAGACCTGGGCCTGGCTCCCCTGGGGGTGACGTTCACACCGCCGCCCCCGACGGACGTCGCGGTCTCCCAGGTCATGGACACAGGCTTGGAGGTGATGCGCCACCGGCTGGACGAGTACGACCGTTTTATAGAGGACCTGTCCTGGCGTCACGAGGTCTCCTTGCGCCTGTGTGGCACCCTGTTGCGCGGGTATCTGGTCCAGGCCGACCACACCGCGTCGGCCCACGTGGGGCCGTTTGCCCCTCCGCCCGCGCGTTCCGAGGCCATCCTTGCCGCCACAGGTATCCCCGCAACCTCCCTGTACGATCATCAGGAACAGGCCACGGCCACAGCAGGCAACGCCCTGCTCATCGCGCCCACTGGGAGCGGCAAGACCGAGGCCGCGCTCCTGTGGGCCGCGCGCCAGCAGGAAGTACGAGGCCACCTGCCCCGCCTCTTCTACGCGCTGCCCTACCAGGCCAGCATGAATGCCATGTACGACCGCCTGCAGCGCGTCTTCCCGCGTGCGGTGGGGCTGGTCCACGGCCGCAGCACGCTGGCCCTCTACCGCCGTCTCATGGAACGGGACTACGATCCCGACCACGCGGCCCGCGAAGCCCGCTGGCTGAACAATGTGGCCCGCCTCCACCTGCCCCCTGTGCGCGTCTTCAGCCCGTACCAGATGCTCAAGGCCGCGTTCCAGTTGAAGGGGTACGAAGCGCTCCTGGCCGACTACGCGGAGGCCTCCTTCATCTTCGACGAAATTCACGCCTATGAGCCCAAGCGCCTGGCCATGATCCTGGAACTGGTGCGCTTCCTGCGGGAGCACCTAGGGGCCGTGTTCTTCGTCATGTCGGCCACCTTCCCCTCGGTCGTCCAACGCCAACTGGAAACGGCCCTGGGCACGTTTCAGACCATACGCGCCGCGCCTCAACTGTTCGAAACCTTCACGCGCCACAAGGTCTACCTCCTCGCGGGGGACATGCTCCGCGGAGGGGGCAGGCAACGCATTCTGGCCGCGTTTGAGGAGGGGAAGTCGGTCCTGGTTGTCTGCAATACGGTGGCCCGCGCGCAGGAGATGTACCGCGCCCTTCGTAGTGCTCTCCCCAACGCGGATAACGACACGTTGATTCTGGTCCACGGCCGCTTCAACGCCCGCGACCGCCTGCGCAAGGAGGCGCAGATCCTCGCGCGCACGGGACTGGGACGCCAACGCGCGGCCCCAGTGATAGTAGTCGCCACCCAGGTGGTGGAAGTCAGCCTCAACATCGACCTGGATGTGCTCTTCAGCGACCCGGCCCCGTTGGAGGCCCTGGTCCAGCGATTCGGCCGCGTGAACCGCAAGCGCAGGCTCGATTGGGCGCCGGTGTACGTCTTTGGCGAACCTGACGACGGCCTGGGCATCTACGATCCCCGGCTGGTACGGGGCACCCTGGAGGTCCTGGCATCGGCAGCCCACGAAAAACCTCTGCACGAGGGACTCGTTCAGGAGTGGTTGGATGAGGTGTACCGAGTCGAGGACTTTTGGCAGGATTGGGAGAAGGCATATAACGAGACGGCCCGGGAATTCCGGGAGAGTTTCCTCAACCCTCTGATACCGTTCAACAGCGATCCCAGCCTGGAGCGAGCCTTCGACCAACTCTTCGACGGCACAGAGGTGCTCCCCCTTTGCCTGGAAGAGGAGTATCAACGCCTGCAAAAGGAGCGCCCGCTGGAGGCGTCGGAATTGCTGGTTCCCATTTCCTGGGGACGGTGGCACCAACTGCGCCTGAGCAAGTGCATCTGGACGGAGCCCGGCCAATGGCCCCCTGTCGTGGACGTTCCTTATAATAGCAACTTGGGCATGCTCTTCCCATCGTCTTCTGACGAAATAGTTTAAGCCAAATTATGTCCAGAGAGGAAAAAACATGACCCTTCCTCCTCTCCACCTGACTGCCCACATCCTGGAGTTCACCGTGCGGGCCCGCACGCCCTTGGAAGTGTCGGCGTGGCCGGGCTCGGCCCTGCGGGGGGCGTTGTTGGGCGTGCTGCGCCGCCATTATTGCCCGGTGCCCCAAGGGGAGAGTGTGGACCACGCCACGACGTGTCCCGTGTGTTGGCTCATGGTGCGGGAGGACCCCCGGTGGTGGCGCGGCCATCAGCCGGTGCGCCCTTACACCATTGCCGCAGTCGGCGGCCAGGGAACGCCGCTCGACACGGGCCGGGGCAACGGGGCACGGTATCACCGGCTGGAGCCAGGTGACACCTTCACCTTCCGCATGACGCTCTTCGGCGTGGCCGTTCACCTGTTGCCCTACTTGGTGTTGGCCGTGCCCGTGATGGGCAAGCTCGGGCTGGGGCGCAAGTTGGCCGAGTTGGGCCGGCGGCGGGGCGAGTTCGAGCTTCAGCGCATCGAGGCCCTGCATCCCTTCCGGGAGGAGCGCCAAACCCTCTTCGTCTTCAGGCGCCCGACTGTAGAGATGCCCCGCCTCACGATCACGGCAGACGACGTGGCCGCCGAAACGGAGCGGCTGCTGGGCTCCATGAGCAACGGCCGCCTGGTCGTGGAATTTCACACGCCCACGCGGCTGGTGGACCAGGGCAAGTTGCTCAAGGTGCCCCACTTCCGCCCCCTCTTCCAGCGCACGCTGGAGCGGGTGGAGGGGCTCACCAGGCTCTACGCCGAACAGCCGGTGGAATGGGACTACCGGGAGTTGCTGGCCGCGGCCGAGAACGTCCGCCTGCTCAGCAGCCAAGTCACGTGGGTTGAGCTGAAAAGTGGCTCCCGGCGCACCGGCAGGGTAACTCCGTTGAGCGGCTTCATCGGGCGGGCGACCTACGCAGCCGAGGATTGGCGTCGGCTGTTGCCGGTGCTGCTGTGGGGCTCCATCACCCAGATCGGGAAGGACACTGTCAAGGGGAACGGGTGGATCCGGGTCTCCTTGTCATGAAGCCATGACGTTGGAGGACAGCCTGCAGACGGAAGACGGAGGACAGTATGGCCGTGCGACGTTACTTGATTGCCGATGAGTTTGGCGTTCACGTGGGCAAGTACTCGGAGCGCCTGCGAGTGACCCGCATGAAGACGGGGGAGAAGCTGGGAGACTACCCCCTTCTCCACTTGGAGGCCGTGCTCATCATGAGCAACGGCATCAGCATCTCATCAGATGCCGTGCGCGCCTGTGCCGAGCGGGGCATCCCCATCTTCTTTCTCTCGGGGAGCGGCAGGGCCTATGCCATGCTCTACACGGCCCAGCTCACCGGCACTGTGGCCACGCGGCGCGCCCAGTTGGCCGCGTACGATTCGCCCAAGGGGCTCCACGTGGCCCGCACTTTCGCGCTGGGAAAGGTGCAGAACCAAATCAACCTCCTGAGATACTTCACCAAAAATTATCGCGAGAAAGAGCCTGAACTCTTCGCCCGCGTGCAGGAGCACGTGGCTTCCATCCGCGACATTCAGGCTGAAATCGAGAACCTTGACACCGACACCCTCACTCTTGACGAAGCGCGCGGTCCCCTATTGGGCTTGGAAGGGCGCGCTGCACATCACTATTGGGCCGGCGTGGGCCTCGTGCTGCGCCAGGATCTCGATTGGCCGGGGCGTCGGACGCGCGGGGCGTCGGACGCCTTCAACCAAGCGCTCAACTACGGGTACGGCGTGCTCTACGGGTGGGTGGAACGGGCGCTCCTCTTGGCCGGACTCGACCCCTACGGGGGCTTCCTGCACGCCGACCGGCCGGGCAAGCCCAGCTTAGTGCTCGACCTGATCGAGGAGTTCCGACAGCACGTCGTGGACCGCCCACTAATCGCCATGGTCAACCGGGGCACATCCCTAACTCGCGAGGAAGGGCGTTTGGACCGGGCCACCCGCCGGCGCATTGCCGACCATGTGCTCGGCCGGCTCGAGGCTCCTGTGCCCTATGAGGGCAAGCGACTCCAGCTCAAGAGCGTCCTACAATCCCAAGCACGCCACCTGGCAACCTATCTGCGGGGTGATCGGGAAACCTACACCCCCTTTGTGGGAAGTTGGTGAACGAGTTAGGCCCATGCGTTGTTTGGTGGTCTACGACATCTCGGACGACCGCGTGCGGGCCAAGGTGGCCGATGCATGTTTGGACTACGGCCTCGACCGCATCCAGTACAGCGCCTTTCTGGGCGAGCTTACGCCCACCCATCGGCGGGAGCTAGTGAAACGCCTGCGCAAGCTGTTGGGCAAGAAGCCGGGCAAAATTCAACTCTTTCCCCTGTGTGATCACGATTGGGCGCGGCGTGACGAGATCGTGCAGGAAAAGTGAAAAGAGCTTGGAGGGAACACACCGGTGAGAAGAAGAACGAGCATGAATGCATCCTCTCTCCCCTCAGAAGAAGAAACACCTGAGCTCGCCATTGGGGATGGCCAGGAGACGTTGATGATCAACGTCTCTGACTTGCGTCAGTGGCACATGTGTCGGCGCGTGGTCTACTACCAACACCTCCTGAAATTCGTGCGCCCGCTGACGTATGGCATGCGTGCCGGCATGGAGGC
>JALSKA010000256.1 GCA_026989095.1 Ardenticatenaceae bacterium
GGCCCGAGCCGGCAATGTGGCGCAGGGCCATTTCGAGCTGGCTGCCGCAGTCACAGCGCAGGGAGCCGAAGACATCCCCGGTCAGGCACTCGGAGTGGATGCGCACCAACACGGGCTCGTCGTCCCCCTCAACGTGACCGCACACCAGGGCCAAATGGGGTGCTTGTGAGGTGGCACCCTCCTCCTCGTAGGCGTAGACGACGAACTCGCCGTGGCGGGTGGGCAGCCTGGTCTCCACGACCCGGCGGACACGGGCGTTCTCTTGCCTGCGCCGGTAGGCGATCAGGTCGGCGATGGTGACGATCTTGAGCCCGTGCCGGCGCGCGAAGGCCTCGAGCTGGGGACGGCGGGCCATGGAGCCGTCCTCGTCCAGGATTTCGCAGATCACGCCGCCGGGACGCAGGCCGGCCAGCCTGGTGAGGTCCACGGCCGCCTCGGTGTGGCCCGGGCGCTCCAGCACGCCTCCCGGCCGGGCCCGGAGGGGAAAGACGTGGCCCGGCATGACGAAGTCCTCCAGCCTGGTCAGCGGGTCCACCAGGGCGCGGACCGTGGTGGCCCGGTCGTGGGCCGAGATGCCGGTGGTGGTGCCCTGGCGGGCGTCCACGGAGATGGTGAAGGCCGTGCCCAAGGGGGCCGTCGTGGCCTGCTCGGGCACCATCATGGGCAGGCCCAGCGCCTCCACGCGCTCGGGCGGCAGGGCCACGCAGATGAGCCCGCGGCCGTATTTGGTCATGAAGTTGATGGCCTGGGGGGTGGCCTTCTCGGCCGCCATGACCAGGTCCCCCTCGTTTTCCCGGTCCTCGTCGTCCACCACGATGATCATGCGGCCCGCGCGTAGCTCCTTGAGGGCTTCTTCCACAGTGGCGAATGGCATGAAAATCCTCCTTTCAGGGCTGCTCCAGCTCGGCGCGCACCCGTGCGGCGAGCAACTGTTCCACGTACTTGCCCAGGATGTCCGCCTCCAAGTTGACGACCGTGCCCACTTGGTAGGTGCCGGCAATGGTGTGGGCCAGGGTGTGGGGGATGAAGGCCACGCTAAAGCCATCGTCCCAGCGATCCACTACGGTGAGGCTCACGCCGTCCACGGCGATGAATCCCTTGGGCACCACGTACCTCATCACCCGCTCGGGGGCGGCAAATTCCACGATGACCGATTCGCCCTCGGGCCGGCGCGCCCGGACCGCGCCCACGTCGTCCACGTGGCCTTGGACGAAGTGGCCGCCAATGCGCTCCCCCAGGGCCAAGCTGCGCTCCAGGTTCACCGCGTGGCCGGCCTTCAGCCGCCCCAAGTTGGTGCGCCGGAGGGTCTCGGGGGTCACCTCCACCGTGAAGTCGGAGGAGGTCAGGTGAGTAACGGTCAGACAGACGCCGTTGACGGCCACGCTGTCGCCCACGCGGGTGCCCTCGAGGGCTTGACGAGCGCCCACGGTGAGCACCACGAGGCCCTCGTGCGCCTCCACGCGGGTAATGTGGCCGATTTCCTCGACAATGCCGCTGAACATGGGAGCGCCTCCTCATGGGGAATTGGGGTTGGGTTCGCCTTGCCCGTCGTTTCTGGCCGGGTAGCCGGTGACCATGATGTCGGGGCCGACAGACTGCCACTGCAGGCGTTCCAGGCGCAGGGCGTCGGCGATGCGTTCGGCTCCTCGGCCGCCCACGGGCTGGGGCGCCTCGGCGCCGCCGATGATCAAGGGGGCGATGAAGACCACGAACTTGTCCACGAGCCCGAGGTCCACGAAGGTGCCCAGCACTTGGCTGCCCCCCTCGACAAGCAGGTGCGTGATTTCCTGCCGTCCCAAGGTCTCCAGCAGCGCGGCCACGTCAACGCGCCCTTGGGGGTCGGGCGGGAGCACGAGCACTTGGACGTTCCGGGCCTGGAGGGCCCGCACATGCTCGTCTGGGATGGCGGGCGTGGTGGCCACGAGGGTGTGACCTGGCAGGGCAGGGTCGAAGAGGCGCGCCGAGAGGGGCACGCGCCCCCGGCTGTCGAGCACGATGCGCAGGGGGTGGCGCACGTCCTCCCGGTCGAGCCGGGTGGTGAGTCGGGGGTCGTCGGCGAGCACGGTGCCGGCGCCCACCAGGATGGCGTCCACGCGATCGCGCAGCTCGTGGACGTGCCGGCGGGCAGCGTGGCCGGAGATCCAGCGGGCGTCGCCCGTGTGGGTGGCGATCTTGCCGTCCAGACTCATGGCGAACTTGGCCACCACGAAGGGCCGGCCCGTGGTGATCCAGTGGACGAAGACCTCGTTGAGGGCACGCGCCTCTGCCTCGCACGTGCCCACTGTGGTGCGGATGCCGGCCGTCTCGAGCTCGGCGCGGCCCCGGCCGGCCACGCGGGGGTTGGGGTCCAACATGGCCATGTGAACCTCGGCCACGCCGGCCGCGATGAGGGCTTGGGTGCAGGGGGGCGTGCGGCCGTGGTGGCAACAGGGCTCCAGCGTGACGTAGAGGGTGGCCCCCCGGGCCTGCTCGCCGGCCTGGCGGAGGGCGTAGATCTCCGCGTGGGGGGCGCCAGCCTTGGGGTGGTACCCTTCGCCCACCACCCGGCCGTGTTTCACCAGCACGGCGCCCACCATAGGGTTGGGGCTTGTGCGCCCACGCCCCTTGGCGGCCAGCTCCAGGGCCCTGCGCATGAAGGTTTCGTGTGTGGTGGGAGTTTTCGCCGTCATTGGTTCAACCACGTACTTTGGAAAACAGAAAAACCCGCCCGGTCGGTGTCTTCGGGCGGGTGAGCTGACATGAGCAAACGGGATAACCGCGCACTTCCAGGAAAAAACAAACAATACCCCCGGGCCAACGGATGGCACCGGGGCCGGGGAAGCGCGTGGTCGGCAGTGGCGGGCCCGCTGTGGGCGGGCCAAGCGCCCTCCAGGCGACTGCCCACGGAGGGCAACCGCCTGCCCGTCACCTTCTCCCATCCGGACTATACCGTCGGCTCCGGCCTCTCACCGGATCCACCGCTTGCGCGGGTCGCGGGCTCGCCCGGTCAGGCCACATTGCCCGCCGGACATACCGCCGGTCGGGAATTGCCGCGGGCGCTTTTGTCAGCGTTGGCGTTTCTCCCACGGCTCACCCTGCCCCGAAGGTGAACGGTGCTGTGGCGCGTGTGAGCATCACAACACCGGTATGCGGTTGTGTTTTTTGAACGTTCCTCTCGTCCGGGTGTGGGCCTGCTACTCCTCCGCTCGGGTCGCGTTTGTGGGCGTTGTGACCGGCCGCCATCCTCCCACGGGCGCGTGTATCATCTGCAGGAAGTAGCGGTGGAAGCGCGTGTCGTCGGTCAGCTCGGGGTGGAAGGCCGTGCCCAGAATGTGCTCCTGGCGGACGGCCACGATGGTGCCGTCGGGGAGCCGGGCCAGGACCTGCACGCCCGGCCCCACGGCCTTGACCGCCGGCGCGCGGATGAAGACCGCCCGGAAGGGGCGCTCAGCCTCCTCGGGCGGGGTCACGTCGGCCAGGGCGGGCACGGACAAATCTACCTCGAAGCTGTCCACCTGTCGGCCGAAGGCGTTGCGCTCGACGACCACGTTGAGCACGCCCAGCAGCGGCTGGTCGTACCCGCCGATGTCCCGCGCCAGGAAGATGAGGCCAGCGCAAGTCCCCCACACAGGGCGGCCAGCCGCGATGAACCGGCGAATGGGCTCTACCAGGCCGTACTTGACGGCCAGCCGGCCGATGGTGGTGCTCTCCCCGCCGGGGATAATTAGCCCGTCGAGCCCGTCCACCTCGTCGGCGCGGCGCACCTCGCGCGCCTCGACGCCCAAGCGCGCAAGCACCTCGACGTGTTCGCGGAAATCCCCTTGGAGGGCCAACACGCCAACGGTCGTCACCTCACCACCCCCGCGTGGCCAGACGCTCGGCCTCGGCCAGTTGGCGCACATCGAGCCCGGGCATGGCCTCGCCCAAGCCCCGGGAGACGCGGGCGATCACGTCGGGGTCGTTGTAGTGGGTCGTGGCCTCCACGATGGCCTTGGCCCGCTCGTACGGGTTGCTCGACTTGAAGATGCCGCTGCCCACGAAGATGCCGTCCACGCCGAGCTGCATCATCAGGGCCGCGTCGGCCGGGGTAGCCACGCCGCCGGCCGCGAAGTTGACCACCGGCAGCCGGCCCGTCTCGGCGACTTCTTTCACCAGCTCGTAGGGGGCGCCCATCTTCTTGGCCTCGGCCATGAGTTCCTCGGGCCGCATGGATTGGAGCCGACGGATCTCGCCGAGCACGGCCCGGGCGTGGCGCACGGCCTCGACGATGTTGCCCGTGCCGGCCTCCCCCTTGGTGCGGATCATGGCCGCCCCCTCGCCGATGCGGCGCAGGGCTTCGCCCAAGTTGCGGCACCCGCAGACGAAGGGTACCTTGAACTGGTGCTTGTCAATGTGGTGTTCCTCGTCGGCCGGCGTGAGCACTTCGCTCTCGTCGATGAAGTCCACGCCCAATGCCTCCAACACTTGGGCTTCCACGAAGTGGCCAATGCGGCACTTGGCCATCACGGGGATGCTCACCGCCTCCATGATCTCGAGAATCTTCTCCGGGTCGGCCATGCGAGCCACGCCCCCTTGGGCGCGGATGTCGGCCGGCACGCGCTCCAGCGCCATCACGGCACAGGCGCCCGCATCTTCGGCGATGCGGGCCTCCTCGGCGCTGGTGACGTCCATGATGACGCCGCCCTTCAACATCTGGGCCAGCCCCACTTTCACCCGCCACGTGGCGACTTGCTTTTCCTCGGCCATTGCCTCCCCTCCACAGATTGGTGATCGCGCGGGCGCGAACTCGCTTTCCCACGCGCCAGGTCATCAGACATCAGATGGTATGATGGATCTGGCCGGCAGTTCCATTATACCCCAAAACAGGCGGCGAGTAAAGCCCGAAATGGGCTGTTGGGGAGCGCCTGCGGGCTGCGTTTGGCAGGGGCCCGAAAGGTGAGCATACTCTGGGCGTCGTCCGAGGAGAACGAAAGGAGGGAGCACCATGTTCAACTCTGTTCGTCGCCGGCTGTGGTCAACGCCCCGTTCCGGCCGCCTGCTGGCCCTGCGCCGCCTTGCCGGACACCTGACGCTTGTGCTCTCCGGCGCTCTTCTGGCTGCCTTGGGGTACAGCCTCTTCCAGGTGCCCCACAACTTGGCCGCCGGCGGGCTGAGTGGCGTGGCCATCGTGATCAACCGCTTCACCGGCTGGCCGCCGGGCCTGCTCTTCATGGTGATGAACGTGCCCATCTTGGCCTTGGGCTTCCGTCACCTGGGGCGCTGGCGGTTTCTGACCTTCACCGTCCTGGCCGTGCTCGTCTTCTCCCTGGCCGTGGACGCCTTCGGCGCCCGGCTGCCCCTGTGGCTCGGGCGCTCCCCCATCACCGGCGACCCGCTGTTGAGCGCCATTTACGCCGGCCTCGTGGGTGGCATCGCCGGCGGCCTCATCTACCGCGCCGGGGGCACGCTGGGGGGCACGGGCGTCATCGGCCGCATTGTGCAGCGGCGCACGGGCATTCCCCTCAACCAGGTCTACCTCTACACCGACACGCTGATCATCTTCTCGGCCGGCCTGGTCTTCGGCTGGGAAACGGCCCTCTACGCTTTGCTCACCCTCTTCTTGAGCGGCCTGGCCTCCGACTTCGTGTTGGAGGGACCCAGCACCATCCGCGTGGCCCTCATCATCTCGGACCGGCCCGAGCGCCTGGCGCCGGCCCTTATGGAGGGGCTCGACCGGGGCATCAGTTTCTGGCCCATCACTGGCGGCTACACGGGCCAGACCCACGCCATGCTCTTCTGCACCCTCTACCGTCCCCAAGTGCAGGAGCTCAAGGAGATCGTGGCCCGCGTGGACCCCGATGCCTTCGTCGTCATTGGAGATGGCCACCAGGCCTTGGGCAAGGGGTTCAAGCCCTTGTCGTCCTCGCGGGCCGGCCAGCCTGCCGAAGGTGAGCCCGGGTGAGGCGTGGACTTGTGCGTGCCCTGCAACTTCCGTATACTTTAACGTATCATCGAGGTGGTGTCGCCATTGGCGCGCCCTTGCCACTTTACCAAAACGCCGGCAACCCCGGAAAGGAGGAGACTCGTGGAGCTGACCGGACAGATCGTCGCTTTTCTGACCCCCTTCATGCCCTACCTGCTCAAGGCGGGCGAGAGCGCTGCCCAGGAGGCCGGCAAGAACCTGAGCGAAGAGGCGTGGGCGTCGGCCAAAGCCCTGTGGGCCAAGCTGCGCCCCAAGGTGGAGGCCAAGCCCGCCGCCCTGGAGGCCGCCCAAGATGTGGCCGAGAACCCCGATGACGAGGACGCCCAGGCCGCCCTCCGCCTGCAACTGAAGAAGCTTCTGAACGAGGACCCGGCCCTGGCCGAGGCAGTTGCCGGCCTGTGGGAGCAGGCCAGGGCGGCCGGCGTGACTGTGGTCAATCGCTCTGTGGTCATTGGCGGCAGGGTCTCCGGCAGCATCATCGTCACCGGTGATGAGAACGTGGTGGGGTAGGAAAAGACGGTGACATCACCTGTGGGAGACGCTGTGTGGAGACGGGCCGCTTTGGCGGCCATCGGCGTGTTGCTCATCCTGGCCGCGGGCTGTGCCCTTTGGCCGGGTGATGGCCTTCCGGGCGTGACGCCGGAGCCCGCCGCCCCGGAAACATCGGCCGAGTTGCCCACGGCCACGCCCAAGGTGACGACCGTACCCAACCCCGTGCTCGTGGCCTGCCCGCCCGGGCAGCAGGGGGCGGCCATGAGAAGAACGTCGGAGCCCGATTGGAACCGGCTGCCCCTCTGGGCCTGCTACGATCTGGAGCTGATGTTGGACCCCGAGGGGGTGACCTACACGGGCCGGGCCCGGATCACAGTGGTCAACCGCGCCGGCCAGCCCTTGGACGCACTCGTCTTGCGCCTCTACCCCAACGCCCCCCTCATCTACGGCGGCCAGTTGAGCGTGACGGAGGCTATGGTGGGGAGCACGGCGGTGAGCCCCACCCTGTTCCTGCCGGACCGAACAGCCCTGCGGCTCCCGCTGCCCGAGCCCCTGCCGGCGGACGGGGCGGTGGAGGTCACTCTGCGCTTTCGGGGCCACGTTCCCGTTGACTTCGGCGGCTCGGACGAGGTGTACGGCATCTTCAACGCCGACTCCGAGAGCTCCGTGGTGACGCTGGCCAACTGGTATCCCATGCTGGCCCCATGGCGTGATGGCGCTTGGTACGCCGAGCCCGTGCTCGGCGAGGGGGACGCGGTGGTGAGCGAGGTGGCCCTCTACCGCGCGCGCATCATGGTGCCGGCCGGCTGGCAGGTGGTGGCCAGCGGCACGACCGTGGACGTTCGGCAGATCAACGGATATCACGTCTACGAGGTGGTCACGGGCCCCGCGCGGGAGCTCACCCTTGTGGCCGGCCCGGCCTACACCGCCCGCGAGGCCTCGGTGGGCGACGTGCGCGTGGTCCACTGGGGGCTCGACGGGGGCGAGGCCGGGTGGAACGAGGCCCTCGACGTGGCCCGTGAGTCGCTGGAGCTCTTCGGCGCCACCTTTGGCCCCTACCCGTA
>JALSKA010000257.1 GCA_026989095.1 Ardenticatenaceae bacterium
GCGCGCCGCTGCCCGCCCACCTGAAGGCACCGGTCCGGGCCTTCTGGGAGGCGACCTTGCGCCTCCCCTTCCCCGAGCGGGGTTGGCTGGTGCGCGGCAACCGCGTCTACCTGGTGCCAACACTGCTGGCCGACTGGGAAACGCTCCGCCCCCTCCGCGCCGGGCTTCACGTGGGCACCGTGCGCTCCCGCCGACTCGTGCCGGCCCACGCCCTCGCGCTGGCCCTGCGGCCGGAGCACGTCCGCCACACGTGCCCCCTCAGCGCCGCCGATCCACGCACCGGCCGGTATCTGCGCGGAGAACCCCTGGCGGACGACGGCCCCGACGGGTGGACCTTGGTGGTCGTGGACGGCTTCCCGCTCGGGTGGGCGAAACGGGTACGGGGAACACTCAAGAACCACTACCCTCGCCCGTGGCTCATGACGTGACAGCCAACAAGCCGTGCGTTTCTCAAAACCGGCCGTTTACGGTATCATTACGCCTAAAGGCTCTGAAACCCGTGCCCAGAGCAGGCAGGCGGGAGTGAACGCGGACAACCCGGCCACGTGGCCTACGCCCTGGTAGAGCCGGCGAGCAACAAAAGGGAGCAGTTCTATGGAAGCCGACGACGCCCTGGACCCAGTGCTTCAAGAGCGGGTACGCTCGTTTATCGAACAAGGGCGCACGGCTGCCCAAGCGGGCCAACGAGAGCTGGCCCGGCGCTATCTCCAAGCGGCGCTCGACATCGACCCCGAGAACGCCGATGCCTGGCTCTGGTTGGCCGGCGTGCAAGACGATCCCCTCGAGGCCAAGCGGTGTCTGGAGCGGGTGCTCGAGCTCGACCCGGGCAACGTGCAAGCCCAGCGGGGCCTCCAGTGGGTGGAAGCCCAACTGGCCGAGCAGGGCATCGAGTCCGAGCCAGAACCTCAGGCCACCACGTCCCGCTCCATTCACCAAGAACTGCGTGCCCACCTGCGCTCCTCGACGCCCGAGCCGGACGAGGAGGAGCCGGTGCCCTCGCTCACCGGCCCAACGGTGGCCACATCCGGCTTCCGGCTCAGCGCCCTCGCCAACGAGGAGTTGATCTACCGGAGCTTGGCCTTGGCCCTGGCCGGCCTGCTGGTGCTGGGCATCGTCCTGTTGGTGCTGCTCTTTGTGGGGGTCATCCAGCCCATTGGTTGACGTGCAGAACACGGGAAGGAGCGGACCATGCGCGTGCCGGTCGCTGTGTTGGGAGCCACAGGGCTCGTGGGCCAGAGGCTCGTGCGCCGTCTGGCCAATCACCCCTGGTTCGAGCTGGTCGCCGTGACCGGCTCGGAGCGCTCGGTGGGCCGTCTGTACGGCGACGTGGTGCGGTGGCGGCTGCCGGGCGACCCTCCACCCGAGGCTGCCCGCCTCATCGTGCAGCCCAGCGAGCCCGGCTTCGAGGCCCGGCTCGTCTTCTCCGCGCTGCCCAGCCGGGTGGCCGGCGAGGTCGAGGCCGCCTTCGCGGCCGCCGGGTACGTGATCTCCAGCAACGCCCGCAACCACCGCATGGACGAAGACGTGCCCCTGGTGTTGCCCGAGGTCAACCCGGACCACCTCCAACTCATCGAGGTGCAGCGCCGGCGGCGGGAGTGGTCGGGCGCCATCGTGACCAACGCCAACTGCGTGGCCATCCCCTTGAGCTTGGCCCTGAAGCCATTGGACGACGCCTTTGGGGTCGAGAAGGTCTTCGTGGTCACCATGCAGGCCATCAGCGGGGCCGGCTATCCCGGCGTGGCGGCCCTCGACATCGTGGACAATGTGATCCCCTTCATCAGCGGCGAGGAGCCCAAGGTGGAAAGCGAGCCCTTAAAGCTGCTGGGCCGCCTGGAAGGGGAGCGTGTGCGCCCGGCACCCATCCGCATCAGCGCCCAGACGAACCGCGTGGCCTCCAGGGACGGCCACATGCTCTGCGTGAGCGTGGCGTTGCGCCGGCGCGCGACGCCCGAACAGGCCGCGGAGGTGCTGCGCGCCTTCCGGGGCCGCCCCCAGGAGCTGAAACTCCCCTCGGCGGGCGAGCGGCCCATTGTCGTGCGGCCCGAGGAGGACCGCCCCCAGCCCGTCCGCGACCGGGATGCCGGGGGCGGCATGGCCATCACCGTGGGCCGAGTGCGGGCGTGCCCCCTCTTCGACCTCAAGTTCGTGGTCCTGGGCCACAACACCGAACGGGGGGCGGCCGGCGCCGCCCTGCTCAACGGCGAACTTCTCGTTGCGGAGGGATACGTACCATGAGCCAGGTGGTGGAAGTGCCCCGGGCCGTGGCCGACGAGATGATCGCCCACGCGCGGGCCGGCAAGCCCGAAGAAGTGTGCGGCCTGGTGGCCGCCGACGGGGCCGGCCGCATCGTGAAGGTCATCCGGGTGCCCAACGCGGCCGAGGACAAAATCGTGACGTATTACATGGACCCGGCCGAACAGTACCGCGCCTTCAAGGCCATGGAAGAAGAGGGCCTTGAGCTCTTCGGCATCTACCACAGCCACCCGGCCACAGAAGCATACCCCTCGGCCACCGACCGCCGGTTGGCCTTCGACAGCGCGTCCGGGATGCCCCTCTACCCCGACGCCGTCTACTTCATCATCTCGCTGGCCGACGAGCACCGTCCGGTCATTCGGGCGTTCCGGCTTCCCGACCCCGAGACGGTGGAAGAGCTCACCGTGCGGCTGGTGGAGCCCTAGGTCTGGCCGGTTGTCAGGGTGTGTGGTCACCCTCTTCTGGCCCGTACTCGAAGAGAGCCGGGTCCAGCTCCGGCGGCTCATCGTTGCTCACCACGAGCTCGGCGCCACAGTGGGGACACTCGATGAGCGTTCCAATTTCCCGGTGCTCCCGTCGCAGGGACACGTGCCCCTCACAGTGGGGACAGCGTTGTAGCGTGTCATCGTGCCACATGCCTTCTCCTCCGACAGGTTGAGCGCATTTCTGCACGGCGCAGCGGAAGGAAGTGAGCAAGCCATGCAACTGGCGGCCATCGGTTTCGACGCCGACGACACTCTCTGGCACAACGAGCCCATCTTCGCCATGACCGAACAGAAGTTCGAGGAGCTGCTCTCCGCCTACTGTTCGGCCGAGGAGATCCGCCGGCGCCTCTTCGAGATCGAGACGCGAAACCTCCACCACTTCGGGTACGGGGTCAAGGGGTTCGTCCTCTCCATGATCGAGACCGCCATCGAGCTCACGGACGGGCAGATCACCGGCGCGGAAATCCAACGCCTGATCGACCTGGGGCGCCACATGCTCGAGAGCCCCATCGAGCTGCTGCCCCACGTGGAGACCGTGCTCCACTCCCTGGCCGTTCGCTACCCACTGCTGCTGATCACCAAAGGGGATTTGCTGGACCAGGAGAGCAAGATTGCCCGTTCGGGCCTGGCCGACCTCTTCACCCACATCGAGATCGTCGTCGAGAAAACCCCCGACGTCTACGCCCACATTCTGGCCAAGTACGACATCCCCCCCGAACGCTTCCTCATGGTGGGCAACTCCCTGCGCTCTGACATCCTTCCGGTGCGCGCCATTGGCGGGCTGGCCGTCCACATCCCCTACCGTATCACGTGGCAGCACGAGCTGGCCAACCCAGACGGAGTCACCTACTTCAAGCTCGACCACATCGGCGAACTGCCGGCCTTCGTGCGTCGCTTGGAACGGGAGGAGGCGTGAACGGGAAACCCGGCACCACTCGCCGCCCTGTCCGCATCCTGCTGCTGGCCGCGCTCTTGGCCTGGCTTGTTCTCGTGGTCACAGAACTGTGGCGCGGCGGACTCCAGTTTCCCGTTGCATCGGCCCCGGAGGGCTCCCCCGCGCCGGCATCGGCCTTGTCGTCGGCCCCACAAGCGGCGAGCCCGCCGGCCACGGCCACGCCGACGCCAGCGCCTTCTCCCTCGCCCACGCCGGCTCCCTCCGTGACCGTCTACGTCGTGCAGCCCGGCGACTGGCTCTACGACATCGCCAGGCGCTTCAACATGGACCCCAACCGCCTCGCCCAACTCAACGGGATCACCGACACGGATAACTTGGAAGTGGGGCAGGTGTTGTACATCCCGTTCACGCCCACCCCGCCGCCCCAGGCCGCACCCGAGCCAACGGCCTCGCCCTCCCCCGCGACGACGCCCATCGCCCCCCCGCCGGAACCCAAGCCAACACCGATGAGCCCGCCGACGCCCACGCCCACCTTGCCCCCCGTGTGGCCCTTCGGCCCCTCCCAAGAGCCTCCCAACGTGCCCGTGCCCCCTCGGCTGCTCTCCGTGCTCCTGCTGGGGGCCGAGGGCACCACGCACTGGCGCACCGACAGCATCATGCTGGCCATGTACAACCCGGACACGGGCCGTGCCGGCCTCATGAGCCTGCCCCGCGACCTGTGGATCGCCGTGCCGGGCTACGGCTACCGCCGCTTCAACGAGGTGGACTACTTGGCCGAACGCACGGAATATCCGGGCGGCGGGCCGGCGCTCCTCCGCCGGGTGTTCCGGGAGAACTTCGGGCTCACCTTCGACTTCTACATGCGGGTCCACTTCGACGGGTTCATGCGCATCGTGGACACGCTGGGCGGGGTGGAGGTTGTGGTGGACTGCCCCATCGAGGACATCTTCCCCGACCCGTCCGACCCATCGCAGACCATTCACTTGGCCCTCGAGCCCGGGGTTGTGCGCTTGGACGGCAAGCTAGCCTTGCTCTATTCCCGCTCCCGGCTGAGCACCACGGACTTCGACCGGGCTCGCCGGCAACAGCAGGTGCTCAAGGGGCTCTGGCAGCAAGTCCGGCAGCCTGACATTCTCGCGCGCGTGCCCCAGCTCTACCGGGACCTGCGGGACGCCTTCGTGACCGACCTGTCGCCCGACGACGTGGTGCGCTTGGCCCAAGTGGCCTTGGACGTGGAGCCCCGCAACGTGGAGTTTCTGGTCGTGGCCCCGCCCTTGGTGGAAAACTGGACGACGCCCGAGGGAGGGGCCGTGCTGCTGCTCCGGCGAGAGGAGTTCATCGCCACCCTGAGCGCCTTCTTGGAAGAGCTGGCCCAGCCGCCGGCGCCGGCCGTCGAGCCCCCCACGCTCATCGTGGAGAACCGTACCCCCTACGCCAACTGGGCCGACGTCGCCCGTAGCCGGGCCGAGTGGGCCGGCGCCCACGTGGTGGAGACTGTGGAGGCGCCCGCGGAGGCGGCTGAAACCCGCCTCCTGGTCTACCGCGAGCGTCCGGCCACGCTGGAAGCCCTTATGGAGGCTCTGGCGCTCTCCCCTGCCCAGGTGGAACGGCTCCCTCCCCCGGGTGACGCCCCTGACATGCGCCTTGTCGTGGGATACGACTTCGTCCTCTGTCGGCGGTAGCCCCGTCACGCGCCCACGTACTCCACGACGGCGGCAATCCCCTGCCCCCCGCCAATGCACATGGTGCTGAGGGCGTACCGGCCGCCGCGCTCCCGCAGCTCGTAGAGGGCGCTGAGGGTGATGCGGGCCCCTGTGGCGCCCAAGGGGTGGCCAATGCTGATGCCGCCGCCGTTGGGGTTCACCCGCTCGCGGTCGAGGCCCAATTCGCGCTCCACGGCCAGGTATTGGGCGGCAAAGGCTTCGTTGACCTCGATCACGTCCATGTCGTCCAAGCTGAGCCCGGCCCGCTCAAGGGCCTGCCGGCTGGCCGGCACGGGGCCAATGCCCATGTAACGGGGCTCCACGCCGGCCACCCCCCAGCTCACCAGGCGCCCCAAGGGGCGCAGGCCGTGCTCCCTGGCGATCTCCCACGTGGTGAGCACCACCATGGCGGCGGCATCGTTGATGCCGCTGGCGTTGCCGGCCGTCACAATGCCCCCCTCGCGGAAGCGCGCCGGCAGGCGGGCCAACTTCTCGAGGGAGGTGTCCGGGCGGATGTGCTCATCGTGCTCCACGAGCCGAACGCGCCCCTTGCGGTCGCGCACCTCCACCGGCACGATCTCCTTGGCCAGCCGTCCCCGCTCCCGCGCGGCGGCGGCCAAGCGGTGGCTCCGCAGGGCGAACTCGTCGGCCTCCTCGCGGGTGATGCCGTACTTCTCGGCCAAATTCTCGGCCGTGTCGGCCATGGAACAGCCGGCGTAGGAGTCGTAGAGAGCATCCCAGAGCATGTCGCCCACCTGAGCTCCGCCCAAGGACCACCCCTCACGCACGCCTCGCAGCACGAAGGGGGCCATGCTCATGTTCTCCGCGCCGCCGGCCAGCACGAAGCGAGCCTCGCCCAGGAGCAGGGCTTTGGCACCCTGCACAATGGCCTCCAGGCCCGAGCCACACAGCCGGTTCACGGTGAGGGCCGGCGTCTCGACCCGCAGGCCGGCCTTGAGGGCCACGTGGCGGGCCAGGTAGATGGCGTCGGGCGAGCTCTGAATGACGTTGCCGACGAAGACGGCGTCCACCTGGTGGGGGGCCACGCCCGCCCGCTCCAGGGCCGCCCGGGCAGCAACGGCGCCCAGCTCCGTGGCGCTGACCGATTTGAGCGAGCCCATGAAGGTGCCCACGGGCGTGCGGGCTCCCTCGACGATCACAACATCGTTCGGATCAGGAGTTCTCATCGCAGCCTCCTCGCCTTCTTCAAGATGTGGTGTGAACCTACGCTTCGCGGGCCCGGCGCAACGCTTCGAGGAAAAGGGGCATGAGCGCCGGCCCCGAGGCCACCGTGCTCGTCTGCCACGGATCCCACGCCTCGCCCTCCACGGTGCGCAGGATGCCACCGGCTTCCTGCACGATGAGCCCGCCGGCGCCGATGTCCCAGGGGGACATGTAATACTCCCAGTAACCGTCCAGCCGGCCGGCGGCCACGTAGGCCAAGTCCAGGGCAGCCGAGCCGGCACGGCGTATGCCTTGGGCCCGCATGACGATCTCGGAGAACTCGGCGATGTTGTTGCGGTCCAGCGTCTCCCGGAGGTAGTGAAAGCCGGTGGCGATGATGCTCTCCCGCAGGCGGCGGGCATCGGAGACGTGCAAGCGGTAGAGCCGCCGTTCCCGGCGCCTGCGCAGCCAGGCCCCTCGCCCGCGCACGGCCCAGAAGAGCTCATCCCGCTCCGGCTCGTAGATCACGCCCACCAGGCCGGTGCGCCCCCTGTAGAGGGCAATGCTGACGGCGTAGTGGGGCAAGCCGTGGGCGAAGTTGACCGTGCCGTCCAGGGGGTCCACCAGCCACGTGAAGTGTGTGCCCTCCTGGTGGCCAGACTCCTCGGCCAAGATGGCGTGGTCGGGGAAGTGGTGGCGCAGGCGTTCGAGGATGAGGGCCTCGCTGGCCCGGTCGGCGTCGGTGACGGGGTCGATCTCGCTTGACTTGGTCTCCACCATGAGGGAGCCGCCGAAGTAGGCGCGCAGCACGGCGCCGGCGTCCAATGCCAGATCGACGGCGAAATCGAGGCAAGCGCTCAGGTCAAGGTCATCGGTCGCTGTCACGGTGAAACCTCCTCACTTGACGCCCACGTGGACGGCAATTGTGCCGAGGGCCAAGCGGCGAAACGAGACGTCGCGGAATCCCACGCTCTCCATCAGACGAGCCAGTGC
>JALSKA010000258.1 GCA_026989095.1 Ardenticatenaceae bacterium
GCGGGGGGTGGCGGGGGGGATGCGCCGACGGGCCGGGGCTTCCGATTTGCCCAAATGCTCACTTGGGCGTACACTAGACAGAACAGGGCGCTGGGGGCGAATGGGACTGATGGCCTATAACGGTTTCCCCGCGACATGGGATATAATGGAAGTGTCCCCAGAACCCATGTCCCCAGTTCGGCACAGGTGAAGAGCGGGCGACGGACGCCTGGGGTGTCGGAGGTGAAGGGCTTTCCCTTGCCGTCGGGAAGGCCCACGAGTGAACAGTTTCCCACGGTGGCGTCCTTATGGCCAGGGTCCAACTCAAGCACATTTGGAAAGTCTTTCCCGGCAACGTGATCGCCGTGCGCGACTTCTCCTTGGAGATCGCCCCGCAGGAGTTCTTCGTGCTGCTTGGGCCCTCCGGGTGTGGCAAGACGACGCTGTTGCGCATCATTGCCGGCCTGGAGGAGCCCACCTCGGGCGAGGTCTGGATCGACGGGCGAAATGTGACGGCCCTGACGCCCCGACAGCGCAATGTGGCCATGGCCTTTGAGTCGTATGCGCTCTACCCTCACCTGACCGCCTTCGAGAACATCGCCTTCCCCCTCAGCATTCACAATGTGCCGCCGGACCGCATCCGCTCGGCCGTGATTCACGTGGCCCGCCTGCTGAAGATTCAACATCTCCTCGACCGCCACCCCCAACAGTTGTCCCAGGGCGAGCGCCAGCGGGTGGGCGTGGGCCGCGCTATCGTGCGCAATCCCAGCGTCTTCCTCATGGACGAGCCCCTCTCCAACTTGGACGCCAAGCTCCGCGTGCAGGTGCGCACCGAGCTGCGCCGGCTCCACCGCCATTTGGAGACCACGTTCGTCTACGTGACCCACGACCAGGTGGAGGCGATGGCCCTGGCGGACCGCATTGGGGTGATGAACGAGGGGGAGCTCCAGCAGGTGGACACGCCCTTCAACCTCTACCGGTACCCGGCCAATGTCTTCGTGGCGGCCTTCATCGGCAGCCCGCCCATCAACTTCTTCGACGTGGAGGTGGAGCACCGGGAGGGCAATGTCTTCATCAACACGGGCGAGTTCCGCATTCCCGTGAGCCAGGAGGTGGCGCGCTACCTGGAGCCCTACGCCAACTGGGAGATCGTGCTGGGCATCCGGCCGGAGCACATCCACCACGCCCAACACGCGCCGCCCCACATCCGGGGGCACGCCATTCAGGCCCTGCTCGAGTTCGTCGAGTCCTTGGGCCACGAGAAGCTCTATCATCTCAAGGGGCTCAGGCTGTCCAAGGTGCGCGCCAAGGTCTACAGCGCCATCTTGGGCGAGGAGATGGAGTATTACGAGTTCACCGCCGGCTCCACGTTCCTGGCACGGGTGGACCCCTACGCCTCGGACGAGCCGGGCGAGCACGTGGAGTTGGTCATCGACCTCGACCACATCAAGTTCTTCGACGCCGAGTCGGGCAAGGTCATCTACCCGCTGCCGGAACAGGAGCCCGGTGTGCCCGCCTCACCGTCGGCGCCTCCCCGGGCCAACGGCGCCGGCCAAGGTGAAGGCCGTTCCTTCTAGCGCCCTGAACGAGTGCCCGGACAAGGATCACCTCTCACCTCCCCACCGTCGTCCTGATGCCACCTCACATGTCCGGCGAGTAGGCGATGCGGCTGATGCGGCTCAACTTGTCCCACCGGTGGGTGGCTTCGATGTAGCGGATCGTGCCGCTCCGGGCGCGCATGACCAGCGAGTGGGTCTTGGCCCCGCCGCCGAAGTAGTGGACGCCCCGCAGGAGCTCGCCGTCCGTGATGCCCGTGGCCGCGAAGAAGACGTTGTCCCCCTTGACCAGGTCGTCGATGCCCAAGACGTGGCCCACGTCCAAGCCCTGGTCCGCAGCCCAGCGGGCCTCCTCCTCGTTGCGGGGCCATAGCTTGCCCTCGATCTCGCCCCCCAGACACTTGAGGGCGCAGGCGGCGATGACGCCCTCGGGCGTGCCCCCGATGCCCATCAACACATCAACGCCGGTGCCCTCCATGGCCGTCATCAGGGCGCCGGCCACGTCCCCGTCGGTGATCAGGCGGATGCGAGCGCCGGCCTCGCGAATGTCGCGGATTAGCTGCTCGTGGCGGGGGCGGTCCAGCACGATGACGGTGAGGTCCTCGATGTGCATCCCCTTGGCCTTGGCAATGCGGCGCAGGTTCTCCTTCACGGGCGCCTCGATGTCGATGACCCCTTTCGCCTCCGGGCCAACGGCGATCTTCTTCATGTAGACGATCTTGCCCGGGTCGAACATGGTGCCCCGGTCGCTGATGGCCACCACGCTGAGGGCGTTGGAGCGCCCCAAGCTCAGGAGTCGGGTGCCGTCGATGGGGTCCACGGCCACGTCCACTTCGGGGGGGCGGCCCGTGCCCACCCGCTCGCCGTTGTAGAGCATGGGGGCGGCGTCCTTCTCGCCCTCGCCGATGACGACCACCCCGTCCATCTCCACCGTGCTGAGCATGAAGCGCATGGCGTCCACGGCCGCCTGGTCGGCCCCGTTCTTGTCGCCCCGCCCCATCCAGCGGGCTGCCGTCATGGCCGCGGCCTCGGTCACGCGCACCAGTTCCAGGGCCAAGTTGCGGTCAGGTTGGCGTCCTCCTTCGGACATGGCTCCTCCTCGTTGAGTGAAAGAGTGCGGCGGAAATTGCCCGCCGTGCCCCCAATAGTACCCACGAATGCTCGTGGGCACAAGTTGGGAGCTCTTCCGTGGCCGACGAGATCGGCGGCGGGAGGCAGTGTGAGAGCCGGTTACGGCTTAGGCGTGGCGAGCACTTGGGCCCAGTAGTGCCTGTAGTTGACGGTGCCGGTGTCGTTGGCCAAGTAGGTGTAGCCCACGCCGATCTCGCGGTAGTCGCAGTTGAGGATGTTGGCGCGGTGGGGCGGGCTGCTCATCCACCCCTCCACCACCTCCTGGGCCGTTGGGTAGCCGGCGGCGATGTTTTCGCCGGCCAGGAGGAAGTCGTAGCCCGTGTCCCGGATGCGGTCCCCCGGGGAGGAGCCGTCGGAGCCGGTGTGGTCGAAGAAGTCGTTGTACGCCATGTCGTCGGTGTGGCGCTGGGCCGCTTGGGTGAGCTGGGGGCTCAACGTGAGCGGAGGACAGCCGGCCGCCTGGCGGTACTGGTTGGTGTAGGCGGTGACGGCCAGGGCCTCCTCGGAGAAGGCGGAGGTGGGCGTGGGCTCAGCGCGGATCACCAGGGGCAGGTAGAGGCGCGCGGAGGGCTGTTGGGCCCACACGCTGGCGACGGCCCAGAGGAGGCCAAAGCCTCCCAGGAGCAGGACGGCGAACCAGTGTCGGAAATGGCGGGTCCACATGGGATTTCCTCCTCGATGCCTGACGAGTGTTTCCCCAAAAGCACACGCGGGGCCACGGAAACGCGGAGCACGGGCCAGACGGCGCCGCCCTGCGAGGGGGAGCCGGGAAGACACGTGGCGTCCGCCTACGGCGCCTCGGCTCGCAGCTCGGGCGGCCACTCCCTGGGGCGGTCGTCAACGCCCTGGAGGATCACGAAGGCGATCACCACGAAGATGAGCAGCGTGAAGACCGCGGCCGGCCGGCCCAGGCCCAACTGGTCCACGATGAGCCCCCACGTGAAGGGGCCCACGATGGCCGCGAAGCGCCCCACCATGCTGTAGAGGCCGTAGAACTCGCCCACGAACTTGGGCGGCGAGAGGATCAGCATCCACGGGCGGTCGGCCGCCCACGTGCCGCCGAGGGCAATGCCGGCCAGGACTCCGGCCGCCCAGAAGAGGGCCTTGGGCCAACTGAAGACGGCGATGGCCACGGCCAACAGGAAATCCACCATCCAGAGGAGGAGCACGGCGTTCAAGGTGCGCTTGGGGCCGATGCGGTCCACCACGACGCCCCACACGAACCCGCCCACCACGGCCGCCGCAATGGCCACCAGGAGCAGGAGCTGGGCTTCGGTGGTGGTGAAGTTGACCTCGTTGGTGACGTAAACGCCCATGAAGACGATCACCGTGTTGACGGGGTCCGTGTAGAAGATGCGGCCGATCAGGAAGCGCACCAGGCCGGGAAACTCGCGGGCGTGGGCCACGGTGTGGCGCACTTGGCCGAAGGCGCCCCGAATCACGCGCCACGAAAGGCCCGCCGTGCGACGCGCCCGCTCGTGGACGAAGAGAAAGCAGGGCAGGGCGAAGACGAGGAAGAGCAGCGCCGTGAGCCGAAACATGGTGACGAACGCGGCAGGGCGCTCGTCCCTCACGATCATCAGTCCCAGCCCCACGATGATGAAGGAGCCCAAGTAGCCCAGGCCGATGCCCAGCCCGCCGACGCGCCCCCGGTTCTCCGGCGTGCTCACCTCGGGCAGGAGGGAGTCGTAGAAGATCAGGCCGGCCTGGAACATGTAGTTGGCCACGACGAAGAAGACCAGGGACCACCCCAGCCCGCCCACGCCCAGCAGGGCCGTGAAGAGGACGCAGAGCAGGGTGCTGGCCACCAGGAAGGGCTTGCGCCGGCTGGCCTGGTCCGAGATGGCGCCGATGAGGGGGGCCGTGAGGAACATCAGCGCCATGGAGAGGGCGTTGGCGTTGCCGTACATCTGGTCGCTGCCCCCCATGACGTTGACCACCCACAGGGAGAAGTAGAGGGAGACAATGCTCATGGAGAACATCGTGTTGGCCAGGTCATACAGGGCCCAGGAAATGACGGGCAGGCTCCAAAGGCGTGACGGTCGGATGGCCGTGGTCGGTGTGGACTCTCCCATGATAGCCTCTTCCTCCGGTGCTCCATCCCGCTCAGGGCAACTCGGCTGTGATCACGCGTCCGGCCGGCAGGCCCAGCCGGGCTATCTGGTGGGCCAGGTGGCCTGGGTCGCCGGTGGTGGCGTAGAGAACGCGGCCCTGCTGGCTCCCGCGCGGGTGAGCCATGTTCCGGGCTCGCAGAACCCGCCGCACCTGCCGGGCGACGGCCTCGCCGGCGTCGAGCACGGTCACCTCAGGGCCCACGAGGCGCTGAATGGTTGGCCGAAGATAGGGGTAGTGGGTGCAGCCGAGCACAATAGTGTCGGCCCCGGCGGCCAGCATGGGGTGGAGGAAGGCCGCCAGGCGGGCCTCCAGCTCCGGCCCCTCGATGTGCCCGGCCTCGATGAGCTCCACCAGGCCGTGGCCCTCCCGGCTGACCACCGTCACGCCCTCGGCCCACTGCTGGATGACGTCCTGCAGGAGCTCGCCGTTGAGCGTCGTCGGGGTGGCCAGCACGCCCACCACGCCCGTGCGCGTGCTCAGGGCGGCCGGCTTCACGGGGGGCACCATGCCCACGAAGGGCACGTGGGGGAACTGGGCCCGCAGTGCCCGAAGGGCCACCGCGCTGGCCGTGTTACACGCCACCACGATGAGCTTCGCCCCTTGGTCCAACAACCACTGTACGTTGGCCGTTGCCAGCCGGCGCACCTCGTGGGCAGGACGGTTCCCGTAGGGGCAGTGGGCCTGGTCGGCCACGTAGAGCACGTCCTCGGCCGGCAGGAGCCGGCGGAGGTGGCGGAGCACTGTGCCTCCGCCCACGCCGCTGTCGAACAGGCCGATGGGACCGTGGGGATGACCGGGAGTCGCGCTCATTTCGGCTTCCGGGGTTCGGAAAAAAGGACGGTGTTCGTGGCCCTATTGTGCCTCAAGAGCGGAGAAAACGTCAAACCTCGTCCTTGCCCTGCCCGCGCTCCTCGTCCGAGTAGAGCAGGTACGTGCGCCCCACCCGGAGCATCACCCCGGGCGTCAGCTCGGCAGGGCCGGCGATGGGGCGTTCGTCCACCCACGTGCCGTTGCGGCTGCCCAAGTCCCGCACGCTCCACTCGTCGCCCGTCCGCTCCAGCAGGCAGTGGTGGCGGGAGACAAAGGCATCCACGAGCCGGAGGTCACATTCCGGCGCCCGCCCGATGAGGAACGTGCGCCCCGACAGGGGGAAAACCTCCCCCTGTCGGGGGCCGGTGCAGATGATGATGAAGCGGGCGCCTTGCTGCTCAGGATCACTCGCCACCTTCGGAGCCCTCGTGGACACGGGCGAGCTTCTCGGCCAGGCGCTTCTCGAACCGGTCGGCGTCGATGACGAAGCGTTCGTGCTCGCCATCCCCCACAGGCTCCACGTCGTCCCACGCCTGCAGCTTGAAGCGCAGCCGGCGGCCGTCCACTTCCACCAGCTCGGCGCGCACGCGGACGCGCATGCCCCGGGGGGTGGGGGCCGTGTGGCGAATGGTGATCCAGGTGCCCACGGTGAGCTGTCCCTCGGGCAGGCGGGGGTCGGCCAGGGCGCGGGCGCACTCCTCGAACATGGCGCCCAACATCGGCGTGGCGAAGACGGGGGGCAGGCCGCTGCCCAGCGTGCTGGCCAGGTGGCGCTCCTCAACGGTCCACGTGATCTCGTGCGTCAAGCCCGGACGCAGGTCTGCCATCGGACACCCTCCTCGGTGTTGTCGGGTTGTTCGCCGTCGGCCGGGCCCAATAGTATCACATCTGGGGAGAACGCGCCATTGTCGCGCGGGGGTTGCTTTCACGGGCAAAGTGTGGTTTAATGTCACCCCCTATACTCTAGCCCAGTAGAGCATGGGGCGGGAGCGTGTGGCTCAAGAAAAGCCGCCGTGGGGGTTCCGCCGTGACGTGAAATAGAGGAGAGAAGGGGAAGGGATTCTCATGAAGGTCCAAGACGAGGCCATCAAACAAGCCCTGTTGACCCGCCTGCGGCGCATCGAGGGACAGATCGGCGGCATCCAGCGCATGATCTCCGAGGAGCGGGATTGCCACGAGATCCTCCAGCAGTTGAGCGCCGTGCGGGCGGCCCTCTACAGCGTCAGCGTCGAGCTGGTTCGCTCCTACGCGGCCCAGTGTCTGACCAACCCCGCAGGAGAACAGCTTCCCCCCGAGGAGCTGGTGGAAAACATCATCACGGCGCTGAGTCGGGTGAGCCGTTCCGTGGACTAGGGGGGAGGTCTCCCCGCTCCGACGGCGCAGCGGCGGTAGACGGCGATGACCCGCTCCACCATGCGCTCGGCGCCGAATTCCTCCACGGCGCGACGCCGGCCGGCCTCGCCCATGGTGTGCCGGCGCTCGGGGGCCTCCAGCAGCGCGTTGATGGCGTCGGCCAACGCCACCGGGTTGTTCGGCGGCACCACCAGGCCGGTGATGCCGTGTTGGTTGACCCACGATGTGCCCGTGCCCACGTCGGTGGTGATGAGGGGAAGACCGGCGGCCATGGCCTCCACCAGCACGGTGCCGAACGCCTCGCTGCGGGCCGAGGCCGGCAGGACGAAGAGGTCGGCGGCGTGGTAGAGGGCCGGCAGCTCCTCGTCGGGCACATCGCCCAGAAAG
>JALSKA010000259.1 GCA_026989095.1 Ardenticatenaceae bacterium
CCGCCTGCGAGAAGCCTGTCGTCTCTTCGTCGAACGTATGCTCGCGCCCGACACGACGGTCTGCCTCACCGTGAGCGGGGCGCTCACGCCGGCCGGCTTGGGCCACGCGGCCTTCGTGCCCCTGATCGAGGCCGGCTTCGTGGACTGGATCGTCTCCACGGGGGCGAACCTCTACCATGACGTGCACCGCTCGTTGGGCTTCGACCTCTACCAAATCTCCCCGCTCGTGGACGACGTGCGTCTCCGGGAGGAGGGGATCATCCGCATCTACGACATCGTGTTCGAGCAGAAGGTGCTCTTCGAGACCGACGCCTTCATCCGCCGCGTGCTCACGGCCCCCGAGTTCCAGAAGCGCATGAGCACGGCCGAGTTCCACCACCACTTGGGCCGCTACGTGCGCGAACGCGAGCGCCTGTTGGGGCTTCCACACCGCTCCCTCCTCGGCGCCGCCTACGAGGCTGGCGTGCCCATCTACACCTCCAGCCCCGGCGACTCCGGCCTGGGCATGAACGCCGCCGCCCTGCGCCTCCAAGGGCTCGCCGTCAGCCTCGACCCCGAGCTGGACGTGAACGAGACGGCGGCCATCGTCTACGGCGCCAAGCGCGCCGGCGGCAAGAGCGGCCTGCTCATCCTGGGGGGCGGAAGCCCCAAGAACTTCGCCCTGCAGACCGAGCCCCAAATCCAAGAGATCCTTGGCCTGGAGGAGCGGGGACACGATTACTTCATCCAGATCACCGACGCGCGGCCCGACACCGGCGGGCTCTCGGGGGCCACGCCGAGCGAGGCGGTCACGTGGGGCAAAGTGGACCCCGACCACCTGCCCGACACGGTGGTCTGTTACACCGACACGACCATCGCTTTGCCCATCCTGGTCTCCTACGCCCTGGCCAAACGCCGACCCCGCCCCCTCAAACGCCTGTACGAGCGGCGAGACCAGCTCCTCGACACCCTCCGGGCCGACTACGACGCCCGCCTGAAGGGCGCAGGGGGCACACGTGAATAGCTTCCTCGGCCTGCCGCCCGAGTTCACGGCCCCCGAGCGCTCGTGGGCGTGGGTGCTGCCGGTGCCCTACGAGAGCACGGTGAGCTACGAGGGGGGCACGCGCAAGGGGCCGGCAGCCATCATCGAAGCCTCCGCTCAAGTGGAGCTCTACGACCCCATCCTCGACGCCGAACCCGCTCTGGAGTACGGCGTGCACACCCTGCCGGCACTGCCCCCCAACCACGCCTCTCCCGAGGCGATGGTGGCCGACGTGGCCAGGGCCGTGGAGGCGTGCGCGCGGCCCGACCGGCTGCTGGTGGTGGTGGGGGGCGAACACACCATCTCCGTGGGCGTGGTGCGCGGCCTCGTGCGCGCCTTCGGGGGGGAGCTGGCCGTGGTGGTGGTGGACGCCCACAGCGACCTGCGGGACGAGTACGAGGGGAGCCGCTACAGCCACGCCTGTGCGAGCCGACGGATGCTCGACGAGGGCGTGGAGGTCCTGTTCCAGGTCGGCGTGCGCGCCATCTCCAAGGAGGAAGCCGCCTTCATCCGGGCCAACCCGGAGCGGT
This sequence comes from Ardenticatenaceae bacterium, assembly GCA_026989095.1. Lineage (GTDB taxonomy): Bacteria > Chloroflexota > Anaerolineae > Ardenticatenales > Ardenticatenaceae > WFWG01. The sequence goes on from JALSKA010000259.1 coordinate 1,552, forward strand.
TGCGCGTCTGGTTCGCGGACGAAGTCCACACCACTCCGTTGGAGCTTCTGTTGGCCGACTTGGAAGCCCGCCTCGCCGGCCGGCGCCTTTTTCTCTCGCTGGACGTGGACGGGCTGGACCCCAGCATCGTTCCGGCGACGGGCACGCCGGAGCCCGGGGGGCTCACGTGGCACCAGGCGTTGGCCATCGTCCGCACCTTGGCCCGCGTGGCCCACGTGGTGGCCGTGGACTGTGTGGAGTTGGCCCCCCGTGAAGGCCTCCACATGGCCGAGTTCGCCGCCGCCCGGCTCCTCTACCACGCCATGAACGCCATCTGGCACCACCGGGGCGCGCCTAGTCCGTGAGAGCGTGTCATGTGTCGAACTATCCGGCTCGCCTTTTCCTTCCTCACCGTGTTGCCCTTCTCCGTCTCCGAGGTGGAGGATCGGGAACTCGGGAGCACGGTGGCCTGGTTCCCCCTGGTGGGCTTGGCGGTGGGAAGTGTGCTCGTGCTCACAGCGTGGATCGGCGTGCGCTCGGTCGGCGCGGGCGTGGCCGGCGTGTTGGCCCTGGCCGCGTGGGTGGGCCTCACGGGCGCGCTCCACGTGGACGGATTCTTAGACGTGTGCGACGGGCTCTTCGGCGGGCCCACGCCCCAGGAGCGGCTCCGCATTATGCGCGACGAGCGCGTGGGCGCCTTCGCCGTGGCCGGGGGCACACTGCTCTTCCTGGCCAAGTACGCGGCCCTGGTGGGCCTCCTGGAGGCCCCATCGTGGCCCTCGGCCGCCGGCACCCTCCTCGTGGCCCCCGTGCTGGGCCGATGGGCCATGTCCCTGGCCACCGTGGCCTTTCCCTACGCGCGCCCCCAAGGGCTGGGACGGGCCATGAACGCCCACGCCGGCCTCGGGGAGATCGCCTTGGCCGGTGCCTTCGCCCTCGGGATCGCCGGGCTTGTGTTGGGAGCACGGGGCGCAGGCCTTTGGGGAGGGGCCACGGCCTTGGCCTGGCTCGCCGGCCGGTGGGCCACGCGCCGCGTGCCGGGTTTCACGGGCGACATGTACGGCGCCCTCTGTGAGGTCACGGAAGCGGCCGTGCTCGTTGTGGGCGTTGGCCTGCTGTGAGGGCCGGCAGCCTCACGTCCCCTGTCCTCCCTCCCCGTAGAGCTCGTTGGTCTTGGCGGCCATGATGAAGTCGTTCTGGTGGAGCCCGCGAATCTTGTGGGTCCACCAGCGCACGGTCACGCGACCCCACTCGGTCAAGATGGCGGGGTGGTGGTCTTCGGCCTCGGCCAACTCGCCTACCCGGTTGGTGAAGGCCAGCGCCTCGGCGAAATTGGCGAAGCGGAAGACGCGCTCGAGCTGCTTGATTCCGCCGCGTTCAACCACCTGCCACCCGGGCACCTGGTCCATGAAGGCCCGAATCTCCTCCTCCGAGAGGGGAGGTTCGTCCCCACGGCAAGCGGTGCATTTCATCTCCACCAGTTTGTTCATGCCTTCCCTCCCCTTGAGTTCTTCCGGTGTGCCGTCCTCGTCTGAACAGGGCGTTCGCCCCTGCGGCCAGGGTATGATACCCCAGATTGAGCGATATGAAAAACACACATAACGAGGCGACACGGGTGTTCCGTGTGGGGGAGGTGCCCTGCCGTGGCGACGAAGGAAGTAAGAATCTGAGGCCCTGGGCAACAGATGGGCACTATGGCGGTGTTCTGGCCGGACGCATGACGAGTGAACGCAGGCGGTTGAGAGCCGCGGCCAGCTCCTGGGGACGGAAGGCGGCCAAGTCGCCCACCTTCCGGCTGTCGAGCACGTCGAGCCCCTGTTCGGCCACGTCTCGCATGACCAGCTCGACGATCTGGCGGAGTGGCCGCTGGCCGTCCATGTAGCGGTGCCGGGCGTAGACGAGGGCAGCGGCGATGGCGCGTGTTTGTGCCGGGTGGACGAGTTGTTCCACTGCCTCCAAGTCGATGGTCTCCCGGCCGAACTGGATGGCCCGGGTGCCGTGAACCTTGACGCGCACCTCGCGGCGCCCCTTGGAGGGGTCCACGCTGCGCGGGTCGGGTGCCCGTGGGGTCACGTCGCCGAAGCGGTCGCCCCCCTCGGGCCGGCGGCCCGTGGCGTGGCGGGCGGCAATGGCCTTGGCCTGGGCGGTGGCATCCCAAGGGCGGTAGGCGTGGAGGGCGATGACCGTGTCGGCCACGTCGAAGTAATCCCCGCTGCCCCCGATGACGAGCACCGTGCTCACCCCGAGCTCGTCGTGGAGCTGGCGCACTTTGTCGATGAAGGGGGTGATGGGCTCGTGGGCCTTGGCGATGAGCTCCTGCATTCGGTGGTCGCGGATCATGAAGTTGGTGGCCGAGGTGTCCTCGTCGATGAGGAGCAGGGAGGTGCCCACTTCCAGCGCCTCCACGATGTTGGCCGCCTGGCTGGTGGACCCGCTGGCGTTGGCCGTGCTGAAGTGGCGCGTGCTCTGGCCGAAGGGCAAGTTGTCGATGAAGGGGCTGATATTCACGCAGGCGACGGCACGGCCATCCTCGGCGCGGATCTTGACCGCGTCCGACACGGTGACCACGAACTCGCGCCCGTCGCCGGGGCAGTGGTTGTACACCCCCCGCTCGATGGCCCGCAACAGCGTGCTCTTGCCGTGGTAGCCCCCGCCCACGATAAGGGTCACGCCCCGGGGCACGCCCATGCCCTCGATGGGGCCGGCGTTGGGCAGGTGGAAGCTCACCCGAAGGGAGGGGGGCGACTCGAAGGGGATGACGATGCCCTCCTCCAAGGGGCGCTCGTCCACGCCGGAGCGGCGGGGCAGAATGGCCCCGTCGGCCACGAAGGCCACCAGGCCCCGCCGGGCAAGCTGGTCGCGGAGCCAGTCGGCGTCCTCGTTGACTTCGGCGTGGCGGCGCACGACGGCGGGATCGTGTGCGCGGTAGAGGAGCGCGTGTTTCACCACGTGGGGCACATCCTCCAGCAGGAGCTCGATGGCCTGGTGGCCCAAAATGGTTCGCCCCCGGGCCGGCAGCCCCACGGTGAAACGGGCCTCGACCCACGAGTCGTTGATGGTGACCGCCGTGTGGCGGATCACCTCCTGGCCCGGGGCGTCGATGGCGATCCGCCCGCTGTGGCCGGTGCCGCGCCGCCGGTCCGTGGCGCGGGCCACGTCGGCGAAGCGGCGTGCCACGTAATTCTCCACCCCGATGGCCCGGGCGGGCGTGCTGTAGAGCTCGGGCGGGAAGCCGGCGTGCGCCTGGGGCACGCGCACGCGCAGCCGGCTCGGGGCGGCGAAGGGATCGCCCTGGACGTGGTCCACGAAGAGCACGAAGCCGGGAAACCGGTAGACCCCCGCGATCTCCTTGTACGCCTTGTAGCCGCGGCCGTCCAAGCGGGACAGCAGGCGGCGCAGTTCCTCGGCCGAACGTGTGGCCGGCATGGGCATTCACCCTCCTGGGCCGGCCGGCGCGTCAACGGCGCCGCAAGAAGGCCGGCACGTCCAAGTCATCCCGGTCGAAGCGGCGCACCGGGAACTCCTTGACCTTCTGCTGGAGGGATGGTCCTCCCTGGCCGGCCGCCATGCGCAGGCGCGGCTGGGCCTTGGCCTGAGTGTCGAACCCGGTGGCGATGAGCGTGATGCGGATCTCGTCCTGGAGCGTGGGGTCGATGACGGCGCCGAAGATGATGTTGGCGTTCGGGTCGGTAGTGCTGCGGATCAGCTCCGCCGCCTCGTTGACCTCGAAGAGGCTGAGGTCCTCGCCGCCGGTGACGTTGAAGAGCACGCCGCGCGCGCCGTCGATGGTGATGTCGAGCAGCGGGCTGCTGATGGCCTTCTGGGCCGCTTCCGTGGCGCGGTTCTCGCCCGAGGCCACGCCCACGGCCATGAGGGCTGCTCCGCCCTCGGACATGATGGCGCGCACGTCGGCGAAGTCCAAGTTGATGAGGCCCGGCACGGTGATGAGCTCGGAGATGCCCTGAATGCCCTGGCGCAACACGTCGTCGGCCGTCCTGAAGGCTTCCTGGATGGAGGCGCGCTTGTCCACGATCTGGAGCAAGCGGTCGTTGGGGATCACGATGAGGGTGTCCACCTCCTCCTGGAGGGCCTCGATGCCCTGCTCGGCGTTCTCCATGCGGCGGGAGCCCTCGAAGGAGAAGGGCTTGGTGATCACACCGATGGTGAGCGCGCCGCACTCGCGGGCGATGCGGGCGACAACGGGGGCCGCGCCGGTGCCGGTGCCACCCCCCATGCCGGCCGTGATGAAGACCATGTCGGCGCCCTTGAGCACGGCCTCGAGCTCATCGGCGCTCTCCTCGGCAGCCTTGCGGCCGATTTCGGGGTTGCCGCCGGCCCCCAGTCCGCGCGTCAGCTTCTCGCCGATGCGCAGCCGGTGGGGCGCCTGGCTGAGCAGGAGGGCTTGGGCGTCGGTGTTGACGGCGATGAACTCCACGCCGCGGATGCCCGCCTCAATCATGCGGTTCACGGCGTTAGCACCGCCCCCCCCAATGCCGATGACTTTGATTTGGGCGAAGTTCTCCACCTCGGGTGGGAAGAACGACGGGGATTGGGGTTCCGGCAGGTCATTGTACATGGGTCTTGCCTCCTTTTCTTGATTCACAGACGTGTTCAGTGGACTACTCGGGCAAAAGCGTCGTCAGCCAACGGGCCAGACGCTCCTTCCAATCGGACGAAGAGTGGCCGGCACCGTTCTGGTGGCCGCGCACTTGGTGGTGGTGCGCGCCCCAGCGGAGCAGGCCCACGGTGGCGGCGAAGGCCGGCGAGCCCAAGCTGTCAATGAGGCCGCTCAGGTGGGCCGTGTGGGGCTGGCCCACGCGCACCGGGAGCCGGAAGTAGTCGGTGGCCAGCTCCCGTAGCCCCTCCAGTTGGGCACTTCCCCCGCAAAAGACCACGCCAGCCGGCAACAGGCCATCGTACCCGGAGCGCTTGATCTCGCGCCGGATTAGGTCGAACAAGTCAAGCACCCTGTACTCCAAGATCTCGGCGATGTCGCGCCGCGTGACAGCGTGAAGCGGCGTGTCGCCGAACGTGGCCACGTCCACGGCCTCGTCCTCGCCCACCAGGGCCGTTGCCGCGCAGCCGTGGCGCACTTTCAGCTCCTCGGCCACGGGCAGGGGGCACTGGAGGCCCACGGCCAAGTCGTGGCTCAGGTGGTGGCCGCCGACGGGCAGGCTCACCGTGTGCCAGGCGGCCCCTTCGATGAAGATGCCGATGTCGGTGGTGCCGCCGCCGATGTCCACCAGGACCACGCCCAGCTCCTTTTCGTCCTCGGTGAGAATGGCCTCGCCGGCGGCGAGGGGGTCCAACACGAAAGCCTGCACGTCCACGCCGGCCCCCCGGCAGCACGTTTCCAGCGTCTGGAGGGCCGTTGTTGAGGCCGCCACCACGTGGGCCTCGACTTCCAGGCGGTAGCCGTGGAGGCCGACGGGGTTGCGCACCCCGTTTTCGCTGTCGAGCCAAAAGCCGCGCGGGATCAGGTGAATCACCTCGTGGGAGTGGGGCAGGGCGATGGCGCGGGCGGCCTCGAGCACCCGCTGCACGTCGTCGTGTTGGACGGTGTGGTTGCCGCGCGAGATGGAGACCGTGCCCCGGCTGTTGAGGGAGACGATGTGGGCGCCCGAGACGCCCACGAGGGCGCCCTGGAAGGCCACGCCGGAAGTGTGTTCGGCCCGGGTGACGGCAGCCTCCACGGCACGGGTGGCCGCTTCGAGGTCAACAATGGCCCCCTTCTTGACGCCGGCCGAGGGCACCACGCCGATGCCGATAATGCGCAGCCGGCCGTGGTCGTCCACCTCGCCGACTAGGCACCCAATTTTGGACGAGCCTATGTCCAGTCCAACAACGTGTCGCATGGCTGTTCACCTACCTCCATCGTGTCACGGCGCGTTCGGCCTCCGTCCACCCTGTTCCCCCTCCACGTTCACGGCTCCCCCTCCTGGTTTTTCCCATCTCCCACACGGTAGTAGGGCCGTTCGGGCACCGACAAGTCCAGGAATGTCACGTTGCGTGCCGGCGCCACTTGGGCCCGGAACTGGCGGTAGATCAAGACCTTGAGCTTCAGGTTCTGGTGATCGCCGACCTGTACCCGCCACCCCTCGTCGGTGACGAAACTGAGCCCGGCCCCTGGGCGCCAGTCGAACACCCGCTGCTCCGGCAAGAGGCGGTTGAGCTCCAGCGCGGCGACAATGGCCTCGGGGTCCACGCGCTCGCCCGGGCGGAGCGAGGCGTTGCGCAGGTCGCGCACCACCACGGCCCTGGAGATGTCGCCGCGCACCTCGAAGAGCACGCCCTCCGCGTCCACCAGGAAGCGTTGCTCGCCGGCTTGCCACACGGCCACAGGTCGGCGCTCCACCACGCGGATGGCCAGCCGGTTGGGCAGGTCGAGCTTGACGTCCACGTCTTTGATGATGGCCAGGGCGCGAATGCGCGCCTCGACGGTCTTGGGGTCAATCCAGAAGATGTTCCACCCGTCCACGTCCGCCAGCGCGTAGATCTCCTCGGGCGTGGTGTAGAGCGTGCCCTGCACGTCCGCCCCGTAGACGTAGAACGTGTCGCTCAGGAAGAGCCAATAGGCTGTGGCGCCCAAGAGCAGGAGCACCAGGAACGTCATCATGTGATCCCTGAGCCAGCGCACCGTGGCGTGGCGGTCCTCCGGCGTGCGGCCGTGGACGCGCAAGCCCGGCAGCGCGCTCTGGTAGACGATCAGGCGGCGCGATCGCCGCCGGCGCGGCCGCCGCCGGCGATAGCGCCTGGGAGGGCGTCTGCGACGGTAGAGCCCCTGGCGGGCCGTGGACGCTCTGCTCATCGCCTCACCCGGTTCTGGGCCACGTCGGCCGCGCGCTCGAGCGCCAGCCGAATGAGCTCCTCGACCAGTTCGCGGTAGGTTAGCCCCTCGGCCTCCCACAGCTTCGGGTACATGCTGAAGGGCGTGAACCCGGGAATAGTGTTGATTTCGTTGATGTACACCTCGCCCGTGGCGTCGTTCATGAGGAAGTCCACCCGGGCCATGCCGCTCCCGTCGATGGCCCGGAAGGCCGCAACGGCCATGCGTTTGAGTGTGCGCGCGAGGTCGTCGGGAACGGGGGCCGGAATGAGCAGGTCGCTGCCCCCTTCCGTGTACTTGGCCTCGTAGCTGTAGAACTCGTGCCCTCGCGGGCGCACTTCGCCCGGCAGGCTGGCACGGGGGGTGTCGTTGCCCAACACCGAGACCTCCAGCTCCCGAACGTGTTCCACGGCCTGTTCCACGATGAGCTTCCGGTCGAACTGGGCGGCCAGGTCGAGGGCGGCGGCGAGCTCGTCGCGGGTGCGCGCCTTGGAGACGCCCACGCTCGAGCCCAAGTTGGCCGGTTTCACGAAGAGCGGGTAGGCCAGGTGGTTCTCGATGTGTTCCACCGTCTGTTCGGGCGCAGCGCGCCACTCGCCCCGCAGGACGACGAGATAGGGCACCACCGGCAGGCCGGCGGCCCGGAAGATGGCCTTGGAGAGGGCCTTGTCCATGGCCACGGCCGAGGCAGCCACGCCACAGCCCACGTAGGGGAGCCCGATCATCTCGAGGAGCCCCTGGATGGTGCCGTCCTCCCCGTAGGGGCCGTGGAGCACGGGAAAGGCCACGTCGGCCCGGCGGAGCAGCTCGCCGGGCGGTTCTGCCGGCGAGACGAGGGCGCCGGCAACCACGTGGGCGGAATCGGCCGGCGCGGCCCTGGCCGGGGAGGTGGCGTGGCCGGCCAGGGCCTCGAGCGCGGCCAGTGGGTCGTCGCCAATGAGCCATTCGCCGTCGAGCGTGATGCCGACGGGGAGCACGTCGAAGCGCTCGCGGTCCAAGGCGCCGAGCACGCCCCGGGCCGAGAGCAGCGACACCTCGTGTTCTCCGCTGCGGCCGCCGAAGATGACGGCCACGCACACTTTTTCGCGCCGTTGGGTCACGGCTCCTTCTCCCCTTGTTGCCCCTCAGCGGGCGGGGGCGTATCTGGTTCGTCTCCTTCGGCCTCCTGCTCCCACCTGCCCACCAGCTCGATCTCCAGCTCCAGGGTGATGCCGAACTGCTCGCGCACGCGCTGGCGGGCCAGCTCGATGAGGGCGCGGACGTCGGCGGCGGTAGCCCCGCCCAAGTTCACGATGAAGTTGGCGTGCTTGGGGCTGAACTGGGCGTTGCCGATGCGGTGGCCCTTCAACCCCACGGCCTCGATGAGGCGGCCGGCGTAGTCGCCGGGCGGATTGCGGAAGACGCTGCCCCCGCTGGGCGCTCTGGGCTGGCTGGTGGTGCGGCGCAAGATGTAGCACCGCAGGCGACGTTGCACCTCCGCGGGATCGCCCCGTTCCACCTCGAACTTGGCCCGCAGAATGGTGGGGCGCTCCCCGGGCGGCATGTCGAGGAGGGCCGAATGGCGGTATTCCAGTTTCAGGCGCTTGGCCGGCACCTCTTCCACTTGACCGTCGGGGGTGAGCCACTCCACGCTCACCAGGCGGTCCTTGATCTCGTGGCCCCACGCCCCCGCGTTCTGGACCACGGCCCCTCCCACGGTGCCGGGAACACCGATGGCCCACTCCAGGCCGCTCACGCCTCCTTGGGCCAATTTGCCCGCCAGCCAGGGGAGGGAGACTCCCGAGTCGGCGATGAGCCGCAGGCCGGCGGGGCTGGGCCGAACGGAAAAGCGGCGCGCCCGGTTGAGGATCACCAGGCCGTCCACGCCGTCGTCGCTGACCAGCACGTTGCTCCCCCCGCCCAACACCAGGTAGGGAATGTGGGCCCGCTGGGCCACCCGCACGGCTTCCTGGAGCTCCTCCACGCTCTGAACTTTGAGAAACCACTGGGCCGGCCCGCCGATGCGGAAGCTGGTGTACGGTGCCAACGGCTCTTCGGTTGTGATGCGGTCGCCGAAGGCACCGCGCAGGATAATGCGCACCAGGTCGGAGCGGCGCAGGCTGTCACGCGAGGCCCAGCGGCGTCGTCCGGGCGAGCTCATTGACACGTTCCTCCGTACAGATGTTCAAGGACGGCGTTTCCCTGTGCCACATGAAGGACCATGCCTCGACGTTGGGGGCCCTCATCCCGCCGGCGCAGGCGTTGGCCAGGATGATGAGGGAGGGGGCCGGTCCTAGCCGCTCGAGGAGCCGGGCGGCGATCTCGGCGGCCTTGTTGATCTCCACTGTGTCAGTCACGCGCTCTTCCTCCCACCGATTTTTCCTCCGCGCCGTTGCCCGGGGCTTCGGACAGCGTCCGGCCACGGGCCTCCAGGGCGTGGCGCAGGCGTGGCCCCAAGGCCGTGATGTCGCCGGCTCCCATGATGAGGATGACCGCGTCTTCTGGCGCTTCACGGAGCAGGAGGTCGAGGGCGGCCTCCTGGGTGGGGGCGTAGGTGGCCGGCGGCCCCTGGAGGCGGCTGGCCAAGTCTTGGGCCGAGGCGCCGAACGTGTCGGCCTCGCGGGCGGCGTACACTTCGGTGACGATGACCCGGTCGGCTTGGGCGAAGGCGCCGACGAAGCGGTCGAATAAGGCAGCCAGCCGGCTGAAGGTGTGGGGCTGGAAGACTACCCACACCGGCCGGCGGCCGAAGCGCTGACGGGCGGCCCGCAGGGTGGCCTCGACTTCCGTGGGGTGGTGGGCGTAGTCGTCGAAGATGTCCACGCGGCCCACGCGGCCCACGTGCTCGAAGCGGCGGGCCACGCCGGCGAAGCGCTCGATGGTGGCCCCGGCGTCGGAGGGCTTCACGCCCACGTAGTCGGCCACGGCAATGGCCGCCACGGCGTTGAGCACGTTGTGATGGCCGGGCACCCGGAGCCGGAAGGTGCCCACCGGCTCCCCCCGACGGGACAGGGCGAAGTCCGTGCCCCCGAAGGCGTTGGGGCGCAGGTCAGTGGCCTGCCAGATGACTCCCGGCCCGGTGCCGTAGGTGATGGCCTTTGCCGACGCCTTGGCCGGCAGGGAGCGGGCGCCAAGGTCGTCGTGGCAGACCACCAGGGCCCCCTCCGCCCGGATGCGGGACACAAAGCGGGCGAAAGCGCGCCAGACTTCGCGCTGGTCGGCGAAGATGTCGGGATGATCGTGTTCTACGTTGGTCACCACGGCCACGAAGGGCTCAAGCCCGATGAAGGCGTAGTCGTACTCGTCCGCTTCCAGGACGAAGAGGGGGCTGCGGCCCACGCGCGCGTTGCCCCCCAACTGGGGCACGTCGCCCCCCACGATCACGGTAGGATCATGGCCTGCTTCGACCAGCACGAGGGCAATCATGGCGGTGGTGGTTGTCTTGCCGTGGGTGCCGGCCACGGCAATCACGTCGAAGCCCCGGGTGAGCTGGGGCAACAACTGGGCCCGCTTGTAGACGGGGATGCCCCGTTCCCGGGCGGCCACCACTTCGGGGTTGTCGGGGGGCACGGCGCTGGAGACGACCACCAGGTCGGCGTTGCCCACGTGCTCGGCGCTGTGGCCCACGTGAACGCGGACGCCAGCCTCGCGGAGGGCTTCCAGGCGGGGGCTGGCCTCGCGGTCCGAGCCGCTCACGCGCCAGCCACGGCCCAGCATCACGCGCGCCAGGGCCGAGAGCCCGGCCCCGCCGATGCCCACGAAGTGAACGTGTTGTCCCCGTGCCCGTGGGGTCATTCCCTCGTTCTCCTCTACGCCGAGCGCAGAATGCGGTCCAACTGGCCCACCAGGCTGAAGATGAAGCCGTGCCAGAAGATGACCAGCAGGGCCAGCAAGACCAAGCTCTGCACGCTGATGAGCTCCTCGTACACCCTGGTGGCGTCGTTCACGAAGTGAACGATGAGGGTGAGCTCGCCCGGCGTGGTGTTGAGCGACACGCCCAGGTTGACGCGCAGGGTCCAGTCGTTCAAGTTGAGCTGAATCCACTCCCGGCTCACGTCCAGGAGCAACACCATGAAGAAATAGCCGCTCAACAGCCCGAAGGAGCTGCCGATGAGCTTGTCACGCCGCTCGTCGGACGTGTTCTCGATGATCTTGTGGAACGTGACCACGACCATGACCGTGGAGCCCACGAAGAGGCTCAAGCTGAAGAATTGGGCCAGGGGACCGCTGAAGTCGAGCCCCAGCAGGATGCGCACGGCCCTGATGAGGAAGGCAGAAGCCTTCACGGCCACGCCCCAGGCGAAGAAGAGGCCCACCAGGGTCACGATGGCCCGCTTCCACCCTCCCAAGGCGCCCAAGATCATGAAGAAGAGGATGGAGACCACCGTGAGCACTCGGAAGTCTATGGGCAGCGTGATGACCTCTGGAATTTCGAGCGGCATGTCACGCACTCCTTGTCCTGTTGACAGCTTTGTCGGCCGCAAGTGCTTCCAGCAGCTCGTAGATGGCCAGGGCAGCTCCCGGCCGGGCCAGGGCGCGCATGGCGCGGCGCATGGCCGTCAGGCGGGCTTGGTCGTGGAGCAGGTGGCGCACCCGGGGAAGCAGGGCGTCGCGAATTTCGTCGTCCGGAACGATGACGGCCGCGCCGTGGGAGGCGAGGTAGCGGGCGTTGGCCCACTGGTGGGCGCCCGAGTGGGGGTAGGGCACCAGAATGGCCGGCAAGCCCACGGCGGGAAACTCCCCCAGCGTCGAGGCCCCGGCACGGGCCACCACCACGTCGGCGGCGACGAGGGCATGGGCCATCTCCTCGTGCAGGTAGTCGAAGAGGTGGTAGCGTTCCCGCACGCCGGCCGGCAGCTCCTGCCGGCGCGCGCGGAGCCACTCGCGGTCCCACCGCCCGTGGATGTGGAGCACGTGGGCCTCGGCGAGGAGCTCCTCCAGGGCGTGGCCCACGGCGGCGTTCAGGCTGTGGGCTCCCTGGCTCCCGCCGAAGATCAACACCACTCGCTCGTCGGCCGGGATGCCGAACCGGGCCCGGGCCTGCTCGCGGCTCGGCCGGCCGGCCGCGAGGGAGGTCCGCACGGGGAAGCCTGTCACCACGGCCTTGCCCCGGCGGAAGTGACCTTGGGCCGGCTCGGCGGTGACGGCCACCTTGGCGGCCAGCGGGGCCATGAGCCGCACGGCCAAGCCCGGCTCGATGTCGGGCAGGTACACGAGCACGGGCACGCGCAGCCACCGGGCGGCCAGAGCCACGGGGAAGGTGACAAAGCCGCCGGTGGCGAGCACCACGTGGGGGCGGAAGCGGGCGAGCAGCCCCCTCGCCTGGCCGAACCCGCGGGCCAGGCGCCACGTGTGGCGCAGCCCGGCCCGCCAGCCGGCGCCGCGCAGCCGGCCGGCCTCGATGCCCACGAAGGCGAGGCCGGCCCGCTCCACCAGGGAGCGCTCCAGCCCCTCACGCCACCCTATCCAGAGCACGTCGGCCTGCCGGCCGGCCGACAAGCCGGCCTCGATGACGGCCAGGGCCGGGTAGACGTGGCCGCCGGTGCCCCCTCCCGTGACGGCCAAGCGCAGGGGCACACGGCCCGCAGTGGCGCGTCCGGCCGCCCGCGGCCTGTGCGTGGCCGGCACAGTCAACATGCTCACCTTTCCCCCTCCTGGGGCCTGCGAGCCCGGCTGATGCTCAACAGCAGCCCGACGCCGACGAGCGAGGTGACCAACGAAGAGCCGCCGTAGGAGATGAAGGGCAGCGGGATGCCCGTGAAGGGCACGGTGTTGGTCACCACGGCGATGTTCAGCAGGGCCTGGAAGAGCAGCCAACAGGTGATGCCGGCGGCCAGGATGGTGCCGAAGGCGTCGGGCGCGCCGGCGCCGATGCGAAATCCCCGGTACCCCAGGAAGAGAAACAACCCCAACACCAGCAAGGTGAAGACGAGGCCAAGCTCTTGGCCCACGATGGCCAGGATCACGTCGGTGTGGCTGGCGGGCAGAACGCCCACGTTGCCCCGGCTGCTCCCCAGCCCTTGGCCCACCAGTCCTCCCGAGGCCAAGGCCACGAGGGTTTGTACGATCTGGTAACCGGTGGTGTCGGCCCGGGCGAAGGGGTCCAGGAAGGTCTCGATGCGGGCCGCCCGGTAGTCGGCGCGGGTGGCCACGGTGAGAATGGTGAAGAAGGCAATGAGGCCGGTGACCACGAACTGGAGCAGGTCGGCGCCGGCGATGAAGAACATCACCCCGGCGGTCACGGCGATGAGCAGGGCCGTGCTGAAGTCGGGCTGGAGAAGAATGAGCCCACACACCACGCCCACCAACACGGAGAAGGGGATCAGGCCCGTGTCCACGTGGCGGATGCGCTCCCCCTTGCTGCTGGCCCAGTGGGCGATGTAGAGCACCACGGTCACCTTGGCCAGCTCGGCCGGCTGGACCGAATTGCCCAGGAGCCAGCGCTGGGCGCCGAAGACGGTGCGGCCGGTCATCAGGATGAGCACGAGCATGAGGAGGGTGACGCCCATGAGGGGCACGGTGTACCGCTGCCACACGCGGTAGTCTACCCGCCACAGGGCGATCATCAGCACCAGGCCCAACAGGGCCCACAAGGCCTGTCGGCGCACGTAGTAGGTGGCGTCTTGGTAGTTCAGGTAGCCGAGGGTGTAGGTGGCGCTGTAGACCATCAGGAGCCCGATGGTCAGCAGGCCCAAGACGGCCAGGAGGAGCCAGTAGTCGGATTGAATCTGGCGCTCCGCCCGGCGGCGGTGACGTCGCTTGGCGTAGGCGGAAGCAAAGGGTTTCGCGCGTGATGTGGCGTGTGGCACGGTCATGGCTTGCCTGCCTTGCTCCTTTCGCGTCGCTGTTACCCGGTCGCCACCCGCAGCAGTCGGCCGTTGGATGTCTCCTCGTGGCGGGAGGGAAGGTGCCTCACCAGTTCCTTGAAGCGCTCGCCACGGGCCTCGAAGTCCTTGAAGGCGTCGAAGCTGGTGCCCCCCGGGCTGAGGAGCACGAGGTCACCGGAACGGGCCACGTCGGCGGCCACGGCCACGGCCTCTTCGAGGGTGTGGCAGCGGGTTATGGAGGGCGACTCCCGTTGAAAGGCCGCCGCGCGCACGGCCCGCTCGACGAGGGGGGCCATCTCGCCGAAGAGCACCAGGTGTTTGACGCGGGTCAGGATTTCGCCGGCCATCTCGTCGAGGGGCAGGTGCTTGTCGCGCCCTCCGGCCAGCAGGATGATGCGCCCTTTGTGTTGCTCGAAGGCCCGCAGGGCGGCCACGGTGCGGTCCGGACTGGTGGCGATGGAGTCGTTGATCCAGGTCACGCCGTCCACCTCGCGCACCACCTCCAGCCTGTGGGGCACGCCCTTGAAGGTGGCCACGGCGCGGGCAATGGCCGAACGGCTCACCCCGACGGCGCGGGCCACGCAGACGGCGGCGAGCACGTTTTCCACGTTGTGGTCGCCCGGCAGGGGAATCTCGGAGAGGCGGCAGATGCGCGCGCGTTGCCCTTCCACTTGGCTGACCACCCAACCGTCGGCCAGGAAAGTGCCCTCCGGCACCTCGTGCCGCCGGCTGAACCAGAGCACCCGGGCCTGGGTGAGGCCGGCAAGGGCGCGCACGTGAGGGTCGTCCCAGTTGAGCACGGCCACGTCGTCGGCGCTCTGGTGGCGCAGGATGTTGGCCTTGGCCGCGGTGTAGGCCTCGAAGGTGCCGTGGCGGTCCAAGTGGTTGGGGCGCAGGTTGGTCACCACGGCCACGTGGGGGCTCTGGCGCAGGGGTTCGAGCTGGAAGCTGGAGAGCTCCAGCACCACCCAGTCCGAGGGCCGGATCTCCTCCACGAACTCGATAAGGGGCTGGCCGATGTTGCCCCCCACCCAGACCTTCCGCCGCCGGCCGGCCTTGAGGATGTCGCCGATCAACGAGGTGGTGGTGGTCTTGCCGCTGGAGCCGGTGATGCCGATGATGGGCGCCCGGCAGAGCTCGAAGAAGAGCTCGGTGGCGCTGCTCAGGGGCACGCCGCGCGCCTTGGCCTGGTGGACGATCTCGGCCTGGCGGGGGACGCCCGGGCTGAGGAAGAGCACGTCGGCCTCCAGGATGTCCGGCGGGTGGCCGCGCAGCACACAGGTGATGGGCAGGCCGGCCAGTTGGCCCACCTCGTCGGCCAAGTCGGCGAGACCGCGGCGGTCGCTGATGAGCACGCGCGCGCCCTGTCGCACCATGAAGCGGGCCAGGGCCATGCCTTCACGGGCCATGCCGATGATGGTTACCCGACGGTTGGCGAATCCGGTCATGATGTTACCCCCTCACGTGATCCGTGCTCGTTCGGTCACCTGTGTGGCGACGTTTGTCGTTCCCTGCGGGCGTCTCTTCCCGCGTGGTGGTTCGGCCCGAGCTCCGGCGGGGCTCACACCAGGGCGAGGGCAACGCCCAACATGCCGCTCAACATGCTGATGAGCCAGAAGCGCTGCACCACTTGGACCTCGCTCCAGCCCAACAGCTCGAAATGGTGGTGGATGGGTGCCATTTTGAAGAGTCGCTTGCCGCCCGTGTACCGAAAGTAGGCCACCTGCAGGATCACACTCATGGCCTCGGCCATGAAGACCACGCCCACGATGGGCAGCAGGAGCCACTGGCCGGTCATGAGGGCCACGGTGCCCAGCGTGGCGCCCAAGGCTAAGCTGCCCGTGTCGCCCATGAAGAGCTCGGCCGGGTAGGCGTTGTACCAGAGAAAGGCCAGAATGGCCCCGGCCATGCTGAAGCAGAAGGTGACCAAGTGGGCCTGCCCCTGGCGGGCGGCGATGATGCCGTAGGCCGCGAAGGCAATGGCGGCCGTGCCCCCGGCCAGCCCGTCCAGCCCGTCGGTGATGTTTACGGCGTTGGCCGTGCCCGTGATGATGAAGACGGCCACGGGCACGTAGGCCAGCCCGATGGGGATCTTCTGGGGCACTGTAGGTATGGCGATGGACTCCAGCCTGAAGACGAAGTGGAGCACTAGGGCGGCCCCGGTGGCAATGACTGTCAGCCAGAGCATCTTGTGGCGGGCCAGAATGCCCACCTTGGGCTCCCCCCGTCGTTTCTGCCGGAGCTTGGTCCAATCGTCCACCATGCCCAGGATGCCCGTGGCCACCAAGACGGTCAACGGCAGCAGCAGCGACTGGTACTGTGGCAGGATGAAAATGCTGCTGAAGACTACCACGGGCACGATGATCATGATGCCCCCCATCGTGGGCGTCCCCACCTTGGTCTGGTGGTGTGACGGCCCCTCCAGGCGGATGGATTCTCCGATCTGGTGGGCCTTCAGGAACCGGATGAGCGGTCGCCCCCAGACCACGGAAAACAGGAACGAAAGCGTACCCAACGTGAGTGACAGGGCCATACGCTACCTGTAGGCTTCGACAGGCCGTGGCCACGTGCCGGGCGCCCGGCCTGCGATTCTCCACGTCCACGTGTGCTACTCCACGCCCACGCTCAACGCGCTCACCACGCGGTCCAGCCGCACGGCGCGAGAGGCTTTCACCAACACCATGTCCCCCGGCTGCAAGTGTGCCTTGAGGAAGGCGACGGCCTCCTCCGGCGTGTCGGTCGCCACCACGCGCTCGGGCGCCATGCCAGAGGCCAGGGCCTCCTCGGCGATGAGCCGGCCGCGCGGCCCCACGGTGACCAGCAGGTCCACCACCTCGGCAGCGCGGCGGGCCACCCGCTTGTGCCCCTCTTCCTCGTAGGCGCCGAGCTCCAACATGTCCCCCAACACGGCCACCTTGCGGCCGTTGAGGTCGTCGAGCAGGTTGAGCGCGGCCAGGACGCTGGGCGGGCTGGCGTTGTAGGTGTCGTCGATGATGGTGGTGCCGTTGATGCCGGGCACCACGATGATGCGCAACAGCTCCATCTTCTCCAACGCCCTGAGCCCGGCGATGATCTCGGCCCACGATTGCCCCTCGATCAGCCCCACGCTGGCGGCGGCCAAGGCGCTGTGGACGCTGTGGCGGCCCAACAGGGGGAGCCGGGCGAAGACTGTCTCCTCGCCGTAGTGGAAGCGGAACGCGATGCCGTCGAGCCCGTGGCTCTCGATGTGGCTGGCCCAAAGCGTGTTGTCGGGGCGGAGCCCGTACGTGAAGACGCGGCATTGGGCCAGGGAAGCCATTGCCCGCACGCGCCGGTCGTCGCCGTTGAGCACGGCCACGCCGTCGGGGGGCAAGGCTTGGACGAGCTCGGCCTTGGCGGCCGCAATGGCCTCGATGGAGCCCAGGCGTTCCATGTGGACCGGTGCCACGTTGGTCACCACGCCGACGACCGGGCGGGCGATCTCGGCCAGGCGGGCGATCTCGCCTTGGGCGGTCATGGCCATTTCCAGGACGGCCCGCTCCGCGTCGAGGGGCATGGTGAGCATGGTCAGCGGCAGGCCGATGTCGCTGTTGTAGTTCCCCCTGCTTTTGAAGGTGCGAAACCGCTGGCCCAACACGGTGGCCGTGAGCTCCTTGACCGTGGTCTTGCCCACCGAGCCCGTGATGCCGATGACCCGCAGGGCCGGGTTGGCCCGCCGGCGCCACCAGGCGGCCAGATCCTGCACGGCCCGCAGGCTCTCCTCGGTCAGGAAGATGACCGGGGGCGCCAGGTCGCTCACCTCGTGTGGCCGGCGGACATCGACCACCGTGGTGTCGGCCATCACATCGGCCGGCACGGCGTGGCGGGAGGCAATCACCACGGCCGCTCCCCGCCGAAGCGCCTCGCCGATGAAGTGGTGGCCGTCGGTCTGTTCGCCGCGCACGGCCACGAAGGCGTACCCCGGCTCCACCAGGCGGCTGTCGGCCACGAAGCCGGTCACCTCGGTCCGGTGGGCGTCGCCCGGAGGCGCCGGGTGGCCTGTCAATCCGGTGAACAGGTCGGCCAGGGTTGGCATGGCTCTCCCACTCCGTGTGCCCCGTTCGCAGTGGCCTCACGGCCGTTGGGCCGTCTGGGACCCGTCGGGCGGCACGTTCCAGTAGGTGAGCAGCCGACGGGCCAGGCGCCGGAAGGTGGGGGCCGCGCTCTGGGAGCCCCACCGGTAGACGCCCTTGGGCTTGTCCAGCTTGACCAGGATGAGAAATTTGGGCGCGCCGGCCGGCACGAAGCCGATGAAGCTGGCGATGGTGTCGGTGGGGTGGTAGCCACCTGGGATGGGCACTTCGGCCGTGCCGCTCTTGCCGCCCACGCGGTAGCCCTCAATGCGGGCGTTCTCGATGCCGAGCTCCACGGCGTTGACCAGCACCTCCTGCATGAAGCGGGCTGTCTCGGGCGCGATGGCCCGACTTCGCTCCCGGGGTGTCGTCTCTTCCAGGTGCCCGTGGTTCACCACGGCCTTGACGAGCCGCGGCTGTACGACCACGCCGTCGTTCAGGAAGGCGGTGTAGGCGTCGATCATCTGGATGGGCGTGACGGCAATGCCCTGGCCGAAGGCGTTGGTGCCCACGTCGCTGGGGTGCCAGAGCCCGTCTCCCGGCTCCTTGATGAACCCGCTGGCCTCCTCACCGAGGCCAAGGTTGGTGGGTTCGCCGAACCCAAAGCGGCGCACGTACTCGACGAAGCGCTCCACGCCGAGCTGGAGGTTGATCCACGCCACCGCCGTGTTGACCGAATAGCCCAGAATTTCGCTGATGGTGATGAGGCCACGGGAGCCGCCGTCCCAGTTGCGGATGAGCCGGCCGCCCACTTCGATCACGCCCGTGTCCCGGTAGACCAGGTTGGGCGAGATGGCGCCGCTGTCCAGGGCCGAGGCCACGGTAATGGCCTTGAAGACGGAGCCGGGCTCGTACTGCTTGGCCGTGGCCGGGTTGGCGAAGAGTTCGGGCGGCGTGGTGGCGTATTGGTTGGGGTCGTAGCTGGGCCAATTGGCCATGGCAAGTACGTCGCCGGTGTGGGGGTCCATGACGATGATGGTGCCTCCCTCGGCGTCGTAGCGGGCGATGGCGTCGGCCAGCTCCTGTTCGGCCATGAATTGGACGTTGCGGTCAAGGGTGAGAATGATGTCCACGCCCTCCCGCATGGGGGCAAAGGGGCGCGCGCCCAGTTTGATCTCCTCGGCCGCGGGGGCGTCGGTGTTGGGGGGCACTTGCCCGTCCAGCCACTTGGCCATGGTGCGCTCGACGCCGTAGCCGGTGCCGGCCTCGTTGACGAAGCCCAGCACGTGGGCGGCCAACGGGCCGTTGGGGTAGGCCCGCTTGAGCACCGGCTCGATGACCAGGGCCGGGTTGTTCAGGTTGATGAGGGCCTGCCCCACGGTGTAGGGAAGGCCGGCGGCAATGGGGATGTAGGCGTCGTTGCGCGAGAAGAGCTCCACCAGTTCGTCCTCCGGTCGGCCGATCAGGGGGGCCACCTCCCGGGCTAGGGATTCAGCGTGGGCCACCAAGTTGGCCGAGACGCCCAGCTTGTACTCGGTGGTGTCGATGGCCAACAGGTACCCGTTGCGGTCCCGGATGGTGCCCCGGGGAGGTTGTTGGGCCGGGCGCACTTGGGCCACGGCGCGGTGGCGCAGGACCTGCTCCCTGGCAACGAGCTGCCAGTAGGTGAGGCGCCAGGCCAACAGCAGGGCCACGCCCACGGAGACGGCCAACACCACGTAGATGCGGCGCCGGCGCCGGGCGTGGAGCCGCTGTTCGGCGGCGCCGGAGGGCTTCGAGCCCTTGTGCGCGCGGCCCCTGGTCTCTGTGGTGGGCATGGCCGTCCTCTGTGTCACTCCTCGGCCCCTGCCCCCGCGGGAAGCCCGGCGTCGGGCGTGAGCTCGATGATGATCTCGTCGGCCTCATAGGCCGGCACGAAACCGTTCTCGCGGGCGAACTCCAACACGCGGGCAGGGCTCTCCAGCTCCGCGATTTGGCGTTCCAGCTCGCGGTTCGTCTCCTGGAGCTGCCGGTACCGGCGCTCGAGCGCTTGAATGTCGAACGCGGTCGTGTTCATCTGGCTGATTTCGGCCAAGTAGAGGAAGAGAATCAGGCCGATGAGGGAGAGCAGGAGAAGCGCGCGCCGGGCCACAGGGCCGGTCATGATTTGGGGGGCGGACAGCGTGCGGGCGGTGCCCCGCACGCGCAGGATGGATTGGTTCATCAGCCTGCTGTCAGACGCCATCGGTCAGCTCTCCTCCTCCGGTGTGGTGAGACGTTCGGCCACGCGCAGCTTGGCGCTGCGGGCGCGCGGGTTTCGCCGGACCTCTTCGTTCGACGGCGTGATCGGCTTGCGGGTGATCACGCGCAACGAGGCCCGGTGTCCACATTGACAGACGAGCACGTGGGGCGGGCAGAGGCAGTCGGTGGCCTCGCGCCTGAACACGTGCTTGACGAGCCGGTCTTCGAGCGAGTGGAAGCTGATCACGGCCAGCCGCCCGCCGGGACGGAGCAGGGCGATGGCTTGGGGAAGGGCTGCCTCGAGGGCGTTCAGTTCGTCGTTGACGGCGATGCGCAACGCTTGGAAGGTGCGTGTGGCCGGGTGAAGGCGCACTCCCCGGCGGCGCCCCACCACACGCGCGATCAGCTCGCCCAGCTCCCGGGCTGTGTGGATAGGGCGGTGGCGCACGATGGCCCGCGCAATGCGCCGGGCAAAACGCTCCTCCCCGTACCGGGCGATCAGGCGGGCCAACTCCTCCTCCGGCAGCTTGTTGACCAGGTCGGCGGCCGTCACGGGCGCTTCTGGGTCAAAGCGCATGTCCAAGGGACCTTCGGCGTGGAAGGAAAAGCCCCGCCGAGGGTCCTCCAGTTGGAGCGACGAGTAGCCCAGGTCGAACAGAATGCCGTCTACGCCTGTAAAGGTGTGCGCGCGGGCCAGGCGGCCCAGCTCCCGAAAGGAGCCGTGGACCAACGTCACCCGCCGTCCGAAGCGGCTCAGGCGCTCGCCGGCCACTTCCAGGGCCGAAGGGTCGCGGTCAATTCCCAGCAGCCGGCCGTCGGGCGCCGAACGTTCCAGAATGGCCTCGGCGTGGCCGCCCGCCCCCACGGTGGCGTCGATGTAACGCCCGCCGGGACGGGGGGCCAAGTGGGCCACGACTTCCTCTTTTAAGACGGGAACGTGCATTGAGTTCAGATGCCAAAGTCGCCCAACTCTTCGGCAATGGCCACCAAGTTGGCCATCTGCTCTTCCTTGAACGCCTGCCACGCTTCTGGGGACCAGATCTCGATGCGGTCGCCCACGCCGGCGATCACGGCCTCGTTGGCGAGGTTGGCGTACCGGCGCAAGTTCTCGGGAATGAGCACCCGGCCTTGGCGGTCGAGGGTGCCCTCGAACGCCTGTGAGAAGAAGAAGCGCGTGATCGTGCGCGCGTTGGCCGAGCCCGAGGGGAGCGACGCCAGCTTGGCGGCGAAGCGCTCCCACCCCTCGCGCGTGAACCCCCAGAGGCAGTGATCGAGCCCGACCGTGAGGATGATGCCCGGGTTGAAGGCGTGGCGCAGGCGGGCCGGGATGGTCAAACGCCCCTTGTCGTCAACGCTGTAGGTGTATTCCCCGACAAACCCAATGGACACTAGAACACCTGTTCTGTTTCGTTCCCCACCGAAGTGCTGTACAGGGGGCGAAACGTGGGGAAGTTCCCCACTTTTCCCCACTCTCCACCACTTGCTCCCATTGTACATGACATGTTTCAAGATTGCAAGCGGACAGGGGCGAGAAGCGGAAATTTTAAGGTTCATGAACAGAGTGCCATCTTGGTCGCCGGAAAACGTGAACCGTGGTCAGGGAGGAGAAGGGGGCTTACTTCTGTTGGCAGTGGGGGCAGCGCAGGGGGTTGTCAAGGGGTTCGAGGCTGGCCGCGCAGACGGCGAAGACCCGGACGCGGGGGAAGAGGCCGAACCGGCGGACGACTTCGCCCTCCAGGACGAGCTGGCGGCAGGTGGTCTCCTCCAGGAGACGGGGAACGGGGCAGGTGCGGCAGAGCTTGAGGTGCCACATCTCGCCGTACCCGCTGCGCCGCAGGAGGCGGCATTCCATGCGCTCGCGGCCACGGAAGTAATCGTAGTGGAAGAAGCGACATCGGGGGAACTCGCGCCTGTCGGTTGTCATTGCCGGTGATGCCTCCTTGTCGCGCCCAAGGTGAGCTCGCCTTGGCTTCGGTTGATTGTAGGCACGAATGGCGGTTTTCCCAAATCGCCACGAGATCCACCTTTTGCTGATTGTTCAGGGCGTGACCAAGGCCGCCATCGTGTTGTGGTCCACGCCCCAATTTTCGGGAGCACGAAACCCAATTGTTTCCTCGCCGGGAGAACGGGACCTTGCGTTTCAGCGCTTTCGGCACTTTGGTGTATACTTTGTACCGGCCGGCCAGAGCGTTCTCCTTGGCATTTCGTTCCTCCAAGGATACTCCATGGCTGGCCGTGTGGGTATGGCAGAGCATTTCACTCATCTCAATCAGGTACCATGTCCTCGAGCCGCCTGCCCGAACACATCCGACGTCAGCTTGACGCCCTTCCGCGTGCCACGGGCGTCTACATGATGAGAAGCGCTTCTGGCGAAGTTCTCTACGTGGGCAAGGCCGTGAACTTGCGCCAGCGGGTGCGCTCCTACTGGAGCGCCGCCGGCCAGCGCGTGCCCAAAATTCGCCACCTGACCGCTCAAGTGGAGACCATCGAGGTCTGGACCACCGACTCCGAGCTCGAAGCCCTCCTCCTGGAGAACAACCTCATCAAGGAGCACCGGCCGCGGTACAACGTGCGCCTCAAGGACGACAAGCGTTACCCGTACATTCGCGTCACCTGGCACGAGCCGTACCCCAAGGTGATGATGACCCGGCAGATGGTGCGCGATGGCTCCCGCTACTTCGGCCCCTTCACCTCGGTCTGGAGTGTGCGCGAGACTCTGGACCTGCTGCGCCGGCAGTTCCCCTATCTCACCTGCAACCGCACCATCACCGGCCAGGACGAGCGCGCCTGTCTCTATTACCACATCCGCCTCTGCGCAGCCCCGTGCATCGGTGCCGTTACCAAGGAGGAGTACCGGGCCATCATTCAGGGCTTGATGGCGTTCCTGGACGGCCATCACCAGGAGCTCCTCGACCGCCTCCGCCGTGAGATGGAGGAGGCGGCCGAACGGCTGGAGTTCGAGCGTGCCGCCGTGCTGCGCGACCGCATCGCGGCGCTGGAGCGCGTGGTGGAGCACCAGAAGATCGTGGACGTGGGCGGCGGCGACAGAGACGTGATCGCCTTCGCCCGCGACCGGGACAACGCCTGTGTGCAGGTCTTCTTCATCCGGGGCGGCAGGCTTATCGGCAGGGAGTCGTTTTGGCTCGACAACGCCGGCGACGAGGATGAGGCCCACGTCATGGCCGCCTTCATCAAACAGTTCTACGGCGAATCGGTCAGCGTTCCCTCGGAGATCCTGCTCCCCAGAGATTTGGACGAGGCGCTTATCATCAAGCAGTGGCTCGGGCAAAGACGGGGGGCCGACGTGGTCCTGCGCGTGCCCCGCGAGGGGCCCGAGAAGGAGCTGGTGGAGATGGCCACGCGCAACGCCCTGGAGGCCCTGGCCCACCTGAAAGCCCACTGGGCCTCCCAGGAACACCGCCACACCGCGGCCATCGAGGCCCTCCAACAGGTGCTGGGGCTCCCCCACCCGCCGCTGCGCGTCGAATGTTATGACGTGAGCCACACGCAGGGAACTCACGTGGTGGGAAGCATGGTTGTCCTGGAGAAAGGCGTGCCGCGCAAGGGGCACTACCGCCGGTTCTGCGTGCGCCAGGCGCGCAACGACGACGTCGCCAGCCTCCAGGAGATCGTCCGGCGCCGGCTGAACAACTGGCAAGAGGCCCGCCAACAGCCCGGCAAGAACCCGTGGGGCCTCTTGCCCGACCTCATGGTGGTGGACGGCGGCCGGGGCCAGCTCAACGCCGTCTTGGCCGTGCTGGCCGAGTTCGAGCTGGAAGATGTGGTCCCGGTGGTCGCCCTTGCCAAGCGGGAAGAGGAGCTCCACGTGCCGGGCCGCGCCGAGCCAATACGCCTGGAGCGCTCGTCGCCGGCCCTCCACCTGCTCCAGCGGGCCCGCGACGAAGCCCACCGCTTTGCCCTCAGCTATCAGCGCCGGCTGCGCGAGCGCCAGGCACTGCGTTCCTCCTTGGACGAGATACCGGGCATCGGCCCTAAGCGCCGCAGGCGCCTGCTCCGCCACTTTGGTAGCGTCGAGGGCATTCGGCGCGCGTCCGAGGAGGAGCTGGCGGCCATCCCGGGCATGACCAGGAAGTTAGCCCAGCGGGTAAAAGAACACCTTGGATCAGGAGAAGCTTCCCATGAGCGCTGACGCCTCCTTCGTGATCCCCGCCCCCGCCGACGTGCCCGACGACGTGCGCTTCTACTACCGCCACGCGCGCCGCTCCCAAGAGCCGGTGGTCGAACTGGGCGCGGCCGGCGGGCGCTACTGTCTCGTCCTCGCCAGCCAGGAGATTCGCGTCATCGGCGTGGACGCCGACGCCGAGAAGATGGCCGCCCTGGAGAGCTTCGCCCGCGCCAGGGGCTATCCCCTCACCGCCGTCGGGGCGCCGTGGACGGAGTTCACGCCGGAACACCGGGTGGGCATGATCTACGTGCCCGCATCCCGGTTCACCGCCCTGCTGACGTTCGAGGAGCAGATGGCCTTCCTGCGCCGCGTGCGCGGTCACCTGCACATCGGCGGCAAGCTGGCCTTCGACGTGCCCCTGCTCCGCCAAGAGGAGGTGGCCGACTCCCGGCCCGACACGCCGCGCCTCCGTGAGACTCGCCGGGACCCCACTACAGGCCGGCTCACCTACATTTGGGAGCGCCGCGAGTTGGATGTGGTCCGCCAAGTGGAGACCCTGCACCACATTCACGAGGAGGTGGACGCCGCCGGCCACACCCTTTCCCGCCGGCACGTGACCCGCCGGCGGGCTTTCTTCTGGCCCCACCAAGTGCGCGCCATGCTTGAGGCGGCCGGTTACTACATCGAAGCCGTCTTCGGCGGCTTCAACGATGAGCCGCTCACATCGGAAAGCCGCGTGCAAGTCTGGGTTGCCCGACGGCCCCTTGATTGAAGGGGCACGTGTTCCCACAACTGGTTGACAAAGGAAAGGCTCTCTGCTTTACTTCACGCACCCTGAAGTGCCCACAGTGCAGCGGAACCACAGGTGATGCCAACCTTTCACACAACCTTCACAAAGGAGTGAGCCATGCGCGGACTGATAATGGACTTTCCCCTCACCCTCAAACACATCTTGAACCACAACGAACGCCTCTACGGCAAGAAGGAAGTCGTCAGTCGCACAGAGGCCGGCGTCCACCGGTACACCTACGCCGACTTCCAGCGCCGCGTCCGCAAGTTGGCCAACGTGTTGCAGCGGCTGGGCGTCAAGAAGGGCGACCGGGTGGCCACCTTCGCCTGGAACCACTACCAACACCTGGAGCTCTACTTCGCCGTGCCCTGCATCGGCGCCGTGCTCCACACGGTCAACATCCGCCTCTTCCCCGACCAGCTCGTCTACATCTTCAACCACGCCGAGGACAAGCTCGTCTTCGTGGACCCCTCCCTCATCCCCCTGTTGGAGCGCATTCAGGACCGCCTGGAACACGTGGAGCAGTACATCGTGCTGGGCAGCGGCCCCGTGCCCGAGACTTCCCTGAACCCCACTCTGGCCTACGAGGAGCTCATGGCCGACGCCTCCGACGAGTACGAGTTCCCCGACCTGGACGAGTGGGACGCCATGGGCCTCTGCTACACCTCGGGAACGACGGGCAACCCCAAGGGCGTGCTCTACACCCACCGGGCCATCTTCCTCCATTCCTTTGCTTCGGCCATGTCCAACACCCTCAACATCTCCGAGCGGGACGTGATCTTCCCGGTTGTCCCCATGTTCCACGCCAACGCTTGGGGCCTGCCCTTCACGGCCGTGTTGGTGGGGGCCAAGCTCGTCTTCCCCGGCCCCTTCCTGAAGCCCCAGGACATGGCCCAGATGATCCAGGACGAGCGCGTGACCGTGGCCGCCGGCGTGCCCACCCTCTGGATCGGCCTCTACCACGCCCTGAAGAGCGCCTCCTACGACATCAGCTCTCTGCGCACCATGATCGTGGGCGGATCGGCCGCGCCCCGCGCCCTCATCGAGGGCTTCGAGAAGGACTTCGGCGTGCCCATTACCCACGCTTGGGGCATGACCGAGCTCAGCCCCCTTGGCACAGTGGCCAACCTCAAGTCGTACATGGAGGAGTGGCCCGAAGAAGAGCGCTACCGCGTGCGGGCCAAACAGGGGATGCCGGCCGCGGGCATCGAGCTGCGCATTGTGGACGACGAGGGGAACCCGCTCCCCTGGGACGGCAAGACCATGGGCGAAGTCCAGGTACGCGGGCCGTGGGTGGTCTCGGCCTACTACAACGACCCCGAGGCCAACGAGGGCGCCTTCACCCCGGACGGGTGGTTCCGCACGGGCGACGTGGCCACCATGGACCCAGAGGGCTACATGGAAATCACCGACCGCACCAAGGACTTGATCAAGTCGGGCGGCGAGTGGATTTCGAGCGTCCAGTTGGAAAACTTGCTGATGGCTCATCCCAAGGTCATGGAGGCCGCCGTCATCGCCGTCCACCACTCCAAGTGGCAGGAGCGCCCCCTGGCCGTTGTGGTGCCCGTGCCCGAGCACAAGGAGGAGATCACCAAGGAGGAGCTCATCGAATTCCTGCGCCCCCAAGTGGCCAGTTGGTGGCTGCCCGACGACATCGTCTTCGTGGACGAACTGCCCAAGACCAGCGTGGGCAAGTTCGACAAGAAGGTGCTTCGGGACCAGTACCGCGAATACCGGTTGCCCACCGAATAAGTGCCGGCCACATAAGGCTTTCGCAAACCCAAAAGATGGTGTATAATGGAAAAAGACAACCGTCCATAACAGGGTGAAGGGATTGCCCGTGAACACCCATGTGGACACGAGCCGCCAAACCGGGGCCCTTGGCCCCGCGCGGAACAGGAGTGACACGGCAGGGGAGCCCCAGGGCGCGCCGTGGCGGGGCTCCCCTCACCCCTTTATCACCGACTTTCGCTTGAAAGGAGTGGGAAGATGACGAGCCTCGCGTCAGCCAGCCCTGAGTTCATTCGCGTCTTCCGCCAGGCGCTGGAAGCGTATGACAACGGTGACCTCGCCCGAGCTCACGAGCTCTTCGTCCAGGCCCAGGACATCGAACCGGACAACGTGTGGGCCCTTCTTTGGTGCGGCGCCACGGCCCCCACCCCCCAGGAGACGATCAACTGGCTCGAACAGGCGCTGGCCATCGATCCCGGAAACGCACACGCTGAGGCTGGGCTGGCATGGGCTCGTGAACAGGCCGAGGCCCAGCCCGAGGAACAGGCCCGGCCGGCCGAGGAGGAGGCCGTCTCGCTCGAGGAATGGGCCGACGACGGCGGCGCGCCGGCAGCTCCCGAAGCCGTGGAAGAGGCCGCCGAAGGGGAACTCACCCTGGACATCGGCGAAGAGGCCGGCGAGGAGTGGCTTCTCGAAGAGACCCCCACCGACGAGGCCGAGCACGAAGCTCCCACCGCCACGGCCGAGGAGGCGTGGGACGTGGACACGGGCCTGTTGGGCATAGACGAGGAGGACATTCCCGACTGGTTGCGCGGCGAGGAGGAGGCGCCCGCCGAGGCTGGCGAGGCCACCGCCGTGGCCGACACTGACTGGCTCCTCGAGGGGGAAGCCGAACCCGAAGCGCCGCCGGCCGAAGCGGAAGCCGAGGGGCTGCCCGACTGGCTCTCCGGCGAGGGGGAGGCGCCAGCACAGCCCCAAGAGGAGGTCACCCTGCCCACTGCCCCGCCCGAGGGCTCATTGCCTCCGCCCAACCAGGTCGTGGCCGCTTATCAGGCCGGCTTGGCCGCTTGGGAGGAGAACCGCTTGGACGAAGCTGCCCGCTACTTCGAGCAGACGGTGCGCCTTGACCCCAATCACGTGCAGGCCTACGATTACTTGGGGAGCGTCTACTTCCTGCTGGGCCAGAGCGACAAGGCCATCCAAGCGTACAAGCGGGCCCTCTCCATTGACCCCAACTACGCCGAGAGCTACTTCAACTTGGGCCTTGTCTACCAGGAGACAGGCGACCGGGACAACGCCATCGCCATGTTCGAGCAGTACCTGAAGCTGGACCCCGACAGCACCTTCGCCGAAAACGCGCGCATGTTCCTGGAGCAGCTCAAGGGCGGGTGAAAGGGGCAAGGGCCGCCGGCGCGGGCGGCACCTCACTCACCCGCGCCGGCACACGGGGTTCACGCGCGCCGTCCCCCGATGCTCTTCCCCTGGAGGAACCACAACAGGTAATCGGGGCCACCTGCCTTGCTGTCCGTGCCGCTCATGTTGAATCCCCCAAAGGGATGCACCCCCACCAGCGCGCCGGTACACTTCCGGTTGAAGTAGAGGTTGCCCACGTGGAACTCCTCGGCCGCGCGGTCGAGCCGTTCCCGATCCCGGCTGTAGACTGCGCCGGTGAGGCCGTACTCCGTCGAGTTGGCGATGCGCAGGGCATCGTCGAAGTCCTCCGCCCGAATGATGCTGAGCACCGGGCCGAAGATCTCCTCCTGGGCGATACGGGCGTCCCAGGGCACGTCGGCGAAGATGGTGGGCTCGATGAAATATCCTCCCTCAATATCTAGCGCTCGGCCGCCCAGCACCAGGCGCCCCTCCTGGGTCCCGATCTCGATGTACGTGAGCACCTTGCGGAACTGCTCCTCGCTGACGAGGGGGCCCATCCAGTTGTCCGGGTTGGCCGGGTCGCCCACCGTGATGCGCTTGGCGCGCTCGATCACGCGCTCGACCATCTCATCGTACACTTCCTTGACGAAGATCGCCCGGGAGCCGGCCGAGCACTTCTGGCCCTGGTAGCCGAAGGCGCTCACCACCACCCCCTCGGTGGCCGCGTCCAAGTCGGCCGTCTCGTCCACGATCACGGCGTCCTTGCCCCCCATCTCCAAAATGGCCCGCTTGAGCCACTTCTGCCCCGGGTGGACCCTGGCCGCCCGCTCGTAAATGCGGCACCCTACCTCCTTGGAGCCCGTGAAGGAGATGAAGCGCGTCTTCGGGTGATCCACCATGGCCTCGCCGACCACCTCGCCGGGGCCGGTGAGGAAGTTGAGCACTCCGCGGGGCACGCCTGCCTCCCAGAGCAGGTGGGCCACGTGGTAGCCCACCACAGGCGACTGTTCGGCCGGCTTCAGCACGGCCGTGTTCCCGGTCACCAGGGCGGAGCTGGTCATGCCGGTGACAATGGCCACGGGGAAATTCCAGGGCGGAATGATGGCCCCCACGCCCAGAGGGATGTACCGGAAGGTGACCTCTTCCGAGGGAATCTGCGCCACGCTCTTGGGCGCTTCCTCCTCCAAGCGGAGCATGTGGCGGGCGTAATACTCCAAGAAATCGATGGCCTCGGCCGTGTCCGCGTCGGCCTCAACCCACGATTTGCCCACCTCGTAGACCATCCAGGCGGAAAACTCGTGCCGGCGGGCGCGCATGAGCTCGGCTGCCCGGAGCAAAATGGCCGCGCGCTCCTCGGCGGGCGTGCGCTGCCAGCGCTCGAAGGCCTCGTAGGCCACCTCCGTGGCCTTGGCCGCGTGCTCGGCCGTGCCGTTGGCCACAAAGCCGATCACCTCATCCGGACGGGCCGGGTTGACTGAGGGAAAGACATCGTCCAGCACGATCTCATCGTCGCCGATGACCAGGGGGTAGGTGCGGCCAAATTGCTCCCGCACGCGGCCGAGGGCGTCTTCAAAAGCCCGCCGGTTCTCGGGGTCTGTGAAGTCAGTGAGCGGCTCGTTGCGAAAGGGCGGCAGGTCCTGGTAACGCATCGAACACCTCCTTGTGATCGCTTTCGCCTGATGCCGGGGGCTCCCCTTCACGACGGGGAGACCTTCTGCCGGAAGTGTACGGGGAAAGTCGAACGTGTCAAAGCTCCTCCGCACCAGAGCTCCGTTCGCACCGTGTGCCCTTCTCGGGTACAATGGGCCACGGACGATGCTCTGGTTGTGTCGTTCCGGCCGGCAATGTGGAAAAAACGGGGCATAGGTGTGGAAAAACTTGGCTAGCCCTGTGGAAAACACCACCGGGGTGTGGATAATTTGAAGATGATGGGAGCAGTGGACATGACACGGCCACACACGCCGATCGCCGGCTCCGGACACGGGGAAGAGGGTGACCATTCCATGCTCTTCGACGAAATGTTTCTCAGGCGCCTCAGTCGTCTCACCCTGGTCACCCACCAGAAGCGGCCCGGGCGGTTCCAGGGAGAGCGCCGGAGCCCAAAGCGGGGCCAGTCGGTGGAATTCGCCGACTACCGCCCGTATGTGCCCGGCGACGACTTTCGTCAGATTGACTGGCACGTTTACGCGCGGCTGGAGCGCTTCTTCGTCAAGCTCTTCGTCGAAGAGGAGGATATCACTGTCCACTTGCTGGTGGACGCAAGCCGCTCGATGGCGTGGGGCACGCCATCGAAGTTGGACACTGCCGTTCGGCTGGCCGGTGCTGTGGGGTACATTGTGCTCAACGGGCTCGACCGGGTGACTGCCTATGCCTTTGGCAACGCCGGCCACCGCTGGCCGGCCCGCCGTGGCCGGCGCGCGGCCACGCCCCTCTTCACGTGGCTGCGCTCGCTCGCCCCATCGGGCACGGCCACATTTGCCCACTCCATCAGGCACTACGCCTACACCGCCGGGCAGCCAGGCCCCCTGCTGCTCTTCAGTGACCTGCTGGTGGACGATTGGGACGAAGGCGTTCGCGCGCTCGTGGCCCGCCGTTTCGAGGTCACGCTGGTTCACATCCTGTCGCCCGAGGAGCTGGACCCACCGCTCCACGGCGATCTCCTCCTGCGGGACTGTGAGCGGGGCGAAGGGGTGGAAGTCACGATCGACGACGACGTGCTGGCGAGGTACCGCCGTCACCTGGAGGCGTGGCGGGCGGGCATCCGCCGCTGGTGTGCGGAGCGGGGAGTCCGGTACCTCTTCGTCTCATCGGACACCCCCGTCGAGGATGTCATCTTCACCGACATGGTGCGCCACGGGGTGTTGCGCTGAAAGCAAGAGCCGCCTTCCCGAAGGCCCGTGTTCTCCTCCGGGAAGGCGGCAGCGTGCCGAGAGGACGGTTACTTGATCTCCACCTTGGCGCCCACGCCCTCCAGCTTCTTCTTGATCTCCTCGGCCTCTTCCTTGGAGATGCCCTCTTTGAGCGTGGTGGGCACGTCTTCCACGGCCTGCTTGGCCTCGCGCAAGCCCAGGCCCGTGATCTCGCGCACGGCCTTGATGACCTGAATGCGGTTGTCACCGGCCGCCGTGAGGACCACGTCGAATTCGGTCTTCTCCTCGGCGGCCTCGGCCTCGCCGGCGGCCGCGCCGGGCACAGCCGCCACGGCCACGGCCGCAGCCGCGCTCACACCCCAGTGGTCCTGGAGCCGCTTGGCCAGCTCGGCCGCCTCGACGAGCGTCAGTTGATCGAGCTGCTGGATGATGGCGTCCAAATCGGCCATGTCTCTATCCTCCTCTTCTCATGAAGTTTGTTCAGCCGTCTGTTCCGCACGGGCTTGCAGGGTCAACACCAAATCGCGGTGAGGTGCCTGCAAGAGGGAGACCAACTGTTGGGCCGGCCCCTGAATGGTGGCCACCAGGGTGGCCAGAATCTCCTCGCGGGAGGGCAGGGTGGCCAAGTGGTTGACGTCCTCCACGGAGAGCACTTGGTCGCCGAAGAGCCCTCCCTTGATTTGCAAGTTCTCGTTCTCGTCGGCGTACTTCTTGAGCACCTTGGCCGGCGCCACCGGGTCCTCGAAGGCGAAGAGCACCGCCGTGGGGCCGACCAAGATCTCCTCGGGGACGGGCTTCTCGGCCTGCTGAAGGGCCAGGCGGAGCAACGTGTTCTTGGCCACGGTCAAGCGGCTATCGGGAGCAGCCTCGCGCAGCCGGCGGCGCACTTCGTCCATGTCGGCCACGGTAAGCCCCCGGTAGTCGGCGAAGATGACCGCCTGGGACTCGCGGAAGGAGCGCGTGTATTCGGCCACCAACTGTTCCTTCTTCGAGCGTGGGATGGGCAATGTGTTCACCTCCTTTCCGGTTCCTCGGACAAACAAAAAGGCCTTTGGGCAGCACGCGCCGCCACAAAGGCCACGGGAAGATGCTCCCGTTCAACCTCTGCCTCGGCAGGCGCGTGCACACGCTTTCAGCCCCACAGGGACACCTGCTGTCTTCAGCATTCCCCTATTTGATTGGAGAGCCCCCACTAGGGGGCAAGGTCTACGACGTGCGCAACTGGAGAGCCTCGGGCACAGAGACGCGCACGCCCGGCCCCATCGTGCTCGCCAGGGCAATCCGGCGGAACATCTGCCCCTTGGCCCCGCTCGGGCGATTGGCCTGAATGGCCTCGATCATCGTCGCCATGTTCTCGAGCAACGCCTCGTCGCTGAAGCTCACCTTGCCGATGGGCACGTGGAGGTTGGCGCTCTTGTCCAAGCGGTACTCCACGCGCCCCTGGCGTGCCTCGCGGATCACGCGGGGCAAGTCCTCCGCCGGCACGACCGTGCCCGTCTTGGGGCTCGGCATGAGCCCCCGAGGGCCGAGGATGCGTCCCAGCCGGCCGACGATGGGCATCATGTCAGGCGTGGCAATGGCCACGTCGAAATCGGTCCACCCCTGTTGGATCCGCTTGACCAAGTCGTCGGCGCCGACGAAATCGGCCCCGGCCTCCTCGGCCAGGCGGGCCGCTTCGCCCGTGGCGAAGACCAGCACGCGGACTGGCTTGCCCGTGCCGTGGGGCAGCACGACGACGCCGCGCAGTTGCTGGTCGGCCTTGCGCGGGTCCAAGTTGGTGCGGATGTGCAACTCGACGGTCTCGTCGAAGTTGGCATACGAGGTATCCTTGACGAGCCGGATGGCCTCCAACGGCGAGTAGTCGCGCGAGCGGTCAATCTTCTTTCGGGCCTCGACGTACTTCTTTCCTCGTTTGGCCATGGGTCACTCCTTGTGGTCGAACGAGTCCAAGACTCTCCCACTGTGTTGATGTTAGTCCACCACTTCAATGCCCATGCTGCGGGCCGTGCCCTCGATCATGCGCATGGCGGCCTCGATGGATGTGGCGTTCAAGTCGGGCATCTTGAGCTCGGCAATCTCGCGAATTTGTTGGCGGGTCACCGTGCCCACCTTGTTGCGGTTGGGCTCGCCACTTCCTTTCTCAATGCCGGCCGCTTTCTTGAGGAGCGCGGCGGCCGGCGGGGTCTTGGTCACAAACGTGAAGGAGCCGTCCTGGTAGACGGTGATTTCGACGGGGATCACCTGCCCCATCTGTGCCTTGGTGCGCGCGTTGTACTCCTTGCAGAACTGCATGATGTTGACGCCGTGCTGGCCCAAGGCAGGGCCGACAGGCGGCGCCGGGTTGGCCTTGCCGGCCTCCAACTGGAGTTTGATAATCGCCTTCACTTTCTTGGCCATCGTCCTCCTCTCCGCACAAGAAAGCCCCTTGGTATCAGGGTTCAGGGGCTATACCAATGGTATTTGGCTCTGGCTCAGGTGCGCTCCACTTGGAGGAAGTCGAGCTCGATGGGCGTCTCGCGCCCGAAGAAGCTCACCAGCACCCGCACCTTGCCCTTCTCGCGGTCGATGTAGTCCACGGTGCCGGGGAAATCCTTGAAGGGGCCATCGATGATGCGCACCTTATCCCCTTCCCGGAAGTTGATCTTGAACGTGGTGGGCTTCGTCTCCATGCGCTTGAGGATGCGGTCCACTTCCTCCTGGGAGAGGGGCGTGGGCTGATTGCCCATGCCCACGAAGCCGGTCACGTCGGGGGTGTGACGCACCACGGACCAGGAATCATCGTCCAAGATCATCTGGACGAGCACGTAGCCGGGGAAGATACGCCGCTCGACCGTGCGCCGTTGTCCTCCCTTGAGCTCCACCACCTCCTCGGTGGGCACAATGACCTGGAAGATGCGGTCTTGCATCCCCATTGCCCTGATGCGCTGTTCGAGGTTTTTCTTGACCTTGTTCTCGTACCCCGAGTAGGTGTGAATCACGTACCAGCGCCGGCCGTCATCCTCGGCCGCCTCGGCCTCTTCTTGAGGCGGCGCAGGTTCTTTTTCCCCCGAGGGCTCGCCGTCGAGGTTTTCCTCTTCCACGGCCTCTGGGATGCGAGTTGTCTCTTGGCGCTCTTCCACCACGGTTCTCTACCTTCGCGAAGTGTTTCGGGAGAGACCTCGCGCCCTCCCGTCCGTTTCACAATTCACAAGGGGAACACAGCACGCCTCCGGGCCATACCGTGCCTAAAAGGTGACGATCAAGAACTCAACCAGCCGGGAAAAAATGAAGTCGAAGCTTCCCAGGAAGAGGCTGAGGGCCACGGTGACGGCCGTCACGACTATCGTCAGGTTCACCGCTTGCTCCCGAGTAGGCCACGTCACCTTTCTAAGCTCGGCGCGCACGTCGCGCACGTAACGTGTAATCGGATTGGAGTCCTTGGCCGCCGTCCTAGCTTTCGCCACGGGATTCCTCCCTCACTACTTCGTTTCCCGGTGTAACGTGTGCCGGCGGCAACGTCGGCAGTACTTGCGCAGCTCGAGCCGCTGCGGGTCGTTGCGCCGATTCTTCTGTGTGGTGTAGTTGTGTTCCTTGCACTCCGTACAGGCCAACGTTATGACCATGCGGATGGCTTTCTTGGCCATGCTTTCACCCTCGAAGAACAGAGGCTTTTGGGTTCACAAACTGCTCCGGCAAAACGGGAGGGGGCCCCTTGCCACGCCCCCTCCCGGAAGACCGTCGTTCCCCTGGTTCTGCCGGCTCACGTCTCGGCCGTAGAGCCCGGCTCCCGGCACGTCCGGGCGTGCCCGGGAGCAGGCCAAGCCGCGCTTACTCGATGATCTTGGTGATGACGCCGGCGCCGACGGTGCGGCCGCCCTCGCGGATGGCGAAGCGGGAGCCCTCCTCGAGGGCCACGGGCTCGA
>JALSKA010000260.1 GCA_026989095.1 Ardenticatenaceae bacterium
CACCAGGAGCCAGGGGACTAGGACACGCCCCTCCTGCGGCCAGCGGCCCAACGTGGCCACGCCCAGGACGATGGTGGTGAAGAGGGGTTCCAAGAAGTAGTTCTCCCACGCGCCCACCTTGCCGGCGCTCACGGTCATCAGCAAGGCCAGGAGCCACCAGAGCCCCACGAGGGGCACGTTGAACTTGCGCACGGCGACACCGGCCAGCACCAGGAAGACCGGGACAAGGCGCAGGAACGCCGCCCTCTGAAGCCCCCACATGAGCTCGACGGAGAAGGGATTGGCGTTGGCCACGAGGAGGGACTCGATCAGGCCGTTGCCCGCCTGCCACCACAGGCTGAGGCCCACAACTCCCCCCACGACGGCCAACGTGCCGGCCAGGATGGCGGCCGCGCGGCGGTCGCGCCACCCGAGGTAGAGCGTGGCCGCCAAGGGGGCCGCCACGAAGCTCTGCTTGGTGAACACGCCGGCAACGAAGGCCATGCCGGCCGGCACGAGCCAGCGGGGCCGTCCCCGTGCGCGCCCCACGAGTGCAATGCCCAGCGCGCTCCACCAGAGGGCGAAGATGTCCACGCGGTAAAACGTGGCCCACCGGTGGAGGAGGGGAGCCGTGACCCAGGCGGCGGCGGCCAACGCCGCCGGCCACCGGTTCCCCGTCAGCGCGCGGGTCATGGTGCCGGCGAGGAGAGCCAATCCCAGAGCGCTCGCCAGGGAGATGAGGCGGCCAGCCGCCCACAGGGACAGACCTAGGCGCTCCACGACAGGCGTGAGGGCCGCGGCCGCCAAGAGATAACCGGGCGTGTAGACGGAGAGCGTCCACGGAGGGGGCTGAACGGGCTTGTAGGGCCACTCTCCCTCCACGAGAGTGAGCACCCAGCCCAGCACGGGCCCCTCCCCGTACTCCACTTGGTAGGGAAAGCGCACCACGGCCCACGAGCGCACTCCCCAGAGAAGCAGCAGAAAGGCGAGCAGGAGGAATACCGTGCTCCACCCTAACCACTCAACGTGTCGTTCCCTCGCGTTTGTGTTCATTAATCTCCACGCAGGATTACTGCCAACGAGGTTTTTGGGACTCGTACTGGCCGGATGATGATACACGCAGGCGGTGTTCGGTACAAATAGGGGGCGGGCAAGTTGCCCTTTGACAAGAGGGAGGGGAGCCGGTAAGATGATGGCGGCTTACGGCGCCAAACACCTGCGCCGACCCAATGCCAAATTCCCAGAGACAGTGAGGTGAGAGCGATGGCCAAACCGGTTGAGGTGACAGCAGCCACGTTCCAACAGGAGGTTCTGGAAGCTGACGTGCCCGTGGTCACCGATTTCTGGGCCGTTTGGTGCGGACCGTGCCGCATGATTGCGCCCATCTTGGAGGAGATTGCGGCGGAATACGACGGCAAGCTGAAGGTTGCCAAGCTCGACGTGGATCAGAACCCCTCGGTGGCCATGGAATACGGGGTCCAGAGCATTCCGACGCTGATCGTCTTCAAGGACGGCAAGCCGGTGGACCGCATCGTGGGCTACATGCCCAAAGCGCGCTTGCTCCAAAAGCTGTTGCCGCACGTGCAGCAGTGAGGGGCAAGCCGTGCGGCACACCCTATGGGGGTTGTCCGCCGGGAACTTTCGGATATACTGTACCCGCAAGCCCACTACACGGGGGGAGTATGTCGGACAAGAGCGAGATTCTGGCCCGGCTGCGCAGCATCGAGGGGCACGTGCGGGGTGTGGCCCGCATGGTGGAAAACGACGCCTATTGCATTGACATCATCCAGCAGACGCTGGCCATCAAGCGGGCCATCGACAGGGTGAACCAGTTGATCCTCAGCGATCACCTGCAGACCTGTGTGACCACCGCCATCCGGGGCGATGATCCCATCGAGCGGGAGCGCGTGCTCTCCGAGCTGTTGGACGTGTTCGAGGCCAGCAACAAGCTATGAAGGAGGGGCATCATGGTGACCGAGACGTATCACGTGCCGGCCATCTCCTGCGGCCACTGTGTGATGGCCATTGAACGGGAGCTCAAGGAGCTGGAGGGCGTGGTAGACGTGAAGGCGGACGAGCAGACCAAGCACGTCACGGTGACCTATCAGGAGCCGGCCACGCCTGACAAGATCGCGGCCTTGATGGACGAAATCGGGTACCCCATCGCCGAGCGGCTGAACTAAGCGCGTGGGCCCCTCCTGCAGGTTCCTGGTCTCTGTGGGAGGGGCCTTGTGTTTGCTCACATCTTTCAACCCGACCGGAGACCGTAACTTTCGGCAATGAGCTCTTGGGCTGCCGTGTACGGGTCTGTTTTCCGGGCCAGAATGTGGTCCAGGGCCTGCTCGAATCGGCCCGGTGGGAGTGTGGAGAAGAGGTGTTCGACCAGTTGGCGCCGGAGGATGCGGGTGAATTCCTCGTGGGCACGCCGGCGCACCCGTTGCTGCCACCCGTCGCCGGCCTGAAGGTGATGTCGGTGAGCCTCGATGGCCTCGACGAGCTGAGCGATGCCCTCCCGTCGGGTCGCCACGGTGCGGACGATGGGCGGTTTCCACCCCTCGTAAGGTCCCCCCATGTCGAGCATCATCTTGAGGGCCAACTCCACCCGTTCGGCGTTGGGGTGGTCGGCCTTGTTGACCACGAAGATGTCGGCGATCTCCAGCAGGCCGGCCTTAATTGTTTGCACCTCATCCCCGAGGCCGGGCACCTCAACCACCAGGGTCGTGTGAGCTTCTTGGGCAATGTCCACCTCCACCTGGCCGGCCCCTACTGTCTCCACGAAGATCACCTCGAAGCCGGCGGCGTCGAGCACGGTAATGGCGTCGCCCGTCGTGCGGGCAAGCCCTCCCAAGCTGCCACGGCTGGCCATGCTCCGAATGAAAACGCCTGGGTCGCCGGCCACGTCCCTCATGCGGACGCGGTCGCCCAGCAGGGCGCCGCCGGTGAAGGGGCTGGAGGGGTCTACGGCCACCACGGCCACTGTGCGGCCTCGCTCGCGGTATTCGCTGGCCAGAGCGTTCACCAGAGTGCTCTTGCCCACGCCCGGTGCGCCGGTCACGCCCACAATGTGTGCTCGGCCGGCGCGGGGATAGAGGCGCTTCAGGAGCCATTGGGCCTCCGGCCCGCCGTTTTCGACGAAAGTCAGCGCGCGTGCCAGGGCACGGCGTTGGCCGGCCAACAGGCCCTCGATCAGGGTGGACAGGTAAGCACGGCGGCCCTCATCCAGGGGCAGGTGGGCCATCGTCAACCTCCATTGCCAGGCGTTCTTGCCGTGTTGTCACAAGTGCTGTGTCGAACCGGTGTGCCAGAGAGATCAGGGGGAAGCGGGTGCCTCTGCGCCGGCGGCCACGTCCTCCGAGGGCTCCGGGGGCAATTTGCCCCGCTTGCGAAGCTCCTCGCGGAGGAACTCGATAATGGTCTGGAGCAAGGTGCCGGGGCCGAAGACGCCGGCCACCCCGTACTGCTCCTTGAGCACTTGGGCATCGCGCTCGCTGATGATGCCTCCCCCGAAGAGGATCACGTCGTCCAGCCCGGCCTCGTCCATCAGGCGGCGCACGCGGGGGAAGATGGTCATGTGGGCGCCGCTGAGCAGGCTCAAGCCGATGGCATCCACGTCCTCTTGGACGGCGGCCTCGACGATCATCTCGGGTGTCTGGCGTAGCCCCGTGTAAATGACCTCGAACCCGGCGTCCCGCAGGGCACGAGCTACAATCTTCGCGCCCCGGTCATGGCCGTCCAAGCCCGGCTTGGCAATTAACACGCGAATTTTCCTTCCCGCCTGACTCATTTCCAGCCTCCTTGGTGGTCTTGTGCGCGGAGATGTGTTTCAATTATCGCCCACATCGGCGTGGACGACAAAACTCACGTGTGTTCCTCGACAAGGGGGCCAATCAGGAGAGAGAGCTCGGCGAGCATCATGGCCGTGCCCCCCCAAATCTTGTGTTCGCCCACGGCGTAGAAGGGGACCGGCGCCGGCGTTCCCTCAAGCACTCGAATCTCTTCCCGTCGGGCTCTTGGATCCAAAAAATGAGCCAGTGGAACTTCGAGGACGGCCTTCACCTCGCCGGCGTTGGGGCGGAAGGCCGGTCGATACGGGAGCGCGGCCACGAAGGGGTAGACGCAGAAGTTGGATGGGGGAATGTAGAAGGGGGTGAGCTGCCCCAGCACGCGCACGTCGTCGGTGAGGGGCACGCCCACCTCCTCGTGAGCTTCCCGCAGGGCTGTGGCCACGAGGGGTTCACGGGGTTCGCGCCGGCCGCCCGGAAAGGAGACTTGGCCGGCATGGGCACTCAAGTCATCGCGGCGCACGGTGAGCAACGTGGCCGGTTCGCCGTGCAGGGGGTAGATGAGCACCAGCACGGCCCCCTCGCGGCACGCCTTGCCGGCTACTTGGAGCAAGGCCAGATTCCGCCGCACGTGGGGAGCCATGTGCAGGACGGCCTCCAACCCGGGCAGAGGGCCCTGCAACCGGGCGGCCAGTTGTTCCACGAATGCCTCAAAATCACCCGCCATCGGAGACGCCCCGGTCCACCAAGATGTATGTGTAGCCGATGCGGTCTTCGACGATCTCCACGTTCTCGTGGATGAGTCCGATCCAGAAGGCGGGCCGTTCCCTGGGCGGTGGGTCGAGGATGGTGAGGCCGCCCCACACGGTGACCGTCTGGCCGGGCATCAGGTATTTTTCCCCCGTTTCAGGGTCGGTGTAGAGCTCGTCGTCGCGCCCCAATTGCCAGCGGTAGGGGTAGCTGACGCCGTTGCGGTTCATGCTGCCCTGGTAGTCGAGGCCGAGGCGGAAGGCGCCGTCGGAGATGGGCTCGTTGAAGTTGTTGTAGTTCTGGCGCGTGGTGTAGACGGTGCCCGGCTCGGGGCCGTGGGTGCGCACGGGCACGCGGCCGATGTTGCGCACCGTGGTGGTGAAGTAGAGCGTCTCGCCCACGCGGACCACGTCGGTGTTGAAGACCACGTCGTGTTTGGTGATCTCCACGCGGGGGATGCCGCCCCCCTTGATGGTGAGGGGCACGGATTTGACCACTCGGTTGCCCACCCGGTCTTGGGCCTCGACCACCACTCGGTACTCGCCGTCAGGGGGAGGCTCGGCGCCCAAGTCCACGCCGCCGTCGTAGTCGTGGGCGTGGCTGCCGGCGGCTGTGGCCTCGTTGATCTTGTCCTCGGGTACGGGGTAGCGGGTGCCGTCGGGCCCTTCGACGTAGACTTCGATGCGCTCGACTTCCTTGGCCAACCAGTAGCTGATGCGCACCCTGTCGTTGATGCCGTCTCGGTTCGGGGTAAAGACTTCGGGCACCACCTGCAGGTTGACGATGTCGGGGATTTGGGTGTCAGCGTCGCGGATCACCAGCTCGCGGACTTCGCGCACTGTTTCGCCTCCGCCGACAGGACGGGCTTCCACAATGACCCGATACCTGCCGTCGGGCAACATGCGGTCGTTGACCACGCCGGAGAACCACCCCTCGTAGGTGCCGGGGGCCCGCCGTTTTTCCTTGCGCCAATAGTGGCGTTGGCCCTGTTGGTCCTCCAGGTAGATGCTCACCAGCGCCGACTGCCCGAGGGCGTAGCGGATAATGGTCACGTCGTCGGAGCCGTCGGCGTTGGGGGTGATG
Organism: Ardenticatenaceae bacterium; assembly: GCA_026989095.1. Lineage (GTDB taxonomy): Bacteria > Chloroflexota > Anaerolineae > Ardenticatenales > Ardenticatenaceae > WFWG01. Next base: position 5,595 of record JALSKA010000260.1, read on the forward strand.
GTACTCGGTTCCACGCTGACGCCGTAGAGCAATGGCCGGCCCAGCGCCAGGCGGCCACAGGCGCTCAGGGCCAGAACTGTGATCAGGAGCAATGCGTACCGGCACACTTGTCTCCACATCATGGTCGGTTGCCTCGCCAGTTGGAATGGGACACGAGCCCGTCACGGTTCCTCCAGCCGGGTGCTCAGCAGCACGCGGGAGCCGTCGGCCCCCTCGCCTTGGACGGGGAGCCTGGGCATTTCCGGCACGGACGGATCGTACCACCCCACTTCGACCGCGTAAGGCGGCCCTGGCAGTTGCTCTGGGAGCACGATGGTGAACTCGTCGCGCACGTACTCGCCCGGCATCCAGGTCGTCGTGGGGCGGGCGCCCTCCGCCGGCAGGTGATCGTCGCCGGCCACGTACGTGCCTTGGCCGTCCAGGACGTGGGCGAAGGATTTGTAGGAACGCTCCATGATGGCCAAGGCTTGCCAGTAGAGTATAACACGGACGGTGCCGCCGGGGCGAATGTCGGCTTCCGGCACGTCGTATCCCACAAGGGCAATGCGGTCGCCGAAGGTGGCCGACTGGGGATATTGGGGCGTTGGCGGCGTGAAGGTGCGCTGGCTCTCGACAACCTCGAACCGGCCGATGGACACGTCTTGACTCCGGCGCCCGCTCTCATCTTGGAGCCACACCACCAGCGTGGCCGGTCCTGCCGGCATGTCGATGGGCACACGGGCAGTCATCTGGGTGAGCACCAGCTCGCCGGCCCGCCAGCGGGTGGTGGGCCACGCTTCGCCGCCGGGCAGAATGGGATCGCCGGCCGGGCGGACGGTGTCGTCCTGTCGCCAGCCCACGTGGACGCGAATGTTCGCGTCCGGGGGGTCTGTCGCCCGCCACCAGAGGGCGACGGGCACGAGTTGTCCCGGCTCCAACACGCCGCCCGGCGTCGTGCGGCTGGCAAGCAGGGTGACGGAGCTCATGAGGGTGACGTTGTGCTCATCAGCATCTTCTGGAAGCATGTACATGGTCGTGGGTCTGGTGGACGGGGCTACTTGGACGGGACCAAGGCGCACCCGTCGGCCTTGGGGAGCGCCGTTGGCGTCCAAGATGTCCAAGCCGCCCGGCCGGTCGTCGGTGTAGGCGGTGAGCTCCACGAAGTAGGTGCCCGGCGGCGTTCCGGGGCGCAGGGGGATGGTGTAGCGGCCCGGGCGCACGTCGTTGGGGCGCCACCGAAACGTGGGGTAGAAATAGTTGCCCGGCCGGCGGTCGAGCCGTCCCCACAGAAAGCCGGCTGCGTCTACCACGTTGAGCGCCACTTTTATGTCCCTCTCCGTGGGCTCACGCAGGGCCCAGTAGACGGTGATGGGCAGGCCCAAGTCGGCCGGCATTGGTGTCTCGGGCGGACTCCACCCGATCAGCTCGAGGACATTGCCGAAGTTCGCCCCGACGCGCTCCTGCACGGGGGGCTCGGCCGGCACGCGGGCCGGGTGGGGGAAGCTCCAGTGGCGCACTTCGATGCCCCAGAACGCCGGCGTGGGCTGCTCCACGCCCCCGGCCGCCGCAATGATGAGCGGCACGATTTGGTCCGGATCCACCACTTGATTCTGCCACCCCACCAGCCACACGCCCCTCGCGCCGTTGAGCACCTGCTCGAGCGTGCGCGCCGTCTCCCCCCAGCCGAGCACCAAGGAGGTGTCCAGCGTGGGGCTGTCA
>JALSKA010000261.1 GCA_026989095.1 Ardenticatenaceae bacterium
AGCACTTTGCCGACGTTGAGCATCGTTCTCCTCCCTGGTTCAGTCCAACGCCACGCGCGCCGTGCCCACTCCGCCCGAGGCACAACGTCAGTCGAACCCCCCGCTGCCGCCGCCGCCCCCGCCCCCGCCGCTGAAGCCGCCGCCCGACCACCCGCCGCCCGAGGAGCTACTGGAGGAGGGCCGGCTGACGAAGGTGGTGGCGGTGGTCTGGATCATGGTGGCCAACGTGGTGCTGAGCTTCTGGACGTTCACCGCCGCGCTGCGGCTCATGCGCTGCAGGTCGCCGGCTCCGGGTTGGGGGCTCGTCCCCCCTTCTGCGCCCCGTGACGCCCGACTGCTGCCGTGACCGGGGGCGGCCAAGCCGGCCTCCGCGTCGATCCACGGGTCCTCGTCGAGGTGAACGTACCACGGAGGAGCGGCAACGTCACGGAAGGCCCGCAGTTCCCGCAGGAAGCGCTTTTCGACGCCCAAGGCAATGGCGTAGGGCAGGTATTCGGCCCAGCGCTCCCGGACGCTCTCCATGTCGCCGTAGGACTTCAGCGAGGCGAGGTACCGCCGGAAGGCCCGCCACTTGGCGGCCGCTTCGGCGCCTTTGGGCGTCTTGCGGGGCATAACGCGGCTGAGTGCCATCACGATGGAGCCGCTCACAAAGCCGGCGAAGGGGAGGCAGATGGCGGCCGGCACCAAAGTCAAGAAGAAGTCGAAGACGAAGAGGAGGAAGCCCCCTAGGATGCTGAGGCCAACCAGCCCGAGGCCGATCGTCGCCCACCTGGTGCGCACGGTGTTGGGAGAAGCGTCGAAGTACCCCCGCTCGACGGCCTCATCGTAGAGAGCCCGTTGAATTTCCTCCAGGTGCTTGTAGAAACGGTTTTCGAGGTCGATCAGATAGCGGTAGGGCGTGGGCGAGCCCGCGAAGATGGCCCTGAGGATGGCCTTCTCTGAGGGACGGGTGGCCAATCGTGGGTTCTTGAGGCGGTAGCGCAGAAGTGACTCCCCGTCGAGGTCCTCGTCCTCGATGGCGATGATGTCCCGGTTGGCCATCTCCACCAACGTGGCCACCACATCTTTGACGTCGGCCCGCTCGTCCACCAGCGTGCCCACCACGCCCGCCGGCGTGTCGTCGGGGGGCTCGCTGAGGTATTGGGCTGCCAGGGGCACGGGCTTGTCCCGGCCCCGGGTGTACCACCACACCACGGCGAAGCCGATCGTGCCCACGATGATGAGAAGGCCAATGAACCCGGAGGCCAGGTTGAAGAGGACGCTGTTCTCGGCGACCCAATCCTCCCTGGCCTGCCACGGCGGGGCGTCGCCGGCCACCACGCCGTGGGGGAATTGCACCCGCACTTCCAGCTCACGCCCGGGAGGAATGTCCCCGGCCTCGAAGACCACCCGCCGGCCATCCCCTTGCACCGACCACGTGGCCTCTGTGCCGTAAGCGGCCACCTGCTCGGCGGGCGCGCCCTCCGGCAGCTCCACCACCACCCGGCTGGCCAGCACGGGACCCGGCCGGTCCGCGTAGACGGCCTTCCACCACAGTTGGTCCCCTTCGTCGTAGTAGCGCAGCCCGCCGATGACGCGGTAGCTCAGCACGGCCTCGTGCCGGCCGGACGTGGGGGAGAAGAAGTACTCGACGCGCGTTCCCCCGTCGGAGGTGACTTGGAACGTCCCCGGCGCCCCGTCCGATCCCGGCGCGAGGGGATGGCCGTCGAAGGTCACGGCCACGTCGGTGATATCGACCACGCGGTCGGTGGGGATCACCCGGAATCCGCGGCGGAAGGTGCCGCCTTCCAGCAGGATGACGTTGCGTTCGGTCACGGTGAAACTTCCGTCGGGGTGGACGGAGATGGTGACGTCGAACCGCTCCCACGTGACGCGCTTTTCCTCCTGAGCAGCAGCAGGGAGCACGCCCACGGTGAGGGCAACAATCACCCAGGCCAAGGCGAGCCGGAGACCCAAACGGCCGAGTGGGGAGAACACGGCGGTTCCTCCTTTCGTTGGTCTGCTTTTCTCAATTGTGGCCCGCGTGGCCTGGGGCGTGGAGCCGGCACAGCCCCGAGGGGGCCGCCCCGCCGGCGGTCAGCCGAGGGGCCGGACACTGCCGGGCGTTGGCCGATCTCACGCCGGCGGGAAAGCGCCGCCCGACACGGGTGGCGCCCGTTCGGGCGTGGGACCTCTACGGGAGTTGATCTGGCCTCGGCCCGAGGGTTACCTCCACGTCCATGGTTTCACCGTCGCGCACAATGGTGAGCGTGATCGTGTCGCCAACCCGGAGGGTGTCCAAGTAGTTCACCAGGTCCTCGAACTTGCGCACCTCGCGGCCGTCAACGGCAATGATCACGTCACCGTCAACGGGCACTGTCTCGCCGTTGGGCAGGGTGACCTCCCGCGTGCCGGCGCGGATGCCGGCCTCGGCCGCGCCACTGCCCTCGAACACCTCGATGACCAGCACGCCGCTCTCCACGTCGATGCCGAGTTCCTGGGCCAAGGAAGGGGAGAGCTCGATGCCGCTGATGCCGATGAAGGGGTGCTGGAAGGCTCCCTCCTCGATGAGCACGGGGACCACCCGCTTCACCGTCTCGACGGGGATGGCAAATCCCACCCCCGAGTTGGCCTGGGGCGTTTGGGTGAAAATGAGGGTGTTGACGCCCACGACTCGGCCTTCCACGTCCACCAGCGGCCCCCCGGAGTTGCCGGGGTTGATGGCCGCGTCGGTCTGGATCAGGTTGGGCAGGGAGAAGGGGCGCGCCCCTGGGTTGCGCACCGCCCGGCCCTTGGCGCTCACAATGCCCAGGGTGACGGAGCCCTCGAAGCCGAAGGGGTTGCCGATGGCGATGACCCAGTCGCCCACTTGAAGGGATGTCGAATCTCCCAGCTCGACGGGCTGGAGCACGTCGGGGTCCACGTCCACCTTGATGACAGCCAGGTCGGAGTCCGGGTCGCCGCCCACGACTTCGGCCGGCGCCTCGGTGCCGTCTTGGAAGCGCACGACAATGGAAGTCGCCCCCTCGACCACGTGGTTGTTGGTGACGATGTAGCCCTCTTTGTCGAGCACGAAGCCGCTTCCCTGGCCGAAGCCGCCGAGGAGGTCGTCTTCCACTTCCACGGTGATGTTGACCACGCTGGGACTCACGCGCTGGGCCACGTCGTTGACCACGCGGCTGAGCGCCCTGACGATCTCCAGGTCGTCGGGCAACGCTGGGGGTTCGGGAGCGCTGGCCGGTGTAGGTTCGGACGAGGAGTCGGGAATGTTCACGGACGGGGCCGGCGTGGGCTCAGCCGTGGCAGCGATCGCCGGCACGTCGGCCAGCTCAGGTTGGTTCCGAAACCACACGAGGGCGGCGCCGGCGGCGGCCACGCAGAGACACAGGAAGAGAACGCCCCCGAACGTTGCTGTTGCCCACAAAACGCCTCGGTTGGTGTTCATTGTCTTCTATCACCTCCGTCCACACCGTGTTGATGAATTGTGCTGCTCACGTTGTCCTGTTCCGCCGGTGCAAGTAGCGCAGCCGCTCGAAGAGGCGGCGCTCCTCGGCCGACAGGGCTTTGGGAACCTGAATCTCCACCTCGGCGTAGAGGTCCCCAAAGGCGCCCGGCCGCTTGAGGGCGGGCATTCCCTTGCCGCGAATGCGAAACCGGGTGCCGCCGTTCGTGCCGGGTGGAATTTTGAGCATCACCGCGCCGTTCAGGGTGGGCACCCGCACTTCGCCGCCCAAGACGGCTGTGTACAGGTCCACGGCCACTCGCACGCTGAGGTCATCCCCCTCGCGCCGGAAGACCGGATCGTCGAGCACCTTCACGATGAGGAAGAGATCGCCCCGGCTGCCGTCGGGCCGCCGGCGCCCCTTGCCGCGCACGCGCACGCGGGACCCCGTGGCCACGCCGGGCGGAATTTTGACCTCGAAGCGCTCGGCGTTCAGGGTGATCAGGCGGTGCGTGCCCTCGTAGGCCTCCCGCAGGGTGATGTCCACCTCATGTTCCAAGTCAGCGGGGGGCGGAGATGGGGTCGGCGCGCGGGAAGGCCGGCGCCACCTGACGCCGCTGCGCATGGCGTCCAACAAGTCCTCGAAAGTGACCGAGCCGGTCGGCCGGCGCCACTGGCGGCCGGCACTGCTCCTGTTGAAGTGGCGCTTTGCGTCGTAGCGGCGCCGCCGTTCGGGGTCGCCGAGCACCTGGTAGGCTTCGTTGATCTCCTTGAACTTCTCCTCGGCCAAGCGGTCGTTGGGGTTGCGGTCAGGGTGATACAGGCGGGCGAGCCGGCGGTAGGCCCGCTTGATCTCCTCGTGAGAGGCGCCGGGGGGAACGCCGAGGATGTTGTAGTAGTCCTTGTGGCTCATACGCGGCCGATTGTCCATGGATTTCTCACGTGGTTCGGGGAGCGGGAGTCCCGTTGTCCCCTGTACGGCCGGACACGGAGTGGCGTTGCACGCTCATTGTCATGGTGCTGTCGAGGGGCATTGTACCACTTCTGCCGAAGGGTGACCAAAAATTCGCCTCCCCAGATGGTTTCTATTATAGTGCCGTCAAGGGGGCTGTCAACGAAAAAGTGTGAACATTGGGGCTGGTGAGTTGACCTTTTGTCACAGCTCGATTATCATGGGAACAGATCAACATGCCTATCGGAACACCCGTTGACCATGATCGAGGCTCTGCTCCAACAGTATCCCAAACACGTCACACTGCAGGACGGCGCTGAGGTTGTCCTTCGCCCCCTGACCCCCGACGATGCCGATATGTTGGTGGCTCTCTTCAGCAGTGTGGACGAGGAGGAGCTGCGCATCCTGCGCGACGATGTGACAGACCCCCAGGTGGTGCGCCGCTGGGCAACGGAGGTGAACTACGAGCGCGTGCTCCCTATCGTGGTGGAGGCGGAGGGGCAGTTGATCGCCGACGCCACCCTTCACCGGCGGCCCGTGAGCCCCTACGAGAAGGTGGGCAAGATCCGCCTCTACGTTCACCCCGCCTACCGTCGGCGCGGGATCGGCCACCTTCTGCTGGAGGAGATGCTCGGCGTAGCCCGCTCCTTGGGGCTGGAGAGGGTGCTGATGGAGTTCTACGTGGACCACGCGCCCCTCATCGCCGCGTTCGAGCGGCGCGGCTTCGTGCGCGAGGCCATCCTGCCCACGTATCAGATGGTGGTGTTGGCCTATGACCTGCGCCCTGCCCGCCCGGACGCCCCCGCCGTTTCCCGACACGCGGATGAGCTGCCCCCCGTTTCCCTCTGGCCGGAGTACGTCTACCACCTCGACGAGTTTCACGCCTATCCTGACCCCTTGAACGTGTGTGAGCTGTTGGTGGACGCCCACGTGGAGGCCGGCCGAGGTGAGCGGCCGGCCTTGTACGCGGGCACCGGGGCGCTCACCTACGCGGCCTTGCACGGGGAAGTGGTCCGGCTGGCCGGCGGGCTCTCGGAGCTGGGTGCGAGTGAAGGGGGGCGGGTGCTCATCTACATGCCCAACGTGCCGGGAGCTGTGGTGACACATTTGGCCGTCCAGCGGCTGGGAGGGATCGCCGTGCCGGTGCCCCCCCAACTCTCCCGGCGGGAGTTGTGTGCCGTGTTGCGCGACGCGGAAGTCTCGTGCGCCGTGACCACGGCCGAATTGCTGCCCGAACTGTTGGCCGCGCGCAGGGCCGCGCCTTGCCCTCGGGTGGTGGTGTTGGGCCAGCCCTCGGACGAGAGCCGTCACATCTACGGCTATGCTGACGTGGTGGCCGGCGGGCCCACGTCGTTCGCCCCGGTGCGCCGGCCCCGGGAGGCGCCGGCCCTCATCCTCTACACGTATCGGGGCGATGGGGGGCACCCCAAGGGCACAGTCCACCGGAACGAGGCGCCGCTCATTGTGGCCGACGTGCTCGGCAAGCACGTCTGGCGCGTGGGGGAGGAGGACACAGTCGTCACGCTGACACCGTTGGGGCTCCTCCAGGGCTACGTGGCAGCCGGCGTGCTCCCCTTCCGCTTCGGCGCGGCTGCGGCCCTGGTGCCCACCATGACCACTGCTGCCCTGGTGGAAACCGTGCGCCGGTGGCCCGTGACCATAGCCCTCCTGACGCCCACCGTCTACCGCCACCTCCTGGCCGAAGGCGCGCCCCCAGAGGCTTTCCGGCACGTGCGCCTCTTCCTCTCCAGCGGCGAACCCCTCACCGAGCAGACCTACCGGGCGTGGTCGGATCGCTTCGGCCTGCCCATCTTGGAAAATTTCGGGACGACGGAGATGCTGTGCTTCTTCCTCTCCAACGCCGTGCCCGCCACGCCCAAGCCCGGTTCCTTGGGCCGGCCCGTGCCGGGCTATGACGTGAAAGTTGTGGACGACGAGGGCCGGGAAGTGCGCGCGGGCGAAATCGGCCACCTGGTGGTGCGCGGGCCGACGGGCACCCTCTACTGGAAGGACAGGGAGACCCAGCAAGCCGCCGTGCGACACGGGTGGAACTATGCCGGCGACTACGTGTACTGTGATCGGCAGGGCTATTTCTGGTTTGTGGCGCGGGAAGACGACGTGATCAAGCGGGGCGGATATCGTATCGATCCGGCTGAGGTGGAGACGGCGTTGCGGGAACACCCGGTGGTGGCCGACGCGGCCGTCGTCGGCCTGCCAGACCCGCTGGCCGGCCAGCGGGTCCACGCGTTCCTGGTGCCCAAGCCTGGCGTGCAACCCGACGAGCGGCTGGCGGCCGAAATTTTGGAGAGCCTGCACGGCCGGCTGGCCGGCTACAAAATTCCCTCGGCGGCCAGTTTCGTGGACTCGCTGCCCAGGAGCAGCCGGGGTCACCTTCTGCGACGGCGCCTGCGAGAACGAATGCGGCGGAAATCATGGGCATCGAACTGAGCAACCCCATCCTCCAAAACAGCGAGCCGATCCAAAAGGTACTGGCCTACGTGGCCCTCTACGGTGTGCTGCTCGTGCTGGTGCGCAAGTTCGTCTGGCCCATCGTGTTGGGCATCATGGCCCGCAGCACCTTGAAGGAGAGCCTGCGCGCCTTGGCCCTGCGCGCCCTCTACCTGTTGCTCGTCTTCCTCCTCCTCATGGTGGCCCTCTTCTCCGTTCTCACCATCACAGGGGGCGAGATCGTCATCGACTTGTCCGGCTTCTCCCCGGATGCTCTGGCCACGCGCTTGCCTGAAGTGGACTTCAATGCCGCCGCCTCGGCGGCCGTCCTCCTCCTGGCCATCTTGCTTCTGGCCTACCGGGTCGTCAAGGTGTTGCGCCGGCGGTGAGGTGAGGCCAAGGGCGACGTCCGCGCGCCTCGGCCCTCGGGTGGCGCGATGTGGGGCGTGTGCCGG
>JALSKA010000262.1 GCA_026989095.1 Ardenticatenaceae bacterium
CCTTCTCCCTGAGCCTGACGGGCCTGGGCTTGGCCTCCGTGGCCCTCGGCGTGGCCGAGGCCCTGGCCGAGCTCGGCACCGTGGTCATCACCGACCGGGTGGGCAAACGGCGCAGTGTGCTGGCCGGCTTGGCCGGCCTGGCCCTCAGTTTGGCCCTGCTGCCCGCACTCCCCCCGTGGGGCTTGGGCGCGACGTTGGCCGGGCTCAGCCTCATGATGCTGAGCTTCGAGTTCGGCATCGTCTCCCTCATTCCCCTGATCAGCGAGAGCGTGCCCAGCGCCAGGGCCACCACCGTGGCCCTCAGCATCACGGCCTTCAGCGCCGGCCGGCTCCTGGGCGGCGCGCTGGGCGGGTGGCTCTGGCAGTGGGAGCGGATTGCCTTTCACAGCGTGCTGGGTATCATCTCGGCAGGCATAGCGGCCGCGCTGCTCGCGGGCTGCCACGAGGAACGACCGCCTTCGGCGACCTGCCCCTGAGTTCAGAGCCCCTTGGGGAGAAGAGCCGTGCTCGACTGGTATGTGCGCGAGGACGAGGAGCCGCCCTTCAGCGAGGGGGCGTCCGAGGAGGACGAGCCACAGGAGGGCACGGGGCGCTCCTGGTGGCGCTTTCTGCTCGTCGTCGGGAGCCTCGTCCTCCTCCTAGGCGCCATGCTCTGGCTGCGGGTGAACGGCCGACAGCGCCAAATGCAGGCCGACGTGCTCGCCTTTGTGGTGGAAGAAGAGCGGGTGCGCCTGTCGGGCACGCCCCGCCAAGCCCTTGAATTCGTTGTGCCCAACGCGCCGGCGGCGTGGCGGCGGGCCTACGCGGCCACCTTCGGCCGGCCGTCGGGCACCATCGACGCCGTCGAAGTGAAGGTACAATCCTTTGACGGCCGTTGCGCCGACGTGGAAGTGCGCCTGGAAGGACATCCCCAGTGGCGCTCCTACTGCCTGGTGGGCACGGAGTGGCGCCGGGCACCCCGCAACGGCGAGGAGTGGGGCGAGGAGCGGCAACTCCTGCTCCCCAACCGCGTGCGCCTGGTCTACAGGGAGCGGGACGCGGCCTTTGCCGAGGCCCTGGCCGACCGCCTGCCCGCCTTTTTCGAGGCCCAAGCCGAGTGGGTGGTCCACAGGGCCGGCGGAGGGCTCAACCGGAGCACGGTGCGGCGCATCGTCATCGCCCCCCACGACGGGTTCGGCCCCCTGGTGAGCGACGAAGAGGACACCATTGTGCTCAACTCCCCCCTGACGGTGGCCTACGACGGCGTCCTGGCGCCCGAGGCCCAAGTGCGTCTCGCCCTGGCCCACACCCTGTTGGTGCGGGCGGGCCCCACGCCCCGGAGCGGCGAAAGCCTGCCCGGCGGGCCCCGCCTGGTGGAGGCCGCCCACAGGGTGGCCGCGGCCCACGTGGCCCTCTCCTCGGAGGAGCGGGGCCGGCTGCTGGCCCTGTGGCGGGCTCAACTGGGCGAGAGATGGGTGTCCCCCCTCTTCGCCGAGTTCACGGCGCCGGAAAAAGCACGCCCCCTGGCCCCGTGGGCAGCCCGCTTCCTGGTCGAATTGGTTTACCGCCAGGGTGGGCTGAGCGCCGTGGCCGAGATGACCCACGCCCTGGCCTCCTACGGCTCGTGGGATGAGCTCTTCGGCGCCCTGCTCGGGCGGACGACGGCGGCCGTGGAGCACCAGGCGGCCGCATTGGCCCTGGGACGCGAGGAGGCCGTGCCCGGCGCCGGGACAGCCGTCCCCCGCGTGGTACCCTCGACGCCGGTGACAGCCACGCTGGAGACCGTGCGCGACGGGTCCCGCCTGATCGTGCGGCTCCGGCGGGTGTCCCGCCCCGTGCTCTTGGAGGTGGACGGCCGGCTCATCCACAGCGCCACCAACATGCCCGTCGAACCGGAGTGTTTGGGCGCGGGGAGCCAGCTCACTGTGCGCGGGGAGTGGAAGGAGCGGGGCTATCGCCTGACAGGGGAGACGGTTCTCGTGGACCGGCTGGGCCTTCCCCCCGTGCGGGACACCACTCCACCGGGCGGCCGGCCACGTTCTCCCCTCGCGCCCTTGGAGGAGCCGCTTCCCGAGGAGATAAGGGCCTTCGTGGCCACATTCGACCCGCGCTACGGCCACACCGTGATGGCCCTGGGCCCAGAGGGCCGGGGACGGGTGTTGGCCCAAGTGAACGACGAGGCCGGCTTCTGGATACGCCCCCTGCCCTGGCGCGAGGGGGAATCCCTTCGGTTCCTGCTCGCCTTCACGACCACGTCCTGCCGCTGGAGCTGGTATGCCGTCTACGAGCCCTTCACGGGCGCATTGGGGGCGTGGGAGCAGGTGCCGCCCGGCGCCAGTGTGATCTGGCGGCCCGATGTGGAGCGCGTGCTCCCCGTGATCACGCCGTCGGAGGCGGCCTCCTCCCAAGTGGCCGTGGTCATGCCCCACGGCGAGGTGCTCTCCTTCCTCCTCCCGGGCGGGTACGCATACGTGCCCCTGGGATGGCGCCTCGAAACAGGGGAGATCATCCTGCTCCCAGTGCGGCGGGCAGAGCAGCAGCCCCCCTCCCAATTTCGCCTCTTGGCCCTCAAAGTGCCCGGGGGGCGCACGAGGTGGCTAAAACCGCCCTTCAAAGCCCCCGAGGACGCCTACGCGACCTTGAGTCCCGACGGGCGCTACGCGGCCATGACGACAACGTGGCAGGATGTGATCGTGTGGGACACACTTCAGGGGACGTGGTGGCCCGTGTTGACCACCGACACCGAGGCGCTGGACGAACTCCGCTGGGGAGCCGACCTGGATGTGCCCACGCTGGTGATCCACTTGGGCACCCCAGTACCGGGCGTTCCGGGTGAGGTGCGGACGACGCGCTACGTGCTCTTCCGGCCAGACCGCCCCGGCACTCTGGCGGAGTTTCCCATTCCAGGGCAGGAGATGAACAGCGCGGGGCTCTTCAGCGTGCTCTGCAAGAACGGCGATCTGCTCTACACCGTGGCCGGCAACTGGCCCACGGCCCCGGTGCGCCTCTACCGACACGCGCCCGGAGGCCCTCCCGGTTTGGTGATGTCATCGGAGAACTTGGTCCTCCCCTTGGGGTGTCCTTGAAGCGTGTACCCATCAGGCAGCGACGTGACCGTGGGGGGCCGCACGAGTGCGTGCCTTCCCCGGCACGAGGTGTTGGAGGTCACCTGCGGAAGTTGGGAGAAAGCATAGCCCACGCCATTTCCCGGACAGATATCAACGTCGCACGGGGAGGCGGGCAAGGAACATTTGGCCTGTCGGGGCAATTGCAGTAGAATGACATACACCTCAGCGCCTAAAACCGTCAACCGACGGAGGTCAGCCGATGCCATGACCCTCACCCGCCGGCAGTTGCTCAAGCTCATCCCGGCCGGCACCCTGGCCGCGCTGATCTCCGCCTGTGGGCGGGGGCGGGCCGTGCCCCTGACGCCGACGGCGACCCCGCCGGCGCCCTCGCCGGAGCCGGTGGCGCGGGCGTTCCTCGGGGCGTGGAACGCCGATGACTTCGACACCATGTACGCCTTCCTCGCCGAGCCGACGCGCCGGGCTCTGGACCGCGACGCCTTCGAGGCAGTCTACCGGGGCGTTTTCCGCGAGGCCCGCATCTACGCCTTCGAGACGGAGCTCGTGGCCGCCGGCCGGCTCAGCGCCGAGGAGGCCGGCGCCGACTTCGACGTGACGTACCACACGCGCCTGACAGGCCCCCTGACCTTCCGGCCACGCCTCTGGATGCGGCTGGAGAAGGGGGAGTGGCGCATCACGTGGACGCCGGCGGCCATTCTCCCCGAGCTGGGCGAGAGGAACCTCGTGAAGCTCTTCCCCCGCGTGCCCCCCCGGGGCGTCATTTACGCCAAGGAGCGGGTCATTCTGGCCACCCACGGCGTGGTGGTAACTGTGGGCGTGGTCCCCGGGCGGATCGAGGACGAGGCCACACTGCTGGCCACGCTCAGCCGCCTCCTCGGGCGCCCCCCCGAGGAGATTGCCGCCCGGTACGCCGGCCAACCGGCCGACTGGTTTGTGCCCGTGGGGCTGATCTCGGCCGAGGAGGCGCAGGCAAATTACGACGCCCTCACCCAAGTGGCCGGCATTGAGATGCGCGAGCGGGCGGCCCGCGCCTACCCCCAGGGAGAACGGGCCGGCCACGTAGTGGGCTACGTGGGCCCCATTAGCGCCGAGGAGCTGGCAACGCTGGCCGAACGGGGATACGAGGAGACCGACTTGGTGGGCAAGTTGGGGGTGGAGCGTGCGGCCGAGCCCCTCCTGGCCGGCCGCAAGGGGGGGCGGTTGGTGGTGCTCTCGCCGGACGGAGCGGAGGTGAGCACGCTGGCCGACGTGCCGGCCGAGCAGAGCCGCAACGTCCACATCACGCTGGACATGGCCCTCCAGGAGCGGGCCGAGGCGCTTTTGGGAGAGCGGCGGGGCAGTGTGGTGGTGCTGGAGGTGCCGGGAGGGCGTGTGCTGGCCTTGGCCAGCTTTCCCCGGTTCGACCCGAACGCCGTGGCCAACTTGTTGAGCCCTCAGGAGCGCCTGGCCGTGGCCCAACGGCCCGACCGGCCGCTGGTGAACCGGGCCACGCAGGGGCTCTATCCCTGTGGCTCGGTCTTCAAGATCGTCACCATGACGGCCGCGCTGGAGACCGGCCTCTTCACGCCCCAGAGCACGTTCACGTGTACGGGGGTGTGGACGCGCTTGGGCATTCCCATGTGGTGTTGGAAGCGGGACGGTCACGGGGTGATCGACCTCTACAACGGGCTCATCGAGTCGTGTGACGTGGTGTTCTACGAGGTGGGGTTGGCTCTCTACAACCAGGACCCCAATCTCCTCCAGGCATTTGCCCGCCGCATGGGCTTCGGCGCGCCCACGGGCATTGAGGTGGACGAGGAGGCCGGGCTGGTGCCGGACGACGGGTGGAAGCGGGCCCAAGTGGGCGTGGGATGGACGCCGGGGGACACGGTGAACATGGCCATCGGCCAGGGGTTCCTGCTGGTCACGCCCCTGCAGGTGGCCCACATGATGGTCACGGTGGCGTCCGGCGGCACGATCTACCGTCCCACGCTCTTGGCCATGGCCGAGGATGTGACGGGCCGGGCGTCCACGGTCACCTATCAGCCCGAGGTGGTGGGCACGCTCGACGTGGGCGCCGGGGTGATGGAGACGGTCCGCAGCGCCCTGGCCCGGGTGACACAGCCGCCGCGCGGCACGGCCAACTTCGTCTTCCGCGATTTCCCGATCCCCGTGGCCGGCAAGACGGGCACGGCCGAGGCCCCCGGCGAGGAGCCCCATGCCTGGTTCGCGGCCTACGCGCCGGCCGACCGGCCCGAGGTGGCCGTGGTGGCCATGCTGGAGAACGCTGGCGAGGGCTCCGGCGTGGCCGCGCCGGTGGTGCGCGACGTGTTGGCCGCCTACTTCGGCGTGGACAGGTCGGGCGGGGCATAGGTGAGAACGCAACATGGGGCCGGAGAGGCGCGTAGAGGAGGCACACACGCTGTGTGCAAAAAGCTCTTGGGTGTTGAACAGGCCGGGGCGAACGCATATACGGAGGAGGGATCATGGCATCGCTGGACATCGGCAGGGCGTTTCGGTTCACCTTTGATGACGCCAACTGGGTCGTCAAGGTGCTCATCGGGGGAGTGATCTCGCTCCTCTCGTTCTTCCTCATTCCTATTCCCCTGCTCGTAGGCTACTACTTGGAGGTCGTCGAACAGACGGCCCGGGGCCAGGACCTTCCTCTGCCCGAGTGGGGCGACATGGGACGCCTGTTTCGGCGGGGGCTGACAGCCACGGTGGGATACTTGGCCTACACGTTGCCCTTGGTGCTCTTCGTCTGCTGTCTGTTTCTGGTGATGACGATGGCGGGGGACAATGAAGGCGCCGCCGGAGCAGTGGGACTGCTCGTCTTGTGCTTCTACTGCCTGATGTTCCTCTACGCCATCTTCTTGGCCTTCTGGCTGCCCGCGGCCACGGTGCGCTACTTGGAGACCGGTCAACTGAGCGGCATGTTCCAGTTCGGCACCATCTGGCGCTTCGTGCAGCGGAACATGGGACAGTATCTGGCCGTCATCCTGCTTTACTTGGGCGCCAGCGTGGTCGCCACTGTTGTGGGCACCTTCACCTGTGGCCTGTTGAGCCCGTGGGCCTCCTTCTGGTCTTACTTAGTGGGCGGCAACTTGTTGGGCCAGTATTGGCGCCTGCACAGCCCGCCGGCGGACGACTTGGCCGCCGTGGTTACGACAGCGTAGCCCCAGGAACTTCCCTCGAAGCACAGGGCTGCGGCCGACTTCACCGGCAAGCCAGCGCGCGGATGTTGCTCAGCCGTCCAACGGGCTGCGGACGGCGTAGGGACCCCGCTGCATCACGTGGGTGTAGATCATGGTGGTCTTCACGTCCTTGTGGCCCAGCAGCTCTTGGACGGTGCGGATGTCGTAACCGGCCTCGAGGAGGTGTGTGGCGAAAGAATGGCGGAACGTGTGGGGCGTGACGCGCTTGGAGATGCCGGCCGCGCGGGCGGCCCGGCGCACGGCCTTCTGGAGCCCGCTAGGGTCCGCGTGGTGGCGTCGCACCACGCCTGATCGGGGGTCCACCGAGAGGCGTGTTGAGGGAAAGACCCACTGCCACGCCCACTCACGTTCGGCGTTCGGGTACTTCCGGGCGAGAGCGTTGGGCAGGTGGACGGCACCGAAACCTCGGGCGAGATCGCGCTTGTGGATATCTTGAACGCGCTGCAGGTGGCGCCGGAGGGGTTCCACAATGACCTCAGGCAAGACGGTGATACGGTCCTTGTGGCCCTTGCCATCACGCACGACGATTTGGTGGCGGGCGAATTCCACATCCTTGACCCGCAGGCGCAGGCATTCCATAAGGCGTAGGCCGCTGCCGTACAGCAACTGTGCCATGAGCAGATGAACGCCGGAAAGATGGGCGAACACCCGCCGAACCTCCTCTCGGGTGAGCACAGTGGGAAGGCGTTTGGGCTTCTTGGCACGCACGGCCTCAATGGGAACATCAATCTCCCGTCGGAGCACCTCACGATAGAGGAACAGGAGGGCGCTGAGCGCCTGATTTTGAGTGGAGGCGGCCACGTTTTCCTCCACCGCCAAGTGGGTGAGAAACGCTTCGATCTCGGGGCCTCCCATCTCCTTGGGATGTCGCTTGTTGTGGAAGAGAATGTAGCGCTTAATCCAGTGAATGTACGCCTGCTCAGTGCGGTAGGAATAATGCTTGCGGCGCAACACCTCGCGCACACGGTCCAACAACCGGCGGGGACGCTGACGTCGGGGAGAAGAAGAGCGC